>NZ_MUKA01000001.1 GCF_002150735.1 Streptomyces africanus
AGATGTGTATAAGGGCCGGTTCCCCCGGGCCGGGGCGGACGTGGGAGTACTGCCGGTGCGGTCCGGGCCACGCACCGGCTCCGAGGGGTGCGGCTCGCGGGCCCCTGCCGGGCCCCGGGGAGAGGGCCGTCTCCGCCCGTCCCCGGCGCTCGCGCGGTCGGCGTGGCCTGGGCGGGCGACTGGAACCGCCGGACGGCCTAGGGTGGGCAGCGTGAGTGACGATCGCCGTGTGGCCCCGCTGGCCGTGTTCGACCTGGACAACACCCTCGCCGACACCGCGCACCGGCAGCGGTTCCTGGAGCGCCGGCCGCGGGACTGGGACGGGTTCTTCTCGGCGGCGCCCGAGGACCCGCCGCTCCCGGAGGGCATCGCCCTGGTCAAGGAGAGCGCGCGGGAGTGCGAGATCGTCTACCTCACCGGGCGGCCCGAGCGCTGCCGGCGGGACACGCTCGACTGGCTCGCCGCGCAGGAACTGCCGGAGGGGCGGGTGTACATGCGGCGCGACGCCGACCGCCGGCCCGCCCGGTTCACCAAGCTGGAGATCCTGCGGCGGCTCGCCCGCACCCGCGAGGTCCGCGTCCTCGTGGACGACGACGAACTGGTCTGCGAGGACGCCCGGCGCGCGGGCTTCACCGTCGTACGGGCCGACTGGGCGGCCAGGTCCGCCGAGCTGAAGGCGGCGCAGGAGCGGGAAGGGCGCACCTGAGGGTTCGCATGGGCAAAAGTGTTCACCTCTGCCGGGCGACTTGCCAGGAGCCGGCCTTGCGCAGGGCCGCTGGCTACTCGGACTCCTCCAGCCGGAAGCCCACCTTCAGCCCCACCTGCCAGTGCGCGATCTGCCCGTCCTCGAGCTGCCCGCGCACCTGCGTCACCTCGAACCAGTCCAGGTTGCGCAGCGTCTGCGAGGCCCGGTTGATGCCGTTGCGGATGGCCTCGTCGACGCCGTCGGGGGAGGTGCCGACGATCTCCGTGACCCGGTAGGTGTGGTTCGACATGCCGCTGCTCCTCTTCAGTGACGGGTGTCACACGTGACTCCACCGTGCCCCAAACGGCGGCGAAGCGCGAGACGTCGCCTCCCGCCCCGCCGCACACGCATGCGACAGATGTCAGCGCACCACGCTCATCGCACCACGCTCAGCGACAGCGCGAACCGGCCCGCCTCGTCCGTCCACCAGTGGGCCAGGTCCAGCCCCGCCGCGGACAGTTCGCCCCGCACACTCTCCTGCCGGAACTTCGCCGACACCTCGGTGCGCAGCTCCTCGCCCGCCGCGAAGTCGACGGCGAGGTCGAGCGCCGGCACCTTCACGGTCTGCGCCGTACGGGAGCGCAGCCGCATCTCGATCCACTCGTGCTCGGCGTCCCACAGCGCCACATGGTCGAACGCGGCGAACTCGAAGTCGGCGCCGAGTTCACGGTTGATCACGGTGAGCACGTTCTTGTTGAACGCGGCCGTCACCCCGGCCGCGTCGTCGTACGCCCGGACCAGCACCTCCTCGTCCTTGACCAGGTCCGTGCCCAGCAGCAGGGCGTCGCCCGGGGCGAGCAGGGTCCGCACGGACGCCAGGAACGCGGCACGCTCGACGGGCAGCAGGTTGCCGATCGTGCCGCCGAGGAACGCCACCAGCCGCGGCCCCGGGGTGTCCGGCAGCGTCAGCTCCGCGGTGAAGTCGGCGATCAGCGCGTGCACGTCGAGCCCCGGCCGCTCGGCGGCGAGCGCCTGCCCGGCCTGGGTGAGGGCGCTCTCGCTGACGTCGACGGGGACGTAGGTGTGCAGATCCGACAGGGCGTCGAGCAGATGCCGCGTCTTCTCCGAGGAACCGGAGCCGAGCTCGACCAGGGTCCGGGCCCCGGTCGCCGCGGCGATGTCGCCGGAGCGCGTGAGGAGGATCTCCCGTTCGGCGCGCGTCGGGTAGTACTCGGGGAGTTCGGTGATCTTCTCGAAGAGGTCGCTGCCGTGCGCGTCGTAGAACCACTTCGGCGGCAGCGTCTTGGGACGGCCGGTCAGACCCCGGTGGACGTCGGCGCGCAGCGCGGCGTCCGTGGCGTCCTCGGGCAGCGTGCGGGTGAGGCGGAACGGGCTCACGTACGGGGCTCCTTGGGTGAGGCGGGCACGAGGGTGTCGGCCGGCTCCTTCAGCGGCGTGAGCAGCACGTCCGTGCGGCTCGCCGTGAGCAGCGTGCGGTCGGGTACCTCCTGCCAGTGCGGATCGTCGTCGTAGGGCTCCGAGGCCACGGCGGTGCCGCCGCCGGGCCGGGTGAGATACCAGAGGGTGTCGCCCCAGGCGGTGGCGGTGATGGTGTCGCCGTCGGTGAGCAGGAGGTTGAGCCGGGAACCGGGCGCGGCGGCGGCGACCTCCAGAACCGTGTCGGCCAGCGCCTGGCCCTGCTCGTCGCCGCTCCTGAGCCGGGCCAGGACCAGGGCCCACACGAGCGCCGAGTCGTTGCGGGCCTCCAGCGACAGCAGGTCCTGTGGCGGCAGGGTGCGGGACACCGACGCGAGCGAGCCGGGCCAGCCCTTGACCGCCCCGTTGTGGCTGAACAGCCAGGTCCCCGCCGCGAACGGCGCCGCCGCGGCCTCCGCGTCCGCACCCGACAGCGTCGCGTCCCGCACCGCGGCGAGCAGTGCCGTGGACCGTACGACCCGGGCCAGATCGGCGAACGACAGGTCCGCCCAGATCGGCCCGGCCCGGCGGTAGCGTGCCGGCACCGGATCGCCCTCGGCGTACCAGCCCACGCCGAAACCGTCGGCGTTGACCGTCCCGTACTTCTGCCGCCGGGGCGCCCACGACTGCCGGTACAGGCCGTGCGCGGGCTCCACGAGGAACCGGCCGAGCGGCTCGGCCGGTCCCACGTACGCCACATGGCGGCACATCAGACGTCCTCCGAGCGGGCCGTGCGGAACCCGGAGAAGATCTGCCGCCGGATCGGGTGGTCCCAGTTGCGGAACGTGCCCCGGCAGGCCACCGCGTCCACGGCGAACGAACCGCCGCGCAGCACCTTGTAGTCGGACCCGAAGAAGACCTCCGAGTACTCCTTGTACGGGAACGCCCGGAACCCCGGATACGGCAGGAAGTCGCTCGCCGTCCACTCCCACACGTCGCCGATCAACTGCCGTACCCCGAGCGGCGACTCGCCGGCCGGGTAGCTCCCGGCGGGCGCCGGACGCAGATGCCGCTGGCCGAGGTTGGCGTGCTCGGGCCCCGGGTCGGCGTCGCCCCACGGGTAGCGCATGGAGCGGTCGCCGGCCGGGTCGTGGCGGGCCGCCTTCTCCCACTCGGCCTCCGTGGGCAGCCGGCGTCCCGCCCAGCGGGCATAGGCGTCGGCCTCGTACCAGCACACGTGCAGCACCGGCTCGTCCGGCGGGACGACCTCCGTGACGCCGAAGCGCCGCCGCAGCCACTGCCTGCCGTCCCGCCGCCAGAACAGCGGGGCCGTGAGGGAGTTCCGGCGGATGTGGGCCCAGCCGTCCGCCGTCCACCAGCGCGGGTCGTCGTAGCCGCCGTCCTCGATGAACGCCTGGTACGCGCCGTTCGTCACCGGCGTGGTGTCGATCCGGAAGGGCGCCACCTCGCGCCGGTGCGCGGGCCGTTCGTTGTCCAGGGCCCAGGGCTCGTCGGAGGTGCCCATCGTGAACGGGCCGCCCGGGACGAGGACTTCGGCCGGGCCGGTGAACAGCGGCACCGGGTCCGGGTCCGGCGCGGTCAGCGCCTGCGGGCCCCGGCGCAGCTGATGGGTGATCAGCATGGTCTCGTCGTGCTGCTGTTCGTGCTGCGCGATCATTCCGAAGGCGAACCCCGCCTCCGTCAGCCGCGTCCCGTGGAACGCGGCCTGCTCCAGCACGTCCAGGGCACGGCCGCGCACCTCGGCCGCGTACGCGCGTGCCTCGGCCGGCGGCAGCAGGGGCAGCTTCGGCCGCTCGGCCCGCGGATGCTCGAACGCGTCGTAGAGGCCGTCGATCTCGGGCCGTATCGCCTCGTGCCCGGCGACGGCCCGCAGCAGCCACTGCTCCTCCTGGTTGCCGATGTGCGCCAGGTCCCACACGAGCGGCGACATCAGCGGCGAGTGCTGCGCGGTCAGGTCGGGGTCCTCGACGCAGCTCGTCAGCAGGGTGGTGCGGTCGCGGGCGACGACCAGCGAGGCGACCGCGCGCTCGCGCAGCACCTCGGGGTCGGTGGGTTCGGTGTCGACGGCGGGGCTCGTGTCGGTCATGGGCGCGGGTCCTTCCCGTGGGCGCGACCGTCCGTGCCGCGCTGTCGGTCGAGCAGGTCGTCGGCGGGGCAGCGGCCCAGGACGACATAACGGTCCAGAAAGGCCGTGACGGCCTCGACGACCTCGGGTCCGGCGCCGAGCCGGGGCAGGGCGTCCAGCGCGGCCGTGAAGCACGCGACGGCCACCTCGCGCAGTTCGGCGTCGGCGAGCCCGCTGCGGGCCGCGTCGACCCACAGCGGGTTGTGCGGCGCGGGCAGCCCCAGGGTGCGCTCGGCCAGCGGCTTCACGGCCCGGTAGGCGGTCTCGGCGGCCTCCGGGTCGTCGAACAGCGCAGCCGTCACGGCCAGCGGCACGATCCAGCCGTCGTCACCGGGCTGCGCGTCGATCATGCGCAGTTCGAGGTGGCCGCGCGGCCTGACCGGCGGGAACAGCGTCGTGACGTGGTAGTCGAGGTCCTCCCGCGTGGGCGGCCGGGGGCCGCCCGTGCGGATCCACTCCCGGAAGGTGAGCCCCTCCGGGACGTCCCAGGGCCCGCCGTCGCGCCGTACGCACATCACGGGGGAGTCCAGCACGTGCCGGGCCCAGGCGTCGCGCGGGGCGGCGTCCAGGGGCGGTCCGCCCGCCCGGCCGGGGCCGATCCGGGTCCACGTCAGCTGCCGGGTGGACAGCCAGCCGGTCGGCCGGTGACCGGCGAGCGGGGAGTTGGCGAAGGCGGCCACCAGGACCGCGCCCAGGTGATGGGCCAGCCACCAGCGCCGCACATGGCCGAGGGGCCCCGGCTCCTCGTGGCCGGCGTCCACGCACACCTGCACGGAGGCCGAGGCGCACATCATGGCGCGGCCGGAGGGGCCGGTGCGGTCGAGGCAGGCCTCCATGGCGTCGTAGCGCGGTTCGCGCAGGAACCGGCGCGGTTCGTGCCAGGGATCGTGGCCGAGGCCGACCAGCGTGAGGCCGTTGTTGCGCAGGACCGCGCGGACGGCGTCGAGGTCGGCGGAGACGGTGGCGATGACTTCCGTCAGCGAGGCGGCGGGGAGCGAGCTCAGCTCCAGCTGGCCGCCGGGCTCGACGGTGAGCGCCGACCTCAGGGACAGGGGCCGCAGTGCGGCGTAGGCCGCGTCGAGTCGTTCGGGTGTGACGGGGAGCTGCGGTGCGCGCAGCTCGTGGACGAGCCATTCCACCTCGACGCCGAGGCGGCGCGGCGGGCCGGTCTTGAAGCAGATGCCGCGGACCAGAGCTTCGACCTCGGCTTCGGACAGGGCGGGGTGCGGCTGGGTACAGCCACCCGCCGGAGCAGTGGGCGCATCGGACATGTCGGGATCCTCCTGAGATTCCACCATGCCACCGGTTCGGGCACTTCGGCGGCCCGAGCCGGGATCACTCGTCCCACCCAAGTCCCTCGCGTCGCTCGGCACAAGGGGGCGTACCGGGGCGTTCCGGGGCGGTCATCCGGCCTGACCGGGCGTTTCCCGGCGCTTTCCCCGGTGTTCTCCCGTGGCGAAAACCCCGTTGCACCTGACAGCCGGCATAACCCACGATGCCTACGTGAGCACGACAAGACCGGCCGCGCGGCACGCGGCCACGGCGCACACGGGGGTGGCGCCGTGAGCGCGCGCCTGCGCGGTGTCGCACAGCAGACCGAGCAGATCGTGGCGGCGGGGGCCTACCGGGCACCGGACGGGCGCGAGGTGTCGATCGCCGACGAGCTGCGGGCCGCGCGTGAGGGCACGCGCATGTACGGTCCGGAACCGGTACCGGTGCGGATGCCCTCCATCCGGGTGACTCGGACGCTGGTCGAGGTCACGGGCGAGAGCAGCCTGGAGGCCGCCCGCCGGCTCGGCGGACACGTGGCAGTACTGAACTTCGCCTCGGCCCGCAATCCCGGCGGCGGCTACCTCAACGGCGCCCAGGCCCAGGAAGAGGCCCTGTGCCGGGCCTCCGCGCTGTACACCTGCCTGCTCCGGGCCCGCGCGTTCTACGACCACCACCGCGCCCACCGCGACCCGTTCTACACGGACCGTGTCATCCACTCACCCGCCGTGCCCGTCTTCCGCGACGACCGGGGCCGCCTGCTGGACGCGCCGTACACCGCCGGCTTCCTGACCTCGGCGGCGCCCAACGCGGGCGTGGTGCTCCGCACGGCACCCGAACGAGTCCCGGAACTGCCGCGGGCCCTGGCCGTCCGCGCCGAACGGGTCCTGGAGACGGCCGCCGCCCACGGGTACCGGCGCCTGGTGCTGGGCGCCTGGGGATGCGGCGTCTTCCGCAACGACCCGGCGCAGGTCGCCGGGGCGTTCCGGACACTGCTGCAACCCGGCGGGCGCTTCGCGCAGGCCTTCGAGCACGTGGTGTTCGGGGTGCTGGACCGGACGCCGGACGCCCGGGTGCGGGGCGCCTTCGAGCAGGCCTTCAGCTCCAGCCGTAGCGCTCCCGCAGCCGGTGCCGGACGAGGTTGAACCGCATCCTGTCCAGGGCACAGGCCTCCCGGCGCATGCCGTCCTCGTGCAGCCGCAGCACCCGGTCCACATCGACCCACGACTCGCGGCCCGACCGGTCCCACGGACCACTGCCGATCGGCACCCACTCCCGATCGCCGTCATGCCGCTTGCTGGACAACTGCACGGCGAGGAACGTCCCCGCCGGCTCGCGGGCGACCACGAGCACCGGGCGGTCCTTGCCGCGCCCGTCGTTCTCCTCGAAGGGCACCCACGTCCAGACGATCTCGCCGGGGTCGGGATCGCCGTCGTGCGCGGGCGAGTACTCGGTGCGCACCCGGCCCACCTCGCGCGGATCGGCCTGAGTGGTGGCGGAGGGGCCGGAGCGGCCCGGGACGTTCTCATCGGTAAACGCGGTCACGCGGGCACCCTAGACGTTGCTCCCGTGCGCCCGGCCACCGACCGGTCGCCATGCGGAACCGCGTACGGTCGCTCAGGCGGCAGCCGAACGTTCCGTGACCGGCGGGGGCGTGGGCCACTTCTCGTGCCAGCGCAGCTCCGCCTCCAACTGCGCGGCCACCCGCACCAGAAGCGGTTCGCTGTTCGCCGGGCCGAGCAACTGTGCCCCCACGGGCAGACCGTCCGCCGTGAAACCGGCGGGCACGTTGACGCCCGGCCAGCCCAGCACGTTCCACGGCCAGGCGTACGGGCAGGCGGCGATCATCGCCCGGTCGGTGGCGAAACCGCTGAGTTCCAGCAGGGCGCCGATACGGGGCGGGGGAGCGGCGGTGGTGGGCGCGAGGACGACGTCGTACGAGGTGAAGAACCCGCCGATACGACGGTGCAGGACGGCTTCCGCACGCCGGGCCGCCCGCAGCGGTGCCCCGTCGAGCAGCCGGCCCAGCCGGGCCGCTCCCAGGGTGCGCCGGTCCAGCAGCGCCGGGAAGGGCGCCTCGGCCACCCGCTCGGCGATCCCGGCCGTCGCGCGCGGCACGAAGGTCAGCCCGATCTGCCCGTACGGCGGGTCGGCCTCCTCGACGGTGTGCCCCAACGCCGCCAGTTGCTCGGCGAGTTCGACGACCCGGGTCCGTACCTGAGGCAGGAGCCGGGCGGGAACGGCCGTGAACGGCGGCTTGAGGGCGAGCGCGATGCGCAGCCGCCCGGGGTCGCGGCCGACGGCCGCCGACGCGTCGACGGCCGGGGGCCGGTGCGGGTCCAGCGGGTGGTTGCCGCTCGCCGCGTCCAGCAGCAGGGCCGCGTCGGCGACCGTACGGGCCAGGGTGCCGTTGACGGTGATGCCCTGGAAGGACTCCCCGCGCGGCCAGGTGGAGATACGGCCGCGCTGCGGTTTGATGCCGACCAGATGGGTCCACGCGGCCGGGATCCGCACCGAGCCGGCGCCGTCCGAGCCGAGCGCGGCGGGCACCAGTCCGGCGGCGACCGCGGCGGCCGAGCCGCCCGAGGAACCACCCGGCGTATGGGCCGTGCTCCACGGATTGCGCGTGGCCCCGAAGGCCGGTCCCTCGGTGAAGGGCCACTGCCCGAACTCGCACGTGTTGGTCTTGCCGATGATCACGGCCCCGGCCGCGCGCAGCCGCCGCACCGCCTCGCCGTCCTCGGCGACCGGCGGGAACTCCCCGCAGCAGCCGAAGGCGGTCGGCTCACCGGCCACGTCCATGTCGTCCTTCACGGCGACGGGCACCCCGAGCAGCGGCCCCCGCCCGCCCGCGGCGAGCTCCCGGTCGGCGGCCTCGGCCTCGGCGAGCGCCGCCTCGGCCCGGACGATCCGGAAGGCGTTGATGCTGCCCTGCGTCGCCTCGATCCGCGCCAGCGTCCGCTCGACCAGCGCCCGGGACGTCACGTCCCCGGCGGCCAGCGCACGGGCGGTCTCCGCCAGGCCTGCAGCACGGTCGAGCGTCATACGGACACCTCCGGAAGCAACCTCTCTACCGAACGGTAACGTCCGATGGCCGGTGGTGGTACGCCGACGACTGGAGTGGACGTTCACCCACGGGCCACTTCTACCTCACTGGGCGCATCCGCTCCTGTTCAAACCATTGACGCCCCTGCGCCTCGCCCTTACTTTCTGATCCCCCACGTCTGATCGAGTTGCCGAACCTTGTTCGGTATATCGATCCTTGTGTCTCAGGGAGAGCCGCCCGTGACCTCACGCCCCGCCGCCCCGTCCCGCCGTGCGCTGCTGCGCTCCCTGGCCGCCCTGCCCGCCTCGGCGGTGCTGCTGGGCGAGGCGCCCGGACTGCTCGGCAGCGCCCTGGCCGCAGCGCCCCCGAACGGCTCGGCCACGCGCTACACGATCGTGCCGTTCCTGAACAGCAACGACGGCACGGTCAACGTCTACCAGTCGGACGACGCCACCGACTTCCGGCTGCTGCGCTCCTCCGCGTACACGCCACCCGCCAACCGGATCCGCGACGCGAGCGTCATCAGACACACCGACGGTTACTACTACGTCACCTACACCACGCACACCTGGCAGGACACCAGCAGGACCATCGGCTTCGCCCGCAGCTCCGACCGCGTCAACTGGACGTTCCTGTACGACTACACCGTCCCCCTCGCGAACCTCTCCCGCGCCTGGGCGCCCGAGTGGTTCGTCGACAGCGACGGCAGCGTCAGCGTCATCGTGTCCTGCTCCACCACGAACGACGAGTGGATCTTCACGCCGTATCTGCTGCGCGCCACGAACTCCGCCCTGACGGCGTGGAGTTCACCGGTGGCACTGGCGGGCATCGGCGCCAACCACATCGACACGTTCATCGTGAAGACCGGCTCGACCTACCACGCCTTCCCGAAGAACGAGACAACGAAGTACATCGAGTACGCCACCGCCTCGAACCTCACAGGCCCGTACACGATCCGCAGGACGGGCGACTGGGCGGGCTGGGGCAGCTACCGCGAGGGCCCGGCGCTGGTGCGGCTCGACAACGGCGGCTGGCGCATCTTCTTCGACGGCTACGGCGACGGCACCTACTACTACTCCGACAGCTATGACACCTTCGCCACCTGGACGGCACCGGCCGCACTCCCCGGCATCTCCGGCACGGCCCGGCACTTCACGGTCGTCAAGGAGACGGTCTCCGGCGGCCCGAGCCTCGCCCGCAACACCACCCGCTCCTTCCGCTCGGCCAACTACCCGACCCGACACTGGCAGCAGCAGTCCGCACTCCTCAACCTGCCCGTGGTCAGCGGCTCCAGCACCACCACCGAGAAGCAGGCCGCCACCTTCACGGTCGTCGCCGGCCTGGCCGACGCGACCGGCTGCTCCTTCCGCGACACGGCCGGCAACTACCTGCGCCACTGGGACTTCCGCGCCCGCTTCGACCCGAACGACGGCACGAGCACGTTCGCCAAGGACGCCACGTTCGTCCTGCGGACCGGCACGGCATCGGGCACGGTCCGCTTCGAGTCGTACAACTACCCCGGGTACTACCTGCGCCACTACGCCTACCAGCTCCGCGTGGAACGCACCGACGGGACGGACCAGTTCCGCCAGGACAGTTCGTTCGTGCCGGTGGCATCCTGGGCCTGACCTGCTCCCTTCTGAGTGCTCCCGCGGCGTGCTGGTGGGCCCGGTCCAGCCGATGTCGTCGACGGCATCCGTTGCGGCGAGGACGGCGGCGAAGATCTTCTCCCACGTGCCGTCGACGGCCCACCTGATCAGCCGCTTGTGGGCCGTCTGGAACGAGCCGAGCTCCTCGGGGAGGTCCCGCCAGGGCGAGTTGGTGCGGTACTTCCACGCGATGGCCTCGAGCGTGCCGCGGTGATCGGCCCAGCGCCGTCCCCGGACCGGATCGGCCGGCATGAGCGGCTCGGTCCAGTCCCACATCGCATCAGTGATCACTCATCGGATAGACATATCCGATCAACTGACCAACCCATCAAAGAACACGCTCTAGTTGTGTGACATGGGTCAGCCATCAGTCCGGCTTCCGGTCCCATCCGCCCGTCCGGCACCCGCTGTGCAGACCCAGTCCGCCCTGCTGGCCCCGAGGGGTCCGCCGATGATGCCCGTCCTCTCGCCCCAGCAGTTGCAGGCCGCGTGCACGGAGCTGTCCTCGGCACTGAGGCAGACGTATGACTTGCCGTAGCGGGCGTGGCCGCAGGTTCGAGTCCGGGGCAGGAGCCCCCATGGAGTTTCCACCTTGACAGGCCTGAACCCCGGTGTGAATCTTGCACCGATTCGCTGTTGAAGCGCTTGCGCAGTAAGGGGAGCGGGACCGTTGGACGGTGGGAAGTCGACGGCTCGCAGGGGCCCGCTCGGTGGCGCGCAGGAGTTCGAATGGTGGAAAATGCAGGATACCCGCCTGCGCGCGGGGTCGAACGCCCTGGTCTGGATGACGCCCGAGTGCCCCATTGATCTCGGCCAGGCCCGCCGAGTTGTCGAACTTCTGGTCCATCGCCACGAGGCCTTCCGTACGCTGATCGTCCGAGGCCCCGACGGCCTGCCCGAGCAGCGGACCGATGCGCCTGCGCTGGACGCGCTCCATGTCCTGGACGAAGCGGCCGACGTCCGCAGAAGCCTCGAACTCGCCATCGCTGAGACCGAGTTCGACCTGTCCCGGGAGGGCCCGCTGAGAGTCGGGGCGGTGCGCGCAGGGGAGTGGGTGACCGAACTCCTCTTTGTGATCTCCCACTGTGTCTTCGACGGGCACAGTATCCCGCTGCTCCAGGCGGAGTTCGCGCTCGCCGTCCGCGAGGTTGCGCTTGGCGCGGAGCCGGCAGCGTCCCGCCGTCGGCACCAGCCGCTCGACTCTGCCTTAGCCGAGCAGAGCGGACCGCTCGCGCAGCATCGAGCCGCCTCGACCGCCTATTGGGCGAGGGCTGTTCGTGAAATCCCGAACCGTATGTTCGTCCCGGCCCAGGACGACCTGATGCACCACTACGGGGCGACGTACCGCACGGACCGCCTGGCACCGCTACTGGCACTCGCCGCGAGGCGCCATCGGACCACCCCGGCCGTCGTGCACGCCGCCACCGTGCACGCGCTGCTCGCCGCGCTCTCCGCTGCCCCGCACAGTGTCGTGCGTAATCACTTCGTCGGCCGGACGGATGCCGAGGCGGAGACCATCGGCTGCTTTCACTGCATCCTGCCCGTGGTCGTGGCGACCTCCGACCGGCCCGGTTTCGGCGCGCTCATCGAACGGGTGGCAATGCAGACGCTGCGCGCTCAGAGCCGTTACCGGATCGGCTATCTGACCCTTCGACAGCTCATTTCGGCGGAAGAACGTCGACGAGGTGCTGCCATCGCCGATGGCACCATTGTCAATTTCTCCTTCGATGAAGGTTTCGACTCTCTGCAGCGCAGCTCCGAGGAGGAGTTGCTGGCGGCGGCCGCCGGCGCCGTCGGTGAACTCGAACTGCTGATGGGCCGCAACGAAACCATGCCCGACCACCGAGGGCTGGACTGCTATCTCATGACCCGGATCACCGATGGCGTCACGGTGACCTCCGCCACGTTCAACGGCGCGGTGTTCACCGCTCCGCAGATGCGGGCCTTGCTGATAGGCCCGGAACAGCTGCTCGCCGCCCACCTGCAAGGAGACCTCGACTGGGACGGGATATGCCGGATCGCCCATAGCGGCGACCCCTACGCGCCGGCGCCGCCCGCCGTCCCGGTGGTGGGGGTCGACCTGGTGCTGCCCGAGCGGGTCGACGAGGCGCTCGTCTCGCACCTCGCGGTGCGGGCCTCCTCCACCACCGTGACCCCCGGCACCGAGGGCACGGTGGGGCTCGAGTGCCGGGTGATCTGCGAACCTGGGACCGAAGAGCCATTCAACGACGCCGAGTTGAGGGAGCATCTGCTCTGCCAGGTGCGGCCCGGGGCGGCGACGGTGGCCCCTCATCGCTTCCTGATCGAGGGCCAGGCGAAAGAGGGAGCCGGCCGGACCGAGCCGTCGGTCCTCGCCCTGGTCGCCGCGGTCCTGGAAGTCAACGGGATGTCCACGGTCGACGAAGGCCAGGGTTACGCGGAGAGCGGCGGCGCGCTGGGCGCCGTCCCCGCGATCATCGATCACCTCGCCGAACAGGGCTACACCGGCCTCGGGCCGCACGACTTCACCCTGCCGATGTCCTTGCGCAGTCTGGGCCGACGGCTGCACCGCCGTCAGGAGTGACTGGAAGCCGGAGGGTGGTACGGGAGTCCATGTCCGTGGTGCTGTCGCCTGACCGTGTGGCTCAGGTGGTCTCCGGCTGATCGTGTTGACGGAGGCCGTGCTGGATTCTCCGACCGGTACCACCAAGTCCACCTGGCCCGGCTCATGACCCGCCCGGATCTCACCCCACCGCGGTCCTGGCCCTGCTGGAGGCCCGCGAACAGCGGATCACCAGCGAGTGGGAAGTGCTCCGCGGGCAGATCACGGACCTGACCGGCTGGCCACCTCCCGCGGCACAGGCGGAGGCGACAGCAGGATGGCCTTCCCTTCGTGGCGTCGAGGCTTTGACTGCAAGGAAAGCGGGGGAGTCGGGGGCCAAGGCGGAGAAGCGGCAGTCGTACGATGCCGAGTTCGCTTGCGGCCGGGGCCCGCCGGCTGTGTCTGTCCACCCAAGTTCGGGCGACCCCGGCAGTCGCCGAGGCTCTGCGTCAGGAAGAGGGGCCACGACGGGAATGGAGGTCACGGTACCTGCGCGTGCATTCGTCGATGATGTCGGGCAAGGCCCGTCTGCGGAACAGCAGTTCCAGAGGGAAGTCGATCTCCAGGCGCGCTTCCACGCGGGTCATGAATTCGACTGCGGACAGCGAGGTGCCACCGAGCGCGAAGAAATTTCCCCCGTCGTCGGCGGCCTGCGCTCCGAGTGCTGCGTACCACGCCTCCTCGACGGTGCCGCGGATGTCACCATCCGTATCAGTCACCATGTCTCCCTGCCGGCCGAATCCGCCCCTGCGCCTCCTGCCTACCTGACACGGCCCTGAGCCCAGACACGGTCGCCGGGGCCTTCGATGCGGTCGGTCAGGATGCCGTCCCGGTAGATCTTCTCCTGCTTGATGTCCCCGGTCTCCAGCACCTCGGTCCAGGCGCGGGTGGGGCCCGTCCCCCAAGGCACCCAGGGGGTGAGGTCGTCCACGACGATGAGGCTTCCGGGACGGCACAGCACACGGCAGTAGTCGATGTCGGACTTGACGGCGTCGTACTCGTGCCCGCCGTCGACGAAAGCAAGGTCGAACAGGGACTCACCGTGCTCCGCGATGAATTTTGGCAAGGCGGTGCGGGAGTCCTCCACGATCAGCTGGTGGCGGCCGGGGAACCGCTGGTCGATGAATTCCTTTCCTATCAATGCCGCCTTGTTCTCCGGCAAATCGAAGGACACCACCTGAACGTTGTCCGAGGCGGACAGGAAAGCGTGGCTGGAGAAGCCGACATTGAATCCGATCTCGATTACGGTGCGCACCTCGGCCGTATGGACCAGCTCCATGAGATATGTCAGCTGTGGCACACTCGAGGACAGCTCGGAGATCGATATGCCGCTGGCCAGTACGTGATCCCAGAGTTCCTTCGTGAAAGTGCGGATCGTGTCGGGCAAGCTAACTGAGTGACGTTCTTCCATGTCGGTCTCCAAATCATGGGGAACATGCATGAGTGCGCACGAAGAAATCGATTTGCCGGGCTTCGAGAAGGCGCCTGACGCGAATCAATGGAGGCGGGCCAGGAAACAGTGCACTATGGAACGTGCCCTGGCAGATACTGTCAACACATGGCCCACACATCAGGCCTGACCGGCTCCTGTGTCCGCCTGCCCGCCGTGTCTACCCAGGGCTTCGCTGAGGTCTCTGAGTACTGGATTCCTGAAAACAACGCGGACGTCACGGCCTGTCCCGAGTTCCTCGCTCAAGGTACGCGCAAGCCGGATGGCGATGATGGAGTCGCCACCTACGTCGAAGAAGTTGTCATCGAGGCCGATGTTGGCGTTGCCCGTCAGGGTCCGCACGCTGTCAACCACCAATGCGTCCATAGAGTTGCGAAACTCGTTGTCGTTCGTCATGTTCCCGACGCCCTTCTGCGCGGTTCATCGTCCATCACCTTGATGGGTACGCCATGGCCCCCCTTGAATCAATCCGTGACTTCGGCGACGCAATGGCGGCAAAGCGTCGAAATGGGGCGCAGGTGTGGCTATCGCGAACCCGCGCTCCCCGTCGGGATAATTATTGCGTTCGTCTCGCTGGCGAGACAAGCTCGCTCGCAAGCCGGACGGCCAGCTGTCCGTATAGCCAATCTGGTCCATGCTATGTGTGAGGTGGCAGTTCAATGTCTGATCGTGTTGCCGTGGTCGGGATGTCGATTCGCGCGGCCAAGGTGCAGAGCGCGGCGGACTTTTGGCGTCTCATGATCAGAGGGCGTTCCGGACGGCGTGAAATCGACTCCACGGAATTGAAGCGGCGACGGGTTCCGAGTCGCACATATAAAGATCCAGCATATGTGCCTGTCACATATTCCATGGAAGATTCCCTCGGGTTCGATCCTCAAGCATTCGGATTCGGTCGATCTGAGGCAGAGCTGACCGACCCACAGCATCGCGCAGTGTTGGAAGCCTGTTACCGGGCAGTGGAAAGCTCAGGATGTTTCATCGGTTCACTGCCTGATCGCGTCGGGGTATTCCTTGGATCGCGTAAGAGTGGCTACGGTACACAGATCGAATACCTCTCAGCCGCAGCCGGCAGAAAGGTGGATCTCGCCGGGCTTGCCATAGGGACCGATCCCGACTACCTGTCCAGCAGAATTTCCTATACCTACGGTCTTGCCGGTCCATCGATGACTGTCCTGACCGCCTGTTCGTCCTCGAGCGTGGCAGTGCATCTTGCCTGCCAGGCAATCCTTGCAGGCGAGTGCGATTCGGCGCTGGCGGGCGGTGTCGCTTTGGACGTAACGGACGCGGGCTATACGTTCACCGCAGGCGGAATCTACTCGCCACGAGGTCGGTGCGAGCCATACATGGCCTCAGCCGACGGTACCGTGGAGGGCAATGGCGTCGCTGTCCTCTTCCTGCGACGGTTGGATGTGGCGTTGGCCGCAGGCAACCCGATCCTTGGCGTCATCGCCGGTACCGCGGTGAACAATGATGGCCGAGAGCGTGCAGGCTTTACGGCGCCAGGGGTTGCCGGCCAGTCCGAATTGATCGAAGAGGCCCTCGACGTCGCTGAGTTGAGGGCCTCCAGTATCGGTCTGCTCGAGGGGCACGGTGCGGGCACGAGCATCGGGGACGCACTGGAGATCGATGCCGCGATTCAGGCCTTTCGATCCACTGGAGCCAGTGCCGACGAGTGTCGGCTCCACTCCGTCAAGGCGAACATCGGGAATCTGACCGCGGCGGCTGGTGCAGCAAGCATCATCGGCTGTCTACTGGCCCTACAGCATGGACAGATTCCTCCCAACGCTCCCCTGGTGGAAGGAGCCCCGCCAACCGATCTGGGAGGCACACCGTTCAAGCTGGCAGATACGCCGATTGCCTGGCAGCGTTCGGACCAGGGCCGGTATGCAGCGGTCAGTTCGTTCGGGTTGGGCGGAACAAATGCGCATGTCATCATCGGCGATGCCGAGCGGGAATTGCGGCTTGCCTCTCGCAAGGGGCGGTACTGGCAACTGCTTCCGCTGTCCGCGGACGACCCGGAACGCCTTTCCGGAACCGTCGATGCTGTGCGTGTGGCAGTGGACGGAATCTCGGCCGAGGCTCGTCAGGACATCGGCCATACGCTGCGCACCGGTCGCCCGGAGCTCACCACACGCGCAGCTGCGCTGATCCCGGTCGACGCCGGGGCGGCCGGCGGGAAGTGGCCGGCGCCAGAGCAGTTCCATACGGTTCCCGAAGTGCCGCCGACACTCGTCTTCGTGCTCCCCGGCGAAGCGGTCAGAGCGCCGGACGTGGCGCTCGCTCTCTACCGGGCAGAGCCGGCTTTCCGGTCGACCGTGGACGACGGCCTCGAAATCATGAAGCAGGTGCTGGCTCCTGAGATGTTCGCGGCTGTGCGGGATGCGTTCCTGCACGGTAGGGATCCGGTCGCAACGAATGCGCTTCAGCCGGTGCTGCACCTGCTCGGCCTCGGACAGCACGCATTCCTCAGCGACCTGGAAGTCAGGCCGGACTTGCTCATGGGGCACGGCGTCGGCGAGCTAACCGCCGCTCAGCTGAGCGGTGTCCTGTCGTTCGAGGACGCAGCGCGGGCGGTGTGCTGGCGCAGCCAGGCCATGGCAGACCCGTCGGAACACGCCGAAGTCGTTGTCCGCTTCACCCGTCGGATGCGCGACGTACGGCTGAACTCTCCTACTACGCCGACACTTTCATGCGTTTCGGGGACATGGCTGACCAGCGAGGAGGCGTGTGATCCTGGGTATTGGGGAGCGCAACTGGGTGAGCATGGCCCTTTCGACGAGGTCCTGCGCTCTGTGGTGTCCGAGCACCCCGCGGCCGTGTACCTGCAGCTGAACAGCGGGACGAATCTGCTTCAGGCCGCTCAGCGTTGGGGAGTGCCTGAAGATGCTGCCGTGGCCCTGGCATCCGATGGAGAAGCCTCAGACAGCTGGTGCTCGCTGCTCCAGGCTGTCGGAACTCTCTGGGAACAGGGTGTCCGGATCAACTGGCAGGCCTATGCCGAGCGCGATCACGCACTCCGGGTCGACATGGCGCCACGGACCTTCGGGCGGATCCCGTACCTGCACCCTTCACTGCTGGAGCATTGCCCCGGGATCGACCCGGCGGAACTTTCGGGAAAGCGGGTCAGCTGATGACGTTCCAGGTAAGTGCAAACCCGGCCTCTCTGTCGCAGCAGCGGATTTGGTTTACTGAACAGTTGCTGCCCGGGACCTCCAGGAACAACCTGTGTGTGCAGTTCGTCGTACACGGCAAGCTGGATGTTCCGACTCTCGAGCGCGCGGTCAACGACGTTATCGAACGGCATGAGGTCCTGAGAACCAGATTCGGGATCATGGGTGATGCCCTCGTCCAGGATGTGCTGGACGAGGCCCGAGTTACTGTGCAAAAGCTTGACGCAGCCGATGAAGAATCTGTCTTCGCCAGAGCAGCGGAACTTGCCCGAGAGCCATTCGATCTGAGCGACGCGCCTTTGGTGCGTGCAGGCCTGGTGCAGGGCAGCAGTGGCACCAGAATTCTGGTGTTCGCGCTTCACCACGCGGTGGCTGACGTCCGGTCTCTGGACATCTTTCTGCGTGAGGTCATGGAGCTTTACCGAAAGGACAGGGCAGACGGCGTCCCGGACCTGCTTGATCTGCCGCCGACCCGCTTCGTCGACTTCGCGACATGGCAGCGTGAGTGGGTGAATACGCCGCAGGCCAGCGAACGACGGGCAGCACAGATACGCGAGCTTTCGGGATTCCCTGCTGTGGTCGACCTTCCGGTCGACCGCCCTCGGCCAGCCGTGCAGACGTTTGCAGTGGCGTCTTCGCACTTTCGTACCTCATCATCTCTGACACGCAAGCTCGAGAAGGTGACGCGAGAGCACGGAGCAACCCTCCAGACGATGGTTCTGGCTTCGTTCTCGGCAGTTCTGAGTCTCTGGTCGAGGCAGTCACGGCTACTGGTGGCGACCCCGGTAGCCAACCGCTCGGTTGAAAACGAACGGCTGGTCGGCCCCTTCGAGAACACCCTCGTGATCCCGACTGATATGGCTGGAGACCCATCTTTCGCCGCGTACCTCGAGCGCGTACGTGACGTGCACCGGAGAGCTGCGTCAGAGAACGTCCCATTCGAGGATATTGTCGACGGTATTGCGCCCGAGCGCAGCCTGTCTTATAACCCGCTGGTGCAGGTGATGGCGGCATTCGAAGAAGCCTCCGTGCTTCATACGGAACTTCCCGAGGCCGAATTGGAACTGATCGACAATCAGACGGGAACCTCACAGTTCGACCTGGTACTCAAAGTCACCCCGCTCGGCGGCGGCCTGGACTGCCGGCTTCAGTATTCGACCGATCTCTTCGACCAGGACACAGCGGAGCGGTTCATCAGGCATCTGCGGCGGCTGTGGGAGGTTGTCGCCGCCAGACCAGATGCCAGTGTCGGGAGTATCGACCTGGCGGACCTGGAGGAGCGGGCGGTGCTCTCCACACTGGGCACAGGCCCCACGCGCCCGGTCGATCCCCGCGCGCTCCCTGTCAGGCTGTCCGAGACAGCGCGCAGTCGACCAGACGCCGTTGCGGTGAAGGCATCCGACGGCAACTACACATACGCGCAGCTCATCGAGCGAGCAGAGACGATCGGTGCGGCACTGACGGCCCGTGGGCTGCGGCCGGGCGATCTGGTCGGCGTAGCTCTTCCGCGCGGCCGCGACCTGCCGGCAGGTCTGCTCGGCGTCTGGGCTGCAGGAGGATCCTACGTACCACTTGACCCTGCGTACCCCAGAGCCCGGCTGGAGCACATGACGCAGGACGCAGGCATCAAGGTCCTGCTGAGCACTTGCGACCTCGCGGACCGCATCCCTGTGCCCACAGATACTGAAGTGCTGGTGTTGGACGAACCTGCTTTCCCGCTCCCAGCCGGGAAGTCGACCCCCGTGACATGCGGCGACCACGTGGCCTACGTGATTTACACTTCCGGCTCGACCGGCCGCCCCAAGGGCGTGATGGTCAACCATAAAAGCCTCGGGAACCTTCTGGACGACTTCATGTCCGAGTCCGGGTTCGGTACGCGCGACCGGATGCTTGCACTGACATCCTTGTCCTTCGACATCGCAGGGCTGGAACTCTGGCTCCCGCTGCTGGCCGGAGGAACACTGGTGATCGGGCCGCCAGGTGTCGGCGGCGACCCGGAGCGGCTGCACAAACTTCTCTCCGACGAGAAAGTCACGGTGGTGCAGGCCACTCCGGCGACCTGGAAGCTCTACGCCTCGTCCCACCGCGTCGCGCCGCCTGCGCTACGGCAGATATGGAGTGGCGGCGAGCACTTGCCGCACTCGCTCGCCCGGGCGCTGACCGCGATGGGGCCCGAAGTGCACAACCTTTATGGACCGACGGAGACCACCATATGGTCGACGCGGGCAGTGCTGCGCCGGCTCGACAGCGTTACCGGAATCGGGCGGCCCATTTCCAATACTCGCCTGTTCGTCGTCAATGCCGACGGCCTGCAGGTCCCCATGGGGATACCTGGAGAGTTGTGCATCGGCGGTGCGGGGCTGGCGCTGGGCTACCTCGGCCGCCCCGATCTGACCGCACAGCGGTTTGTCGATATCGAAGGGCTGCCCGTCTACCGCACCGGAGACCTCGTCAGGTGGCGTTCCGACGGGAATCTCGAGTATCTCGGGCGTCTCGACGACCAGGTGAAGATCCGTGGGCACCGAGTGGAACCCGGGGAAGTCGATGCCGTGGCCCGAGCCTGCCCTGACGTCCGGGACGCCAGCACGCTGGCCGTGACGACCTCCGCAGGAGAGGAGCAGTTGGTCACCTTCGTGACGCCGGGGAAGGGCGCGGATCAAGCCGATAACACCACAGAGGACTGGCGCGCCATCTGGGAGAACGCCTATGCCGAAGGCGAACCTGCCGAAGAAGATGACTTCAATCTGAAGGGCTGGCAGAGCAGCTATTCCAAACAGCCACTGCCAGAGGCGGAGATGCGGGACTGGGTGACGCAGACCGTTGACAGAATCGCTGGAACGGGCGCTCGCACCTTCGCGGAGATCGGCTGCGGCACCGGATTGCTGCTGCTGCGCTTGGCTCCTGCGGCCGACCGCTATCTGGGTATCGACTTCTCCGCAGAAGCCATTGGTCATGTGAAGAGTGCGGTCGCCCGGCGAGGGCTCAGCGGCCGGGTGCGGCTGGCCACGGCAGCTGCGCTGGAGATCGGGGACGTCGCCGACGGAGAACTCTTCGATTGCGTAGTGATCAACTCCGTTGCCCAGTATTTTCCTGGCCGGGACTATCTCACGGAAGTGTTGACCGAAGCGAGCAAAATCATTGTTCCTGGCGGACATATTTACGTCGGCGACCTGCGGAGCCTGAAACTCGCAGAGGCGTTCCATATTAGTGTGCTGGAAATGGATGACCGGCTAGGAGCCGAGGAATTGCGCATCCTCGCTGCACGGCACGCACTGGAGGACGATGAGCTCCTCATCGACCCCGGGTACTTCGCAGAGCTTCAAGACGCGCTTCCTGCGGTGACCGGGATTCAGGTATCGCTCAAGGCCCCCGGATACGACAACGAGATGACGCGCTTCCGCTACGACGTCCTGCTGAAGATCGGTGGGGAGGTACCGGATCGGCCGCAGCCCTGTGAGTACCTCGACTGGGAGGTCTCCGACCTTGAGGGCCTGGACGGACTGCTCGGCGCGTCGAGTTCCGCCGCGGTCGTCGTCGACGGCATTCCGAATGCCCGCGTCGCACGCTTCGCCCAGCTCGCGTCGGGTGATGAGATGCCCCACTTCACGTGCTTGCCGGAGGAACTTGACGAAGTGGCGGCTCGGCATGGCTGGGACACTCGGCATGCCTGGTCCTCTCGCCTCCCGCAGCAAGGACGCATTCGAACGACCTTCACTCACCGGAGCCGGTGGAGCGGACACTTCATTCACGAGCGGCCGACGATCGACGGGCCGACGAACAACGACCCTGGGCAGGGAGCTCGGCTGCAGGTGCTGAAACACAGTGCGCGAGCCTTCCTGCGGCAGAGTCTGCCCGAATACATGGTGCCGAACCGGGTACTGACCTTGCCGGCATTTCCTCTGACCCCGAACGGGAAGACCGACCGGAATGCCTTGAAGGCCATCGCTCGACAGCAGGTTTCCAGTACGGATCACGTCCTTCCAAGTGGACCTGTTCAAAATCTTCTGCACGAGATCTGGTGCGAAGTACTGAACGTCTCTCGAGTCAGCGCTACGGAGAATATCTTCGACGTCGGCACCACATCCCTGCTTGTGGTGCGGATACGCCAGGAACTACGTGATCGGCATGGCATCGATATCCCACTGACTTCCTTCTTCACCTATCCGACGATCTCGTCACTCGCTCAGACTCTCGACCCGGAAATGGAACGTCACTACTCCGACGGTCGGCCTGCAAGCCCTCGTGCGCAAAATGCCACAGCTGCGCGGCGTCGGCAGCGCCGTCGGCAGTGAGCTTCTTCAGCGGTGGGGTCTTCTCGGTGAGGGTGGGTTCCTGCGGGGGCCTGCGTTGGCGGCCGGCTGCCCGGTTCGGTGACCATCTGCAGGTTCGCCCGGTGCCGGCGGTGCTTGGCCGAGTAGTCGGCCGGTGCGTCGCCGACCCGGTCGTACTCGGCGAGTGTGCAGTCCAGCAGGACGGAGGCCGCCTCGGCCTTGCGCAGGATCTTCAGCAGACCCGGTGCGCGTTCGACGGGCTGGTGGATGACCGCGCTGGTGTAGGCGTGGGCGGTGGACTCGCTGATCCCGAAGCCGGCAGAGATCTTCGCATGGGGCAGGTCGAGTGCGGCAGGACGGATGACCAACGAGGCCCCCGAGTGGCGTGGTTGAGGAGAGCGGAAGATTCCAGATGAGAGAGCGGTACACCGCATCTCATCCCGCCTGCCCCACCCCGCACGATCAGCCGGAGGCTGCCCGAGTCGCACGAACGGACGACAGCATCACGGACATCAACTCCCCTGCCGTCGTCCAAGCGCTCGTTCTCCTGCCGTAGTTGAAGCGCTTCGACACTGATCGAGAGTTGAGGCTCGTATCGTTCAACTTGCCTGGAGATACTGGGTGGTTCAGCCTGCAATGTCCCCTTGACAAGCCTGAACCTCGGTGTGAATCTTGCTCCGATTCAGTATTCAAGCGCTTCCGGGCCAAGGGGAACCGAGGCGGTTGGAGGGCTGGTGGTCGACGGCTCGCGGCGGCCTGCTCGGTGGCGCCCAGGAGTTCGAGTGGCGGAAGGTGCGGGGCGCCTGCCTGTACACGCGAGGTCGAACGCCCTGGTCTGGATGACACCCGAAGGTCGGACGATGTACGGAGAGAGCCCAGGGGGTAACAATGCGTAAAACCGCCAGCTTGGTAGGCCAGACCCCGCGACATATGGCAGCAGGAGCCGCGCGGCCGACGCGAGGTTCAGGTGTTCAGCTGCACAAAGCTGGCTTGCTGTTCACGGCCAAGCAGAGCTTCCGTACCTGGGAAGAGCTCGGTACCGAACTGTTCTCTTTTGCCGACTCCTCCACCTGGTGGATCGCCGATTGGCTGGTTTATGGAGAGTCCGTGTTCCATGACCGCTACGAGGAAGCCATCAAGCGAACGTCGCTCAGTTACCAGACTCTGCGCAACTACAGCTGGGTTGCGCGCGCCTTTCCGTTGTCCCGCAGGCGTCAAGGTCTGAGCTTCAGCCACCACCTCGAAGTTGTGGCACTGGAGGAACCGGAGCAGGACTACTGGCTGCGGAAGGCGCAAGAACTGGGCTGGAGCAGGAACAAGCTGCGTCGGGAAATTCGCAGCAGTCTGCTCATGCGGCAGAGCGAGCTGACGCAGTCGGGCGCCGGGTGCAACGAGGAGTCAAGTGGCACCGCCCGCACAGCAGCCGGGTCCACGTCGACGTTGCTCCTGCCCGACGCCACCTCCACGGCCGAAGCCCGCTCGCTGATACTTCAGTTCTCAGCCGATGAACTGGCAGGGATGGGGAGGGCCGCCAGGAGGGACAGTGAGTCGGTCGAGGCCTGGGTGGCGAAGATCGTACGGCGCGCCATCGACTGTTCAAATGAGCCAAGAACGCAGAGCTGAGACTTCCTTCGAGGCGTGCAGGCCCTGACTTGAGGGAAAGGATCTCCCTCCCGGCGCCCGGGAACGGCACGCTCTTCAGCCTCGGCCGGCTGCTTGCCGATCATCACGCCGGGTGAGACCTGGGCCCACGTCGTGTGAGGAGTACGGGCGGTCGGCGGCGGTACGGTCGATCGGAGGTTGAAAGACCTCACTGCAGACTGTGGCTACGCTGCCGTTCGCCCTGTGCAAGCTCGTTATCCGGTCCGAGCCGCATGAGCGGGTTCAAGATGCGGAGCCAGATCCAGCTGTATGCGCGCCACCGGCGTGGACCGCGAAAAGGCGCGCATCGAAATAGTCGTCATCTGGTGATTGCACCACGGGGCCGAAGGGCACCCACGGCGCTCGCCCTTCGACGACGGGAACGAGAGCCCGCCCCACCAGGCAGATGACGGCCGCTCGCGGGACGCGCGCAAGGGAGCGCTCGATATTTTCCAGCACCTGTTCTGCCACAGTCGAACTGAAGGGCTCATAGAAGTAGAACACTCCCGCATCGTCTGGGATTTCAAATTCTTCGGCACTCTGGTGGCATATGTCGATATCGTTGCACCTCTTTGAAGTGGAGTCATATTGCATCACATTTTGTGCGGCGATATTGCAGAGATGCCCGGAAAGCTCGACCCCGATGATTTTCTTGAATGGGAATTCAGAAGCCACGAGAAGCGCACGGCCCTTACCGGAGCCGAAATCGATGAACGTCACCTCCTCGTAGTTGACGGGAACCTGTGATATCACCGTCCTTAGGGTTCCAGTAGGCGATGGGGAGTATCGATAGTTGTTAAGCAGGTCGAAATTGTCGGCCTCGCCGGCGTCCCAGCTTTCGAAGGGAGTACTTGTTTCGACTCCGAAAGAAGTGTCGAAGCTGTCGATCTGGTCGATCTCTGCGACCTTGGCGTCGAATGCTTCCTGGACTTCCAGGTAATCGAGGAAGTTCTGCCGTTTATCCTTGTCAGTCACTGCACTCTCCTGGAAATTTCTAGGAATTCCATCTGAGGCCAATGGAATGTTTTTTATTGCGTACCAGGCCTGACGAGTCACCGTCCGGGTAAGTCTTATTGTTTCGCGGCGGATCGGGCGAAGCAAGCCATCGGGCTATTGATTGCGTGGTTGTGCAGGCGTTTGCATTGCTCGTGGCAGATCCGGTCAGCCCGTTCCGGCCGATGGCAAGAACACGCTTCATCGCTTGTCTCGCCGGCGGGACAAGCTCGGCGTGCCGCTCCATGCGTGCTGGCGTCAAGTAGCCTCCGCAGCCAGTTCGCGCTTAGATATGTCCGATCTGCTGGAGAGATTTCATGCCTAGAACACGGCGTGCCGATCTTTTGCAGACGAGTCCTGAATTCCAACCTCGTCGAGCTCGGCGCAGTCCCGCTGGAAGCAAAAACATGACAATGGGGGAGGCGCGATGGATTGGCTGTTGTCGCAACTGCAGGGTCGATCTGGCGCTGAGGCCATGGTCGGGCACGGCGGTAGGGTCACGTACGCCGAACTCGCGGAGCGGACCACCGGCTGGCTGGCGGAGCTGACCCGGCTCGGAGTAGCGGCAGGCGAGAGTGTGGCAGTCGTCGGGAACGCCTCACCGAACATGGTCGCGCTCTTCGTGGCACTCGCCGTCCGAGGCGCTGTCGTGGTTCCCCTCGCCCCCGCCGATCCGCCGAGGGAGCAGCGGGAGCGCCGGATCGCGGCTGCGCATGCGACCCGTGTCGTCGAGTTCAGCGGTCCGGATGAGTGGACTGTTCGGACCGTAGTGGCACCGGACGCGCCAACGCCACGCCTTCTGGCCGAGCTCGCCAGAAGCGGAGAGGCTGGGCTGCTGCTGTTCTCCTCAGGCTCGACGGGCGAGAGCAAGGCTGTCCTGCTCTCGCTTCCGCGGCTGCTCGACGGCTTCCGTGCATCGTCGCGCCCTCGGCGAACGCTGCAGTTCATGGCGCTCGACCACATCGGTGGAGTCAATACGTTGTTCCGCTCGCTCGTCGCTGGCGGCACGGTGGTCACCGAGCCGCAACGCACGCCTCAGCATGCGTGTGAGGCCATTCACCGTCATGGCGTCCAGGTTCTACCGACCACGCCGACCTTCCTCAACATGTTGCTGCTTTCCGGCGCTTATCGGAATTACGACCTGTCCTCGCTCGAGCTGATCACCTACGGCACGGAGCCCATGCGCGAGATCACCCTCGCGCACGCGGCCAGAGTGTTCCCTCATGTGAGGTTCAAGCAGACCTACGGTCTTACCGAGACCGGCATCCTGCCCACGCGGTCGATCTCGTCGAACTCGTTGCAGATGGACGTCGGGGGGCGGGGATTCCGGACGAAGGTGCGTGACGGGGTGCTCTGGATCAACTCACCGAGCGCCATGCTCGGGTACCTCAACGCGCCCAGTCCGTTCGACGAGGAAGGGTGGCTCAACACCGGAGACGCGGTCGAAGTGGCCGAGGACGGGACTCTCCGCGTACTCGGGCGGCTGTCGACGCTGATCAATGTAGGTGGAGAGAAGGTGTCTCCGGCCGAGGTCGAGAATGTGCTGCTCCGGGCCGGCAATGTCTCCGACGTCATCGTGACCGGACGGTCGAACGCCGTCACCGGGCAGATCGTCACGGCCACAGTCGAGCTGGTCGAGCCGGAGGAGAAGAGGGCGCTGAACCGTCGGCTGCGCCAGTTCTGTACCGAACACCTACCGCCCCACAAGGTTCCGGCCGTCATCACCGTCTCGGACACTTCGTTGCATGGCGAGCGATTCAAGCGCATGGGGGGTGCCGTATGAACCGCACCATGGATCAGCGACCGGTGGCGGTCATCAGCGGAGGCAGCCGAGGTCTGGGACTGGGCCTGGTGAATGACTTCCTGGAGCGCGGTTACCGAGTGGAGACCTTCAGCCGGACCGAGTCCGCCGAGCTCACCGCGCTTCGCGAATCGACCGCTTCAGACGCGCTGTTCTGGTCCTCGGTCGACGGAACGAACGCCGAGGCGGTCGAAGAGTTCGTCCGTGCAGCCGTGCGTCGCCACCGGCGCATCGACGTGCTGGTGAACAACGCGGCGATCGGGCTCGAGGGCCTGCTGACCCTGACCGCCCCGACGGCCATCGACACGGCACTGCAGACCAACGTGACACTGCCGGTTCTGCTCACTCGGGCCTGCCTCAAGCCCATGCTTGCCCGCCGGACCGGCGTGGTGATCAATCTGTCCTCCATCAACGCGGTGCGCGGACAGACCGGCGTCGCCGTGTACGGAGCGGCGAAAGCGGCACTCGACGGGCTTACTCGAGGTCTTGCCCGTGAGGTCGGCCCTGCCGGGGTCCGGGTGATCAGTGTCGCCCCCGGATATTTCGACAGCGAGATGACTGCGGGCATCAGCCAGGCCCAACGCCGCCGCATCGTGCGCCGGACGCCGTTGGGCCGACTCGGGTCGGTAGAGGACGTGCTCGGCGTCATCAGGTTTCTCACCTCGCCCGGGGCGAGTTTCATCACCGGCCAGACCATCACCGTCGACGGTGGTTACACCTGCTGAACCCCTGCTATGGGGGCCGGGTGGTGCATATGAACGGAGTGTGATTTCAATGAACAAGCGGGACACGGTCAAGGCCGCACTGCTCGAGATCGTGAACGAGGTGGCCGGCCCGGTCGAGCACCTGGACGAGGACCAGCTCCTTGTCGATCAGCTCGGTCTTGAATCGCTGCACCTCGCGCGGCTCGTCGCCGTACTGGAGATGGAGCTGGACACCGACCCGTTCTCCGACACATTGCCCATCACCAGTGTGCGCACGGTCGGTGACCTGCTGCAGGCGTACGACCCGGTTGTCCTGCCTCGCCTCGGTGCCGGCGAGCCGTCATGACGCAGCACGAACCGGACGGGCAACCGATCGCTATCGTGGGCATGGCCGCCCGTTTCCCCGGAGCCACGGACGTGGACCAGTTCTGGGACGTAATCCTGGCCGGACGCGAGACGATACGCGACCTCGGTCACGAGGAGTTGCTCCGTGGTGGTGCGGACTCGGAGTGGCTGAAGAACCCTGATTACGTGAAGGCGACCGCCTCGATGGACGACATCGACCTCTTCGACGCGGCCTTCTTCGACATCTCCGGCCGCGAGGCCGCTGTCATGGACCCTCAGCAGCGGATCTTCCTGGAGACCTGCTGGCATGCTCTCGAGAACGCGGGTCTGCGCACATCGGCCGGGACCGGGACTTCGGTCGGTGTCTTTGCCGGCAGCGGCGGTGTTCTCACCAGTTACCTTCCCGAGGTATTGAACAGCGCCGGGCCACTGGAAGATCCCACAGCCTCCCTCGAGCAGCTCGGGACCGACAAGGATTTTCTCGCCACCCGGGTGTCGTACAAGCTCAATCTGACCGGGCCCAGTCTGACGGTGCAGACGGCTTGCTCCACTTCGCTGGTCGCGGTGCACTTGGCCGTCCAGAGCCTGTTGCGCGGCGAGTGTGCCGCTGCACTGGCCGGCGGCGTGAACATCAGGCTCCCCCAGGCCGCGGGGTACTGGCACCGCCGGGGCGGCATCCTGTCGCCGGACGGGCGCTGCCGCCCATTCGATGTCAGTTCGCAGGGAACGATCTTCGGCAGCGGCGTGGGCGCCGTCGTCCTCAAACCCCTGGCCGACGCGCTGCGAGACGGTGACACCGTCTACGCCACCATCCTCGGAACCGCTGTCAACAACGACGGTGGCGGCAAATCGAGTTACGGCGCCGCGAGCCTGTCCGGCCAGCTGGCCGCGATGCGTCAGGCGCTCCAGGTATCCGGAGTCGATCCCGCCACGATCGGCTACATCGAGGCGCACGGAACCGGGGTACCGCTCGGTGATCCCACCGAGGTCGGCGCGCTCAAGCAAATCTTCGGACAAGCCGATCCCTGCGCCATCGGGTCGGTGAAGGCGTTGATCGGGCATATGGAGGCGGCGTCGGGCATAGCAGGCCTGATCAAGGCCGCTCTGTCCCTGCATCGGGGACAGATCCCGCCCAGCCCGTATTTCACGGCGCCGAGTCCTCGGCTGAAGCTGGACGATACGCGCTTGTTCGTCAATACGGCGCCGCTGCCCTTGCCGGGATCTCCCCGCCGGGCCGCGGTCAATTCCCTCGGCATCGGCGGCACCAATGCCTTCGCCGTGCTGGAACAGGCACCGGAACTCACGCGGGCGGATCGGCGTCCGGGGTACGAGCTCGTCACGATCAGTGCCAAGAGCGCGGACGCGTTGCGGGAACTGGCGGACCGGTGGGCGAACCGCCTGCGCGAGCCGGACGCAGCCCTGAGAGACCTGGCCTATACCAGTCAGGTCGGTCGCCGCCCGCTGCGACACCGGCTCAGCGTCATCGCCGACACCGGGAATGCGGCAGCCGAGCGCGTCGAAACGTGGCTGAGGGATGGGACCGGGGCAGCAGACGAGGGGGAATCCGCGCGGGCCAAGCCGAGGGTCGGGTTCCTCTTTCCCGGTCAAAGCTCCGAGTACGCCGGTATGGCCGTCGAGCTCCACCGTGAGCATCCGCTGTTCCGCGCCGCACTGGACCGGCACGCGGAAACCTTCCGCCGCCTCACCGGAGTTGGCCCCCTCGACGTGTTCGCCGACCCTGCGGCGCAGCTGCAGGCGGAACTGCTCCAGCCGGCGGTTTTCCTCCTGCAGGTCACGTTGGCGGAATTCTGGGCCTCGTGTGGGGTGCGGCCGGACGCAGTGGTCGGTCACAGCCTCGGCGAGTACGCGGCCGCCTGCGTGGCCGGCGTGTTCAGCGTTGAAGAGGGACTGGAGCTGGTCTGCGCGCGCGGCCGTGCCTTCGCGGCTGTTCCTGGCAGCGGCCGGATGGTCGCCGTCGGCTGCACCGACGGGGCCGAGCTGGAACGGCTGGTCAAGGCCAAGGGCGGTTCGGTGACAGTCGCCGCGTACAACGCGCCGGAACGGTTCACGGTCTCCGGATCAGACACCGAGACAGGCGAGTTGGAAGGCGAGTTTCGACAGCGGGGCTGGGTCACCGTCCCCCTGGAGACGACGCATGCCTTCCACTCACCGTTGGTCGCTCCGGCTGTCCCCGCACTCGTCCAGGCCGCAGGCCGGATCACCCACCGGCAGCCTGTCGTGCCGATGGCACTGAACCTCACCGGCACCTGGGCGGGCCGTGCGGAGATCGGTGCAGAGTACTGGGGACGGCAACTCACTTCACCGGTCAGGTTCACGCCCGGCATCCGCGAACTTCTCAGTGGGGGATGCACGGTCTTCCTCGAAATGGGCCCAGGCCGGACGCTTACCACCGCCGGCCGTACCCAGTCCGACGGCGATGTCGTCTGGTTGCCCGGGCTTGAGCCCAGGACCCCGGATCCCGTCAGGGTGCTCGCCCACCTGGCGCGTCTGGACAGGGCAGGAATACCAGTCGACTGGGCTGAGTACTACGCGCCCTTGCAAGCGGGCAGGGTTTCCGCTCCTCTCTATCCCTTCACGCGGGCCCGGCACTGGACCGCACCGGCGCCTTCCGGCGCAGAGCTGCCCGCGCCACCGGCCGGAGACCTGCCCGAGCTGAGCCGACTCGCGCTGCCGCAGTCCACACAGCGGCGTTACGAGACCACAGTGGCCGCGAGGGCTCCGCGTGCGCTCGCCGATCACGAGATTTCCGGCCGCCTCGTCGTGCCCGGGGCATACCACACCGCCTGCCTGGTGGAGGCTGTGGCCGCCGACTCCGCTGCGGTTGTCGAGGATCTGGTCTTCCCGCGAGCGCTGGAGATCGACGAGGCGCGACACCGGCTCCAGCTTGTGCTCACCCCGGCCGGGGACCACAGGTTTGTCGCACAGTCGCTCAGTCTGGCGAATGCGGACGATCCGCTGGCCGACGAGTCCTGGCAGGTGCACGCAGAGGGACGGATCCAGCGGACTGACGCCCTCGCACAGCCGATGGACCCGTCTTCCCACCTCGCAGGCCGGCCGGTTTCCCCGGCTGATCTCTACCCGCTGTTCGAGGCGGCGGGCTTCCGGTTCGGCCCGGCGTTCCAGTGGATCGAAGAGCTGCGGCTGGACGGTGAGGACAGCTCCGGCGACCTCAGCTTCGCGGCAGACTCTCCTCGGGAGCGCACCATGGCACTGCTTGACTCCTGCGTTCAGCTGGCCATTGCGGCACGGATCGTCCGTGCTGCCCCCGAGGACGGCGTGCTGCTGCCGTTCCGTATCGAACGGGCCGTGTTCCACCCGTCCCGTAACGCTGTGGAATCAGGAGTCGCGCGCATCCGGCACCGCGAGGCCGATGCCTCGGGAGCACTTGCCGATGTCTCCCTGACCGACCACGAGGGCAACCCGCTGCTCGAGCTGTTCGGCCTCCAGCTGAGAGCGGTCTCCTTCCGTTCGCCCGAGGCCGAGATCTACGCGGACGAATGGGAGTTGGCCGAGGCGGCCGGTGACACGTCGCCCGCCACGGGAACGTGGATCGTGCTCGCCGACCGTCAGGGGCACTGGCGTCCCGCGGCCGCAGTACTGGAGGCAAGCGGCAGCCGGTGTGTGATCGCCGAGGTGGGCACGGCCTTCACCTGTCTCGGCGATCGCCGATACGTGCTGGACCCCGCCGACGCGGAACACCTGGCGCAACTGTTCCGCGACACCGGGCCGGCGAGCGTACTGCATTGCCTCGGCCTGGACGCACAGAACACACAGACCGCCTGTGGCAGCGTGCCCGCGCTCGTGCAGGCCACCGAGCGCGCGGACTGGACGCCCGATTCCGTAGTACTGCTGACCCGCGGAGCCGTGGCCGTGCACGAGCCCGGGGAGGTCAGCGACCCTTACGGGGCGATGCTGTGGGGCCTTGGCCGGAGCACTGCGATGGAAGCACCTCAGCTGAATCTGCGGTTGCTCGACGCGGACCCACGCGACCTCACCGTCGCGCCGAGTGTCCCGCCCGAATGGCCCGGCGTTGAAGCCGCGATCCGCAACGGACAGCTTTACCGGCCCACGCTGCACCGCGTGTCGGCGCTGCCGACACGCCCTGGCCGGCTCGGCACCCACGGGTGCTACCTGATCACTGGGGGGACCGGAGCGCTCGGTCTGCGTACCGCGGCGTGGCTGGCCAGGCGCGGGGTGCGTCACATCGTGCTCGCATCGCGGCGTGCACATGAGGCACAGATCGAGGAACAGATCCGCGAGCTGGAGCAGTCAGGGGCTGAGGTCACCCTGGCCGGCCTGGATGTCACGGACGAGGCCGCGGTCAACCAGCTCGTCGAGCGTGTGCACCGGGAGCTGGGCGGCCTCAGGGGGGTCGTCCACGCGGCCGGTGTGCTCGACGACGCGGTGCTGTCGCAGCTGAGCTGGGACCGCTTCCGGTCGGTACTGGACCCGAAGGTTGCCGGTGGTTGGCACCTGCACCGCGCCACTCTGGATCTCGACCTTGAGCACTTCATCCTCTTCTCCTCCACGGCTGCTCTGCTCGGTGCGCCTGGGCAGGCCCATTACGCGGCTGCCAACGCTTTCCTCGACGGACTTGCCCACTACCGGCGCGGGTTGGGACTCCCTGCCCTCAGTGTCGGCTGGGGGCCGTGGGAGGCGGGTATGGCGGCGCAACTGAGTGAACGCCTGCAGACCCGGCTCGTGGAAGGCGGGTTCACTCCGCTGGAAGCCGATCCGGCATTCGCCGCACTCGACCGGCTCCTGGCCGGCCCCGGTGGTCAGTACGGTGTCTTCTCCGTGGACTGGTCCCGCTACCTGAACCGGTTTCCCACCGGGCGAGCAATTGTCATGGGCGAGGGAATGCCTGCCGGGGACGGAGCAGAGGCGGGCAGGCGGCTGCGGCGGGACTGGCTCGGCACCACGCCGGAACGTCGCCGAGAGCTGGTGCTCGCATACCTGCGCTCCATGCTGGCTACGCGACTTGCCATGTCCGAGGCCGCCATCGACGAGGACCTCTTGCTCCACGAAGCCGGGCTCGATTCGCTGGTGGCTGTCGAAGTACGCGGCCAGATCTTCCGCGACCTGGACGTCGACCTGCCGCTCACTGGGCTCCTCCAAGGCAAGGCCCTGCGCCTGCTTGTCGATGAGCTGGCGGAACGCCTGATGCTCGACGCCCCGGTCCAAGCTGTCGTGTCCACGGCGGTGCCGTCCGCGGTGGAGCCCTTCTCACCAGAGGAGGCGGAACGCCTCCTGGCCAACCTTGACTCGCTGACTGAGGACCAGATCCAGGCACTGCTGCCCTGGCTGGCCGATCAGGACGGACCCTCATGACCGACGACATGCAGAACTGGGGCGTACGGAAGAGGCTGGAGGCAGCACTCCGGGCGCGCGCCGGCCAGGCGCGGACCGAATATCCTCTCTCGTACGCCCAGCGCCCGCTTGTGTTGCTGCATCGGATGAATCCGGACAGCGCGTCCTACAACGTCGGGTTCACCGCGCAGTTCACCGGCGGATTCGACTCCGCCACGTTCGGCAGCGCGGTTAGGTCGCTGGTCGGGCGGCACGCGGCCCTGCGCACCACCTTCAGCGGCACCGACGGCCAGACAGTGCACGGGTGGCTCGAACCCGATATCGCCGAACTGGACGCCCGCCAGTGGAACCAGCAGCAGATCGAGGACGCGATACGCCGCGCCTATCTCGCTCCGTTCGAACTGTCGACCGGACCACTGGTCCGGGTGCGGACGTATTCGGTGGCGCCAGGAGAGGCCGTGGTGCTGCTGGCTGTGCACCATGCGGTGTGCGACTTCTGGTCACTCGGTGTCATGGTGGCGGAACTCGAGCAGCTCTACCTGGCGGAGGCGGAACGGAGTCCGTCCCAGCTGCCCGGAGGCAATGTCCCCTACAGCGATTTCGTCGCCTATCAGCGGGAGCTGATCCAGGGGGAGAAGGGCAGCAGAGCTCGTGCCTATTGGCATGCTCAGCTCGCCGGCCGGCTCGAGCCGGCCGAATGGCCCCCCTGCGAACTCGGCCCGGATACCGACGGGGGCGGATCGATCGTGTTCCCCATCGCCACAGAGCTCGCCGACGGTGTGTTCGCGCTGGCCAAGGAGGAAGGGGCCACGCCTTACGGCATCTTGCTCACCGTCTTTCAGGTCCTCATCGGCCGCTACACCGGACGGCACGACGTCCTGGTGGGGTCTCCCTTCGCCGGCCGGACCAGTCCGGCGATGGCCGAGTGCATCGGCAACTTCGTCAACCCCGTCGTGCTGCGTGCCGATCTCGGCGACGCGGTGGCGTTCCGGGAGCAGCTGGACCGTACTCGCCGTAACGTCATCGACGCGCTCGAGTACCAGGACTACCCGTTCGAGTTGCTTGTCGGCGAGCTGGCGCCGCGCCGGGTGGACGACCGTAACCCGATCTTCCAGGCGATGTTCAGCTACCAGAAACCCAGCCGGTACCCGGCGCTGGCCGGTCTCTACGTGGCTGACGATGGCGCGGCCCCGGTCGGCTGGGCGGGGCTGACCGCGGTGCCGTTCCGGCTGGACCAGCAAGACGACCAGCTTGAGCTCGTACTCGAGGTCGTGCACGACGGCGACCGGCTCGTCGGGCTGCTCAAGTACCGCAAGTCTGTCTTCTCGGCTCAGGCGGCTCGTCAGGTAGCCGAGAACTATCTGGCACTGCTGCAAGCCGCGCTCGCAGACCCCGGCCGCAGTGTGGCGGAACTGCCGATGGCGTCCGAAGTCACCCCCGGCACCGATCGGCGCACGGCCGCGGTCCGTGAGTCCGTCGGCGCGATCCCTCGGAGCGGCACTGCGCTGCGGGGTATCGAGCAGCGGATCACGGCCATCTGGCGGCAAGTGCTCGGGCGCGAGGCGATCGGGCGGGATGACAACTTCTTCGACCTAGGCGGCAACTCCATGCTGCTGGTGCAAGTGCACGAGATGCTCGCCGACGAAACCGCGGGCACTCCGCTGAAGATCAACGAATTGTTCCGCTACCCGACCGTGGCCAGTCTGGCCCGACGCCTCGGCCAGACCCCCGCTGGGGTCGGTCCGGCCCCTGACCGAGGTCGGGCGTCAAGCAGGCGGGCACAGCTGGCGGGCGGAACGGCCCGCAGCGCACGCCTGCGCGCACGGACACGTCGTCAGCTGGATACCGACAGGGGCAACGATGACTGACGGGAGCATGGTCGATCCGACGGCTCGGCCGAATGATGTGGCCGTGATCGGCATGTGCGGCCGGTTCCCCGGCGCCGGGAGTGTGGCTCAGTTCTGGAACCGGCTGCGTGCCGGAGACGACATGCTGACCACGTTCACAGACGCCGAACTCGCGGCCGCCGGGGTGCCGGAGCGGGTGTTGCGCGATCCCGGCTATGTCAAGCGAGCCGCATCCCTGCCGGACGCGTTCGACTTCGACCACGAGTTTTTCGGCTTCACCAAGCGCGAGGCGAAGCTGCTCGATCCGCAGCAACGAATACTGCTCGAGGTCGCATGGGAGCTGCTCGAGACCATCGGCTACTCCGGGGGAACGGACGCTCAGGACATCGGTGTGTTCGCAGGTGCGTCGATGAACACGTATCTGACCAATGTCGTGGCTCGTTCCTGTGACCCGCTGGGCTACGACGGAACCGAGCTCATGATCGCCAACGACAAGGACTACCTGACCACCAGGATCTCGTACAAACTGGGCCTCAACGGGCCGAGCGTCAATGTGCAGACCGCCTGTTCGACGTCACTGGTCGCGGTGCATATGGCCATGCAGAGCCTTGTCACAGGTGAATGTGACATCGCCCTGGCAGGTGGAGTGTCAGTCATCGCCAACGACTATCCGGGCTACGTCTTCAGCGAAGGAATGATCCTCTCCCCGGACGGGCGGTGCCGACCGTTCGATGCCGACGGAGCAGGGACGACATTCGGTGACGGGGTGGGTCTCGTCGCTTTGAAGCGGCTGGCCGAGGCAATCGAGGACGGTGATCAGATCCTCGCGGTGGTGAGGGGCTCGGCGATCAACAACGACGGCTCCGACAAGATCGGATACACCGCACCGAGCATCGGCGGGCAACGGGCCGTGATCGCCGAAGCGCAGGCGGTGGCCGAGGTGGACGCCAGCACCATCACCTACATCGAAGCCCACGGCACCGCCACAGCTCTGGGCGACCCCATCGAGTTCGCCGCGTTGAGCGAGGCCTTCGCCGACGGAGGTGCCCGGCCGGGCCAGTGCGCCTTGGGCTCGGTAAAGGCGAATATCGGGCACGTCGCCGCCGCGGCGGGAATTGCCGGCTTTATCAAGGCGGTGCTGGCGCTGCAGCACCGGGAAATCCCGGGGCACCCAGGGTTCACCCGGCCCAACCCCCAGATCGACCTGGTGGGCAGCCCCTTCTACATCAACACCCTGCCGATGGCCTGGCCAGCGGGTGAAACCCCCCGTCGGGCCGGAGTGAGTTCGTTCGGCATCGGTGGCACGAACGCTCATGTCGTCCTCGAGGAGGCTCCTCCCCCCTCCGGTCGGCCGGCGAGGACCAGCGGCCCGCAGACACTTGCTGTGAGTGCCCACAGCGACGTGGCGCTGCGCGAGCTGGCCCGTCAGTTGGCCGATGCGCTGGAGGAGCCGGACGCGCCCGACCTCGTGGACGCGGCTTTCACGCTGCGGCAGGGCCGACGCGGCTCGTCGCATCGCTACGCCGTCACCGCTGCGGACCGCGCCGGAGCCGCGGCCGGATTGCGTGCGCTCACCGACGGCAAGAGCACCGGCGGACGGGTGGCAGAGACCACCCCGACCGTATTGTTCCTGTTCGGCGACGTCCCGGCCGAGGAATTCAGTGTGCTGTCCACACGGCTGTCCGCAGTCGCTGACATAGAGGAGCGGTATACCGGGTGGGCCGTCCCGAGCGCAGACGACCCGTCGGCGGCTCTGCTGACCGCGAGCCGGGTGCTCGCGACGCTGTGGACGGAGTCCGGCGTTCGGCCGGCGGCGGTCGGGGGAGCCGGGGTGGGTGAACTCCTCGCAGCTTGCTTCGCCGGGGTCTTCGAACCGTCTGACGCGCTGGCACTGCTGTCCTGGCGAGCGGGAATGGCCGCGCACGTCCCCGAGGTGCGCCCGAGAGTTCCAGACATTCCCATCCTGTCGGCCGTCGTGGGCGGCGAACTGCCGCAGTCGCGGGTGCTCGACCCGCTGCACTGGACACGAGACATATGGGAGGGCGACCGGCTGGCCGAGGCGTTCACCGGCCGGGCAGCAGAGGGTGCGGCCGTGTTGGCCATAGGCAACCCCTCAGTGCTCCCGGCAGGCTCCGGCCTCGACAACGAACAAGTCCTGCCACCCTTGGATCGGCTGCTGACCGCCGCGGGACGGCTGTGGACCGAAGGCGTGCCGGTGGACTGGACTGCCTGGTACGGAGGGCATCAGTACCGCGTCCCCCTGCCGGTGCACCCGCTGGAGCGCAGCTTCCTCCGTCTCGAACCGCCGTCTGCCTCCGTCCAGGAAGAGCAGGGCCGTGGGCAGAACCCCTCCGAGTGGCTGTATACACCGTCATGGCAGCGCCTCGACCCAGGGGCGGGCGGTTACACGGAGAGCGCCTTGCCCATCGGCCCATGGCTGTTGTTCGGGGACTCCGGCGGGGTCGGCGACTCGCTGGCGGACTCTTTGCGTGAACAGGGCGCCGAGGTGGTGGTGGTACGTCAGGGCGGTGCTTTCAGGAGAGCCGACGCCACTTCCTTCATCGTCGATCCCATGGATTCCGGCGACTACGAGAAGTTGTTCGATGCGCTGGCCACGGACGGGCTGACTCCTGAGCGGGTCGTACACCTCTGGTCTCTTGACATCGTTCCAGGGCACCTTGCAACCGACAGTTTGGATCACGCCTGCGGTCTGGGGCTGTTCTCCGTTCTCGACGTCGCCAGGCAACTCGGCCGCAGTCCGGGCTGCAAAGGCGCGCACCTCGGGGTGGTAGCCCGTGACGTGCACGACATCACAGGCGGTGAAGTCCTTGCGCCTGCCGCCGCGATGACCGGCGCCGCACTGAATCTCATCTCCCAGGAATTCGCCGAGCTCCGTTGTCGAAGCATCGACATCGGCAGGAGCGCCCTCGTACCGGAAGCCCTCCTCGCGGAGATCGTCGCCCCGACCAGGGCGCCGATCGCGTTCCGGAACGGGCGCCGTTGGACGCAACGGTTCGTTCCTGCGGCGGCTGCCCCCGGCCCGTCGATCCCGGCCAGTCGGCTGCGGCCCGGTGGCGTGTACCTCGTCACCGGCGGTCTTGGACAGATGGGGCTGGCCCTCGCCGGCCACCTGGCCCGCGTCGCCGGGGCCAAGCTGGTACTCACCAGCGACTCCCCGCTTCCGCGACCCGACGAGTTCGACCGTTGGATCACCGAGCACGGAACAGCCCACCCGGTCAGCCGAAAGATCGAGGCCGTCCGCGACGTCGAACGTCTCGGCGGCACTGTCATGGCGGAATCCGTCGACGTCACCGATGCGGGAGCGATGCGGGAGCTGGTCGGCACCGCCCGTCAGCGGTTCGGCCGGATCGACGGATGGTTCCACTGCGCCGACGCACCACACGACCAGGCCCCTTGCCGGGTCGACCGCACTGACCGGGCCGCCTGGCGGCAGGCCCTGGCTCCCAAGGTCCGCGGAGCACTGGTGCTGGCCGAGATCTTCAGTGGCCCCCTCGTCGATTTCGGCGTCATGATGTGCTCACTCACCTCGGTGCCGGGCGCAGGCGACCTGTGCCGTTCGGCAGCCGACGGCTTTCTTCACGCACAGGCGTCGGGCGTGGACGGACTGATCACCGTCACCTGGGACGAGTCCCTGCCACCAGGGCAGCGCGCTGATGTCCTTGACCTTGTACTGCGCTCCGATATGCCGTCTCTGCTCTCGGTGTCCCTCACCAACCCGGAACGCCGCATCCAGGGGCAGTGGGCACTCCCGGACCCAGTGCGCCCCGCCCTCGCCTCCCCCAGGCAGCAGCTCCGCGGGAATGGGCTGAAGGCGGCTCTGGCGAAACTGTGGTCCGAAGTGCTGCAGACGGAGATCAACCGTTACGACGTGAGCATTTTCGACATGGGTGGCGACGAGCTGCTCGTGGTCAGGCTCGCCCGGCGAATCGAGGAAGAGCTTGGTGTGCCGCTGTCGGCTGTCGAACTCCTCGCGAACCCGACCATCGATCACCTGGCGGCAAGCCTCGGCCCTGTCGCGATCGTTCACGGTGGTGGCCTGCGGAGTGCCTTCGCGAAGAAATCTTCGCCTCGTACACGCCGAATGTCACCGCCACACCACGCCGGCGATCACGAAAGGGCCAAGAACGCATGACCGTCCACAGCAGCCCGAGGGGTCCGCTTGAGCCGGATGCGGGGACAACCCGCACGTCCGGTTCTGAGGGGGCCGAGGTGCGGCGATGCAATCCGGCTACCCGACTGTTCGACCACGAGGAGAGCGCCGTGGAACCCCTGCTCCAGGAAATTGCCGCAATCGTCGGTGACTACTTCGACGTTCAGCCCGAACAGCTGTACCCCGACGTCGTGCTCACGGACCTCGGGGACTCGATGTCGCTGCTCGGCATGGTGCAGCGTTTGGAGGACCGCTATGGCTGCAAAGTGCCGCTTCGGCAACTCTTCACCGACGTCCAGACTCTGCCTGATCTAGCTGCATATCTTCTCGCACACGCATCGACGGAGAAGCTGCCGCGAGGAGAGGCCGTATCGCCCTCCACCACTGCCTCCTCCACCACTGCCTCCACCACCGATGCCGTAGCCAGCTCGGCGCCGGCCCCGGTCTTGCCGCAGTCGATCGACAGCCGGCCAACGGTCACAGCAGCGCCATCAACCGAGTTGTCGATGGACATGTCCTTGTCGCCAGGCGCCTCGACGGCCGTGCAGGCCCTGATCAAGGAACAGCTCATGGTCATGCAGCGTCAGCTCCAGCTGCTGGCGGGCAGCGAGCCGGTCTCCGCGGCTGACCCGGCCATCGGGTCCGGGGCCGGAGCCGCTGCTTCGCCGCCTGTGGCGCTCTCCCCGGCGCGGCCGGTTTCGGCGAACATGGTGGTGCCACTCGCGCCCGGCGCCCGGAGCAGCGCGATCAGCCCCGTGGAGACGGCAGAGCGCGCCCGCTATCTGAAGAAACTCGGTGACCGCCTCAGTACTCGGACCAAGGGCTCGAAGGAATTTGCCCAACGGTTCCGGACGATGGTCGCGGACAGCCGGTCCACTGTCGGCTTTCGCCCCTCGATCAAGGAGATGCTGTACCCGATCGTCGCCGAACGCGGGCAGGGCTCACGGCTGTGGGACATCGATGGAAACGAGTATGTCGACCTCACCCTGGGATACGGTGTCCACCTCCTCGGTCATAATCCGCCGGCTGTCATGTCGGCTATTCGTGAGCGGCTGGACGTCGGTTTCAGCCTCGGGCCGCGCACTCAACTGGTCGAGGAAGTTGCCGCCGGAGTACTCGAGCTCACCGGCATGGAGCGCGTTGCCTTCCTCAACAGCGGCACAGAAGCGGTCATGACTGCGGTTCGGCTTGCACGGGCAGCAACCGGCCGCGACAAGATAGTGGTCTTTTCCACCGCATACCACGGTCACTTCGACAGTGTGCTCGCTGTGCCGACCCATGAGAACGGCGTATTCGGCACCCGGCCGCTCGCACCCGGCATCTCCCCGCACGCGGTGGAAAACGTGTACGTACTCGAGTTCGGCACGGACGAGGCGCTCGACTTCATCAACAAGCACGGCGCGGACCTCGCAGCAGTTCTGACCGAGCCGGTGACCCTGCGCACTCCTGGGGTCCAGAAGCCTGATTTCCTGCGCACGGTCCGGGAGATCACAAGGGCACACGGCACGAAACTCATCTTCGACGAGATGGTGACAGGTTTCCGTTGTCATCCGGCAGGCGTTCAGGGGCTGTACGGCATCGAGGCCGACCTGGCCACCTACGGCAAGATTGTAGGAGGCGGCATGCCGATCGGCGTGATTGCCGGACGCGGTGGCGTCATGGACTCAATCGACGGCGGCATCTGGAACTTCGGTGACGATACCGGCCCGAGGGTGGAATCCACCTTCTTCGGCGGCACGTTCAACCAGCATCCACTCACCATGGCGACGGCCAAGGCGGTCCTTGACCACCTCCGTGCAGAGGGACCTGATCTGCAACGGAACCTCGACCGCAAGACTGCGATGTTCACGGACCAGCTGAACGCCGACTTCCGCGAGCTCGAAGTGCCGATCGAAGCCCACAGGTTCTCCTCGATCTTCAAGTTCGAGCACCAGGCGAACATGGATCCGTTCTATTTCAATCTGCTCGACCGTGGTGTGTTCGTCTGGGAGCTGCGCAACTTTTTCCTCTCCACCGCGCATGAGCAGGCCGATCTTGACCATATCCGCACCGCGGTGCGTGAATCGGTCGAAGAATTGCGGGACCACGGCATGCTCGGCAGTAGCCGTACTGAACCAGCGGGTCCTCTGCCCCGTGAGGCAGCGCCTCGCAGCACCCACGCGCAGCGGCAACTACGGGCCCTCGACCAGGGCGGCGTGCCCGCCTTCGAGATGTCTGTCGGGTTCTGGCTGGACGGCTCACTCAACCGCGTTGCACTGCGTGCCGCCGTGCAGGACCTGGTCGCCCGCCACGAGACTCTGAGGACCACGTTCGGTTCGGACGGGGACACGCTTGTCGTCCATCCCGTGCGGGAAATGCCTCTGAGCGACGTCCTGACCGAGTACACCTGTGGGGACGAGGATGACCTCAGCCGCTTCCTGCGGACCTGGGCCGAACGACCGCTCGACCCGGTCGACGGGGAGGTGTTCCGCGCCGCTGTGGTGGAGGTCAACCCGCAACGGCACCTGCTGCTGGTAACGGTGCATCACGCGGCAGTGGATGGCTGGTCCTACAGCGTCCTGCTCGATGACCTCGCCGCGATGTACAACGCAAGGTGCCGCGGCATGAGTGCCGAACTGCCCCCGGCCGTGCAGTTCCGAGATTATCTCACCTGGCACGAGCGAGTCACCGCCGGCCCCACCGCTGCCAAGCACCGTGACTTCTGGCATTCTCTCCTGAAGGATGTTCCCGCGCCGGAATTGCCGTCGTCGGGACGGCCGAGCCAATTCCCTTACCGCGCGGTACGCCACCGTATTCTCCTCGACCCCGAGTTCTGCGGGCAGATGCGCGATGCCGCCCGCAATGAGGGGGTCACGGTCTTCGCCTATCTGGTGGCGGCCTGGGGGGCCTTGCTGCAGCGGCTGACGGGGCAGGACAAAATTCTGGTACCGGTCGCGTCCGCCCGGCGGCCGCAGGAACTGGACCGGACTGTCGGATATTGCTCGAATCTGCTGCCGTTGGTCGTTCGCCGACCTGCGGACACGTTGGTCGCGGACTACGTGGGTGAGGTGTTGATGCAATTGATCAGCGGGCTCGAGCGCCAGGACTACCCCTTCGCGGATCTGATCACGGAATTCGCGCCGCCGGGGGCGGGCTTGCGAAGCAAGTTGTTCACAACGGCAATGTCGTTTTACCGCCAGGTTGTGGTACCCCCCATGGACGGACTCACGGTCTCAGAAGCCGACTCGTTGCCGATCACACACACCGGAAATCCCATGGCATTGAACATCGTGGATAGTGCGGACGGGTTCCGGTGTGAATTCGATGCCGCAGTCGATGTCGTCGATCCCGATCTCGTCGAGCGCCTTCCGCGGTACTACCGAAACCTGCTCAGCGCTATGGTCGCCAACAATGAGCGCCCGTTGGCAGAGCTGGACCACGAAGGCGAGGAAGGCCTGGACGCGAGCTACTGACCTTCAAAGCATGGTGTCGGTAGCGCTGACGGTCTGCGGTCCCTGCGTATGCCTGTTGCATGAGGTATGCGCAGGGCGGTGGGCCGGCCGATCTGCAGACCTATCTCTGTACCGGGATCTGCGGAGGGCCCGGTTGAGGGTCTTCTCGGTGAGGGTGAGTTCCTGCGGGGGCCTGCGTTAGCAGCCGGCTGCCCCGATCGTGGATGACCGCGCTGGTGTAGGCGTGGGCGGTGGACTCGCCGATCCCGAATCCGGCAGCGATCTTCGCCAGGATGGTGTGTTCGCGGAGGTCCACCGGTGCCACCATCGCGCGCTGGGGCGGGCGGAGCTTACAGCGGCGGTCGCCCTCAGGGGTGCCAACGAGCGTGGTGGCCCACTCCACGAGCGCAGGGACGGATCCAGCCGGAAGCCGAGCTCACCGAAGAGGAGATCCTCCAGGTGATCGATCCCGGCTCGCAGCAGCAGGGTTCCCAGTGAGGTGTCCCCGCAGTCCCCATGGGTGAAAGTACTGACAGAGGTCATTGGTTCCTGCTCCATCGGTGTGCCGGTCGGTCATGCGGAGTAGGCATCGGCCTGGATGTCGTAGAGATCGGCGTATCGGCCTCCCACGATGCTGACCAGTTCGTCATGGGTGCCCGCCTCGATCAGTCGGCCCTTGTCGAGGGTGAGGATGAGGTCCGCTCCGGTGGCGGTCGAGAACCGGTGGGTGACGATCACCGTGATGGCGCCTGTCCGCCCGGCAACCTCCCGGGCACGGGCGATGTAGCGCTCAAAGATCTGCTGCTCGCTCGGGGCGTCGAGAGATGCCGTGGGTTCGTCCAGCATCAACAGCAGGGGACCGGGGCGCATCGACGCCCGGGCGAGGGCGACCTTCTGCCACTGTCCCTCGGACAGATCGACGCCCCCGAAGTCCCGGCTGAGCTGTGTCTCCAGTCCGTCGGGAAGCGCCCCGACCAGCTGCTCGGCGTCGGCTGCCGCCACGGCCCGACCGACTCTTTGGACATCCTGGGCGTGCGGCAGGTCGCCCAGGCCGACGCTCTGCCCGAAGGTCGTACGGAAGCGGCCGAAGTCCTGGAACGCCGCACTCGACCTCGCACGCCAGCCCTCCGTGTCCAGGGTGGCGAGGTCCACGCCGTCGACGAGAACTCGGCCACCGCTGGGCTTGTAGAACTTACAGAGGAGCTTGACCAGTGTCGTCTTGCCCGAGCCGTACTCGCCGACCAGCGCGACCACCGAGCCCGCCGGCAGATGGACACTGATGTCGTGCAGGGCGGGGCGTCGAGAGCCGGGATACCGGTAGGTGACGTTCTCGAAGGTGATTCCCTCGCGCAGGACCTGGGGTGAGGATTTGGTTCCGGCCGCGTCGGACCGTGCGGAGGCGGTGTAGTCGCGCATCCACAAGTAGGGCTCGACGAGCCGTCCTGCCCGGGCGACGTTCGCTGTGAAGTGCACGCCGTTGAACACCGACTGGCGCAGGCTGCTCGCCACGGTGATCGCCAGCACGATGTCTCCGGCCGAGCCGTGCCCACGCCGCACCTGAACGACGATCAGAGCCAGACCGGCGCCGAAGCCGAGCGTGAAGATGGTCCAGCCGCCGAGCTTCCAGGCCGCCGCGACAAGTCGCGCCCGGTAGCGGCCGGCCATGGCTGTGTCCCACGCGGCGGCCTGTCTGCGGGCCAGCTCGGTTCCCGCCCCCGACACGCGGATCTCCTTGCCCGCGGCTCCGTCCGTACCGAGGTCGAAGAGTCGGCGCTGGAGACGGAAGGGTTCGGCCGTGGCGGTTTCGGCCCGGATGATGGCGTTGCTGCCCTTCTGGTCGAACCAGAGCGGCAGCGCCGCGCAGACGAGCAGCAACAGCAGCCAGGGGTTGATCGTGCCCAGCAGGAAGAGCGTGACGACCAGTTCGATGACGACGAAGAGGACGCCGACCGCCTGCCACAGGCTGAGCACGAGTTCCCACGCGGAATTGCGTACTACGGTCAGCCGGTCGAGGTAGTCCGTGCGCTCCAGGTGTTCCAGACCTTCGAGGGTCGCGATGTCGCGGTAGATACCGGGATTCACATCGAGCACCGCGACCTTGCCGATGAGGATGCCGGCGGTATTGGCGTCGAGTGCCCCCAGCACCATCAACATGGTGCCGGCGAGTCCCGCCCCGGCCGCGCAGGCCACAGCGGGCCAGACCTCTCCGCGAAGCGTCGCGTCCACCGCGCCGCGCAGGGCCAGGGCGTTGCCTGCGACGGAGGCCACCATCAGGGCGGGAATGACGAACTGCAGGGACGTCAGCCACGGCGAACGGCGCCAGGACAGCCGTAGCAGTTCGTACCAGAGGGAGAAGTACCGCCGACGGCGAATCGGGTGCTCACTGGCCAGCTCGGTCATAGGTACTGGTCCTCCTCCAGCCGGTCCTCGAAGCCGCGACTGAACCGCGCGGCCTGGATCGTGAACATGGCCGCGTACCGGCCGTCGGCTGCCATGAGTTCGTCGTGCGTGCCCGTCTCCGTGATACGGCCGTCCTCCAACAGGACGATCCGGTCGGCCTGTCGCACGGTGGACAGCCGGTGCGAGATCAGGACGACGCTCGCGTCCGACCTGCGCGCGCCGAGCCTTGCGAAGACGTCGACCTCCGTCCGTACGTCGAGGTGGGCGGTGGGCTCGTCAAGAACCAGAATCCTCGCTCCCCGGCGCACCGCGTAGAGGACGCGGGCCAGGACGACCTGCTGCCACTGCCCGCCCGAAAGGTCGACGCCCCCCTTCGCGGCGCGGGTCAGCGGGGTCTCCCAGCCGGACGGCAGACCGGCCAGCACCGCTTCCAGCCCCGCTTCCCGGGAGGCGGCCTCGGCGTCCGCCCGTTCCGCTCCGCCCGTCCTGCCGATGACCACGTTGCCGTGGACGGACAGGGGGTACCGCACGAAGTCCTGGAAGGCCACTGCGATCCGGCGGCGCCAGGCGTCCGGGGCAAGCGTGGCGATGTTCCGCCCGTCCGCGGTGATGGCCCCGCCTGTCGGCAGGTAGAGCCCGCAGAGCAGTTTGATCAGGGTCGACTTGCCCGCTCCGTTGAGTCCGACGACGGCCAGCAGTTCGCCCGGCCGGATCTCCAGATCCAGACGGTCCAGAACCTGGCGTTCTGTCTTCGGATAGGCGAAGGAGACTTGTTCGAACCGGATGAGCGGTGGACGCTCGCGGTCCTCGGGTTCCAGTACCCCCCGGCCGTCGGTGCTGGGCACCGCCGCTCCCTCCGGGGCGAGCAGCTCGCGCAGCTCCCGCGTGGCGCGCAGGCACTCGGCGGAAGCTACCGCGCTCCTGAGTTCCTCGCTCCAGCCAAGCGCCTGGAACACCGTCCATCCGGTGACGAGTACCGCCGTTTCCACCGCGATGGTCGTCTCCCCCCGCACCGCGCTGTGCGCCACCATGGCGTACACGGCGCACAGCGGGATGCCGACGAGCAGAAGCTGGCTCCACTCGGCGCGCAGCATCCGCCCGATCGCCGCCCAGATGGGTTTCTCCATGGCCAGGCTGTGCCGCTGAATCTGCCCGACCGACCAACCACCCAGTCCGAAGACACGGATGTCCTTGCCCTCGGCCGGGGAGATCGCCGAGTCCTGCCACATCTGCGCCTTCGCGCCCTCCACCGTGCCGGAGCGCCACGTCCGGACGTACCGCAGCGCCTGTCTCTGCCGCAGCGCCCAATTGATCAGAGCGGGCACGAGCACTACGGGGACGAGCCACCAGGCATACCCCGCGAGGACCACACAGGATCCGGCGACGCCGAGGAAGCCCGTGAGGATGCGGAGGACGGCCACGGCGCCCTCACCCGGAGTGTGTTCGGTCCAGTTGTCAGGATCCGCCTTGGCCGCGCGGATCAGGGTGCGCGCCTGCGGGGTCTCCAACTGGTCGATCGTCGGGGTGGACGAAACCAGCTCGATGATCGACGCCCTGTGTACGCCGTCGATGGTGGCCTGGACCAGGAAGCCCAGTGGCTCCAGAACGGTGTCCATGACGTGCCCGAGCAGGAGGACGGTGACAAACGCCGCCAGCGGGGCCAGGGCCGCGGTCAGTGGTGGCAGCGTCGTACCCCCCGTCTCGAAGCGCCGTACCAATACCGCCAGAACGACGGCTGTCGCGGATGGGAGCAGACTGCTCAGCCCCATCAGCACGGCCAGAAGCCAGCTGTGGGACCGCTTGGCGCAGCTGAGAGTCCGCAACAAGCGGAGCCCGTCGGCAAGGGTGGTCACGTGGTCCTCTCTCCGTGCGGCCCGGTCATGGCCGAGGTGGTAGTCCGGCCGCGCGGGCGGGCCATGTCGCCGCGGTACAGACGGGGATACGGGGCCGCTGCGCGGGTCTCGGCAGGAAGCAGACCCGGTCGAGGTGAAACCATGTGCCGCTGTGGCTGCATGCCGACGTATCCGGCCGCGAGGGCCGGGCCACCGATGAAGAGTTCGCCGATGCCCGTGTGCGGGTCGACGTGCTTGACGACCCGGTGACGATGCGGCGGGGGACGGCCGATCGGGACACGCTCGCCGTCGGACAGCGAGGATCCGAACTCACCGCCGAGGGATACGGAACCGTCCGTGGCACACCGGTCGATGACGAGCGTGCCGCCCGCCAGGAGAATCGGATAGATCTCCTCGCCAGTGGTGTCCCGGACAAGCGAGGCGAAGCTCAGCACGCGGTCCCGCGCGGTCACGGCGAAGACGTCGATAGGGGACGACACGGATGCCATGAGCGCGCCGTGCACCATCACCCCCGTGGGCGTGCCGGTGGCGTCCAGGGCGGCCAGGAAGGCGACGACGCACCAGTACGAGCGTCCCACAGCGACGCCCACACGGTCACCCGGTCGCACACCCCGGTGGTGCAACTCCAGGGCCAGCCATTCCGTGTCCGACCTTGTGGGTGTGAGAGACGCCGTCGACTCCAGTCGCACGATGACTGATCGGCCGTTCGCGGGCGAATCAGTCACTTGGGGGCTGGACAGGACAGGACTCCCTTACGTGTGGTGTGCACGGAGTGAAGAGAGGGGGCGCGGATTGACTGCTCTGTCGAATCGCTTCGACTCTAACGAGCGTTGAAGCTAACACCAGAGCCGGTTCCGCGACAAGGTGCATATGCTGCACAACTTAACCTCTATGGCCAGGTTTTGAGCGCTCCGCTCATGGGCACGTGAAGAGGCCCCTTGACTCGTAGCTGGACCCAATGCAAGCCTCTTCACTTCTTATTTTCGAAGCGCTTCAACACACTCAACGCATCCAGTGCGCAGCGGAGCCTGAGGGGCCCTCACGGAGGCGGTGTGCGATCCGGAGTTGAACAGTCGCCCTCGTCACCCCGCGGGCGGCCTCCTCCGTGGTTGTGGCGGAACGGGCGGCGCCCAGGGGTTCGAGTGGTGGACGCCGGGCTGACGCGTACGTGTGGGAAGAGCGGGCGCATCAGCCACAACTACCCATCGCCCTGGACCGGGTGCGGGGGATCTTCGCGCAGCCGCCACGCCCGGCAAGGTGGGAGAGAGGAGCGACCGTTCGCCAGGCTCCCGCCGCACTCCCCAGAGACAAGTTCGCCCGCGTCTACCTCGACGAATACCGCACGCTCAAGTGGATCGCCGAGCACGCCGATGTGAACGTCGACGCCATCAAAGTTCTGGCTCCGCGCCCAACGGGCCGCTGGACGCACCTGCCGCGAGATCGCCGAGGAGACCGGCTTCTCCGCCGGGATGATCAGCTATCCGGGCCGGCGGCACGACATGCCCGGTGGCCGAACAAAGGCCAAGCGCGGGAGAAGCGCAAGGTGGTGTCGAGGACCATGCCGAGTTGATCGGCTTCGGAGCCGACTGTGCTGATGGATGAGTGTGGCCCTGCCCGACAGAGCTGCCTTCACGCGTGTGGGCCGGGATCGACTTGTTCGGCGAGATGCGTCGCCACGCGCCGTATCAGCCGCTGGGTTCGCGCTTCGTTGTTTCCTGTGCTGATCCCGAAGACATATCGGCCCGACACCACGGTCGCGTGAGCGACGGGGAGTTGTTCCAAGCCCGTTCTGTAGGTGTACAGATACACACCGCGCCGGGGCTTCGCGATCTCCGCAGTCACGCAACCGCCCAATGGGGGCGCACAGCCCCACGGAATCACGCTCGTCGCATAGGTCTCAGCAGCCTTCGCGTCAGGCGCTACCCATCGCACGGTGATGGAGAAGATGTCGTCGTCGGATCCGGATTCCGTGGCGAAGCGACAGACACTCGGGCGGGGCAGTTTCGTACCCAGCACCTTACGGCTCGATGACACTGGCAGCTTGACATAGTTCCGGCCGAGTTCGGAGAGCAGTTCGGCGCTGACCAGCCCACAGGCGTCAGGCCATTCCTGCCGCTCGACCCCATCCAGCGCGGCGGGTCTCTCCGCGTCCACGGCGCGGTGACTCGGCCGAAGCGCGGTGTAACGGGTTCCGTTCTTCTCTTCACTACGGACGATGAGCAGGTCTCCACTCATTCCCACGAACGTCCCCGCCACCGGCCAGGGCACGAGGGCGCTTCGCCTGCCCGCGAGATCCATCAAGCTGCTCGCGCCCGGCCCCTGCAGACGCGCGTCTCCAGGCGACCAACGAAGGTCTCCGCCGTATGCGCCGGCGACATTGACGTCACCGACGATGACCTCACTGGTCACACCGTTGATGGCCATGGGCCCTTGGGAGCGAGTCCACATGGTTCTCCCAGTGTCCGCTCGTACGGCGTGCAGGGTGTAAGACCCGAACGACCCTGAGCCCGACTGTGCGCCGTCGCGCGATTCCGAGAGGTACACCACGCCTCGGGCCTCTCCCACGGGCCAGAGACCGGACTCCCGCTCCGCCTTCCGCCGCAGGATTCGCTCGCCTGACTCCGCGAAGAGGCGCAGGTCGTTGTCGAGGCTCACACCGATCACACCGCGGACCGCGCTCAACTTGACGGAGTCGCGCGAACGCCCTAGATCCCTCTTCCAGACGCTGTCGCCGTCCTTCGCGTCCACCACCTCGAGTTCCGCGGTCCGGCCTGGACAGCCCTTGAGTACGACAATGTAATTCGACATTGTGGCCACGTTGAAAGGGGAAGGGGGTAAACCGAGATCGCCTGGGTCGGATTGCTCGCACGGCGCGAGCGCGGGCTTCCGCTTACTCCAGGTGACCGCACCGGTCCGCGGCGCAACTCCCGCCAGTCGGCCATCGGCCAACTCGATCGCGGGTCCCGGATCCAGCAGGAAAGGCGCCTGCCCCAACCAAGCGTCCTCACCTCCCTTGCGCGGGGTCGGGCTCGCGGTTTTGTGCCACAGTTTTCGCCCGGTCGTGGGGTCGTACGCGTTCAGAACAGTCTTGCCGCCTTGCCCGAAGTGCTGTTCCATAGCGAGCATCACGCCGCCGGAAAACCCGATGGGCGTGAAACGGTCCGCGGAACTGGTTGCCGTGGAGAGAAAACGGCCGTCGCGTGTGTCCACGACGCTCACCGTCCTGCCCTGCGGGATTGCCATCATCCTGTCGCTCACCGCCGCCGGCAGATCCGAAACGTCCAGTGCCCGTCCAGAGGTTCGGAACGACCACGCCACGTTCAGCGAGTTGGGGCGTTCCAGCGGCCTACCTGACGTGCCGCCGTCGCTGACCAGCAGCCCTACGAGGCTGATGGTGAGCAGGGACCCGCACCCGGCGCGCCAGACGAGGCGCGCGCGCTTCGCAACCATTCCGCTCCGCCGTTCGTCGAGATCGGTCAGCATCCCTGTGATTCAGGCAGCCACGGGCAAGGGCGGGGATCCTCGAGCTGACGGTAGACGCCACCGGTAGACCCCTCGTACACGGCTCCGTATTGCGTGGAAAAGCCGGTCACCGCGTAGCGTCCCCCCCGTGGGGCGGGGACCGGCACGGTGCCCTCCTTCCCGTTCTGCACGTAACGGATGAGCAGTTCGAATTCCCGAGAGCCCTTCTCCGACAAGAAAGTCGCCGACAGGTTGACCTGTTCTCCAGGCTTGAGCGTGACGACCTTTTCCTTGAAGTATTTCTGTGTGGAGTTCTTCCCCTTGAGAAAGATGGGCTCCGGGCTGTCCATGTCCGCGAACAGCTGGATCTTCGGCTCTCCTCCGGCGTTCGGTTCGCACACCAGCGTTCCGGCGAGCGGCTCGACGGCGCGGGGCGACTTCGGCTTGATCTCGATCGACGTGATGGTCAGGGAACTCGCGCCTCCCTCGAGCGTGAGACCCACGTTCAGTTCGCCGACTCGCGCGCCCCGGTTACGCCGGATGACGGCGTTCACGTCGCCGCCGGTCACGAGTTCCGCGCGGTCCTCCGGCGAGGACACCTGACGCGGAAGAGCCGTGCATCCGGCCTCGTTCTCCTGCCGCGCGGTCACGACGAACGGCGCCGTTGAAGGGCTCCCCGAGGGCGTACCGGCACCGGCCGATGCGGGGCTCGGCTCGGACTCACCGCTCAGGCCGAGTAACTGGAGGGCGATTGCGGTCAACACTGCACCGATCAGGGGGATGCCCGCGCCGAGCCAGAGCACCCTCGCGTGCCTCTTCCACCACGGCTCAGGTGTCTCCGGCGGCGTCGGCCGCTGCGTACGAGGCTGACTACGCCCACGCAGCGTGGTCCGGTTCCTCAACTCTCCCCCATTGAGTGGCGAGGCGGTTCTGACCGCGTGTCAGCTGCAGCCCAGGAAAGGATCATCGGAGGAGCCGACGCGGGTCGGCACTTTCACCAACCTCACACAAACGACCCGCCACCCGCTGCGACGTCGGGAAGACAGTCAAAAAGCCAGAGGTCGATCCCGATTCCAGGATGTCGGCCCGGCGTTCCCAGCGAATGCGCAGGGCGTCGGAAGCCGTGGAGCCAGGCGAAGGTCCGCTCGATCACCCGCCGGTAGGTGCCCAGTTCTGTGCCGTGCCGGGTGGCGGCAGCAGCGGCTCCAAGCGGTCCATAGCTCATCCCCACCATCCACGGCGAACTCTCCACACCAGGACGAACGCTCAACTCCCGTGGCGGCAACGGCCGTCAGGGTCGACCCACCTCATTGTGTCAGCCGTTCTAAGACACCGTACAGCCGTGCTGTGATACCCATGGGCTCGTTCCTCGTCGAGGAATTCGAGACACACCGCTCGTCACTGTGACGCGCCGGAGCACACCGCTGCGACGCAACACGCTGTCCGAGGCATTCAACCGACCGAAAGACAGGGCACGTGCCAGGGGCGTCATGGTTCCCGTCACGGCGACGTTCCGAGATCTACGGGACTTTATGACGCGGTCCTGATCGCCGCGGGCGTACCTCCCCGGAGCGTGCAGGCTCGGATGAGGCATGGCACGCTCGCCGAGACGCTGGACACTTACGGCTTCGCCCTGGAAGTGGACTGAGAACACGCACCGGCTTCCTTCGAGGACCTGTTCGGTATCCCGGCTCCTGCGGGGCTGCCTGCGGCGGCGTTGCTACCGCGCTGACAACGGAGTAGGCGTCCAGCTGCCATGACGCGTCGCCACCGGCCCGGCGGACTGAGCAAGCGATCACCGAGCTTAGCTGTCGCAGCTCGCAGGGGGAGAAGGAAGCCGTGATCTGCGGACTCATCGTGCACGCGCCCAGCGCTTTGCGTCCGCCCTCGGAAGTACGGTCCCGATCACCGTCGCGCCGCCCCACCGGGCGAGCTGCGCGGCCAGGGAGCCGACGCCGCCGAGCACCCCGTGCACGAGCACGAGCTGTCCGTCGACGAGGCCGTCACTGAACACGATCCGCGGGTACGACAGTGCCGCGGCGGTAGGGGTCCGGGACCTCCTCGGCTCGCAGCGGCCTGTCACCGGAGTAGAAGAAACTCGCCGGCTCCTCCAGGAACTCCAGCCGTCTGCACGGCACCGCGTGCTGTTCGGATACGGCGGACAGGTGGGAGAGGAACGCCAGGACGGTGAAGAAGCGGTGAAGTCGGTGATCTCATGGTCGGCCGGCTTGCGCAGCCGATTCAGCAGCTCAGTGCGCCCGGCGTCGGTCAGGCTCAGTACAAACCGCGCAGGGCCCGCACCCGGGTCGGCGCGCCGCTCCAGCAGGTCCGCCTTGGCGAGGCGGTTGATTGCCGGATACAGACTGCCGTCGCTGACCGGCCGCGTGTATCCGGTCAACTGCGAGACCCGGCGGCGTAGCTCGTGTCCGGGCAGGGAGCCCTCGGCCAGGAAGCCTGAGGCGGCGCTGTACGAGATTCCCGAGGAGTGCCGCCGCGAGGCCATGGAGCTGGTCGCGGCGGCCCTCGTCCGACGGGAAGAGTGGTCAGCCCCTGCCCTGGACGGCATCGACGTCCTGCGCATCGGGTGGGTGGGCAAATCCCGCAGGGCTGTAGCGTCTCGCGGTTGGTGTCGGAGACCGCCCTCGTGACCTGCTGCTTCCTCCGTTGCCTCACGGCGTGTCGGACATCGGCACCTCAGCTTCGTGTCGCCTCCTCGGCGGTCTGTCTTGATCGGAGCAGGCCGCCGGGCTTGTGATCTGGGCTGTCGCGCACCTTCCGAGTCAGCAGCCTGCAGGTCTCCCACCTGTGCGGTTGCCAGGTGGTTTGGGGACGAGCGCGGTGTCGGGTCGGAAGTCGGGCACGCGTCGACGCCGTCGGCGAGGGCCTGGACGCGGACTGCCGGAGCGGAACTCGCATGCACAAGCCTCCGGGTGTGACCCGCGCGATGCGCTGCGCCGGCCGGTCGGACGGGCGGATCAGCGCAGTCCGGCGAAGAGATCGTTCTCGGGTACGGCCGCGCCGGTGGCGTCCTGGACACGTACGAAGGTCTCCATGCCCATCAACTCGCCGAACCTCTCCGTGCCCATCTTGAGGAAGAAGATGTTTTCGCCCTGACTGGCGTGCGCGGCCAGCGCGTCGAACTTCTGGCCGCTGAACGCGGTGGTGTCCACCCACGTGGTGATCTCATCGTCGGGGAGGCCGATCTCGGCCATCGCGGCGGCCTCGGCAGGATCCGGCTCCGGCATGTCCGGATGAAACTCGCGCATGATCTCGCCGAACCGCTGCATCGTCGAGCGGGGCATCGTGGTCCAGTACACCTTCGGTGTCAGCGCGGTCATCTCCAGCGCCGCCATCGTGATGCGGTGGGCCTGGATGTGGTCGGGGTGGCCGTAGAAGCCGTTCTCGTCGTAGGTGACGACCACATCAGGTCGGTAGTGCCGCATGAGTTCCGCGAGCCGGGCCGCGCCTACTTGCACGGGGGTCTGCCAGAAGGACCCGGGGGCGTCGTTGCTCGGCCAGCCCATCATCCCGGAGTCGGCATAATCCAGCATCTCCAGATCGCTGACCTTCAAGACGTCACAGCTCGCCTCAAGTTCTTGACGGCGCATCAAGGCGACCGCCGCCGGATCATGCCCGGGATCACCCGGCTTGACACCTCCCGGTCCGTCACCGCAACCGCCGTCGGTACACGTCACGAGAACCGTGCGGATACCTTCCGCCGCGTACCGCGCGAGGACCCCTCCGGTTCCGGTGGCCTCGTCGTCGGGGTGGGCGTGTACTGCCATGAGCGTCAAGGGCCGGCCAGTCATGAAACAGTCCTCCAGAGAAATACGCTTGGTCCGAGTGCGCGGCGGGCGTACCGCGATCCTTGGGCCCGAATCCTGGGTGGGGCGGACGACCTTGTGGTCTCCTCTAGTTCCCCACCCGTGCGGCGCCGGTCCCTCGGTCGATGCAACCGTGCGGTCGGACCGGCTGTTCCCGGCGCCACGTCGGATCCGACTTCCATCCGGCGCGGCCGTGAAATTCCGACACGAAATTTGCGGCCCTACAGGAGCGGCAGACGCAGAAGTTCGTGTCCTTTGACAGCGAACCCAGTCGCCATGTCAATCATTCGAGTCGACGCGAAGGCGCACACGACGGCTTCAGCCGGAGAGGGCGACGGCAGGCTGCCTTGCACGGGCCTACGGGGATGCGACGGACCGTAGCCGCCGAGGGGTGTGGCGAGGGCCGCTCCGGCGAATGGCGCGAGGGCTGCGGCGGTGGTTGCGTTGTGGACCAGGAACAGAGCGGGGGGGGGCCGCCCAAGCACGGCCTCAACGGTTGAGGTCTTTTCGGTGCTGGCGCCCGACGCAAAGGCCTCGACGTCGATGCCGACGAGGAGTCCGACGATCATGTCGGGCAGTCCGAGTGACAGCAGCAACGCTCGCTGCTCGTCGGAAGTTCGATGCGTGTAGTTCACCGTGCGTCCGATCGCCAGCGAAAGGTGCTCCGCGATGGCATCCATGCTCAGCCCGTCGGGCCCGGTGAGGTGGTAGGGCCTGCGGACCGAGCAACTCGCTTCGCCGCTCAGGATCAGATGGGTTGCCACATCTGCGACATCGCGCACATCGATGAGGTTCGCGGGCAGAGTCCCCCTGGGCGCCCATGACTGCACTGAAGGTCATGGGGCGCAGCAGGCTGTAGCCGATGTCGACCTTGCTGAGGTGGTCCTCTACCTGCAGGTGCCAGTCGAGTGGGTGCATGGGGGAAGGCCAGGCCCACGAACTCACCTTCACCACATGCTCGACGCCGGTGTGGGCAGCTGCGTCGATGAGCGCTATCTCCTGATCAGCTTGGTCTTCGGAACTACCCAAGGTGACGACCAGCACGCTTGCGCCGTCAACAGCGGACGCTATCGAGCCGGCGTCCGCGTAGTCGATTTGGAGGCTCGTGGTCTGGGCACGGGCGGTGTCCAGACCTGACGGTGTCCGGCTAAGTGAACGTACCGCGGCCCTGATACTTCATTCATATCGGCATCTGCCTTCTCTCATTAGTTACGGCTTGGGCTGGGCGCGGAGTGCGCCGACACCGCCAACAACGGCTGACCGTGTCGAGCCGCAGCAGTCTCAGACCCAGAGCGGCATTGCGATCGCGAACATCCGCCCGTACGCCACGGCGGGAGTCCCTCGCATCAACATCCCGAAGACCTGTGTGACGGCGCCGGGAGTTGCCGGGTGGCAGTTGGAGTTCTCCGTGGCCGTTCCCCGTCAGCCGAGTCGGCTCAGCCTCGCTTGGCGACGGCGGTGCGGGCGGAGTGCCACAGGGCGCGGGGGTTGTCGCGGTCACCGTGGAGCTTGAGCATCGCGTTGACGACATCCTCGACGCTGCCTTGCTCGTTGACGATGCGGCTGAAGTCGCGCAGGTACTGCTGGCTTGCGCCGATGCTCTCGGGCAAGTCGGGTGCACCGACGCTCTTGTGTCCCGCGACGACGATCTTCGGGTTCAGGGCGGCGACGGCATCCAGGCTGGCGATCCACGCCTCGCGGCTCTTCTCGTCGGTCTCCCCGGTCATCATGTGCACGCCGTTGTAGACGACGTCGCCCCCGACCACCGCGGCGGCCGACGGCACGTGCAGGACAGTGGAGAACTCGGTGTCGCCCTGGCCTACCGAGACTGCCCGCAGCATCTGGCCTTCCAGCTCGAACCGGTCGCCGTTCAGAGGCTCCGGCAGTACCGCGGTCTGCGGCAGTTCGCCAGGGAAAATGGCCTTCCAGTAGGCGGACAGTCCCGGGTTGGTGGCCTCGAACCGGGCGCGTTCGACCACCTCGGGGGTGGCGATGCCGCGGGCCTCGGGGAAGTGCTCCTGGATGCGGGAAAGGCCGATCCAGTGGTCCTGGTGGCCGTGGGTGATGTAGACGCCGGTGACGCGCTTTCCGAAGCCGCGCACCCACTCGGCGAGCGCGTCGACCTGGTCGAGTGTGACGAGCGTGTCGACGAGGACGGCTTCCTCGGCGCCGGCGATCAGGGTGCTGCTCATGGGCGACCACATCGGGTCGTCCCCCGGCCCCTGCGCGGGGGCACCTGCGAACGGACGCATCGGCGCGACGTACACGTCAACAGTGAGGGCGTCTGAGCTCATGGTGAATACCTCCGAATGTGGGGGAGGCTTCCACCATCCCGACTATGCTATGCAACATAGCATAGTCAGGTGACGGTCCAGAGGCCGTCCACGATGAGAAAGAATGGCCTGCATGTCAGAGGGCGTGCGTGAAGCAATGATCAAGGCGGCATGGCTGCTGATCGCCGAGCGAGGACTTGAGGGCATGTCGACCCGCGAGGTGCTCGCACGTACCGGAGCACCGCGCGGCTCCGTCTACCATCACTTCCCCCGCGGCCGCGCCGAGCTGATCGAACTCGCCGTCGACCACTCCCTGCAGTGGATGCAGGACCAGATCGACGCGATCGACGCGCGGACCCCGCAGGACGTGGTCTCCGGCTACATCGACATCTGGCGCAGAGTGGTCGAAGGCACGGACTTCCGCGCCGGCTGCACGATGGCCGGGATCACGACCGGCGGACACGACCCCGCGATCCTCGACCGGGCGGAGGCCGCCTTCACCGCCACGGGCGAGGCGCTGGCCGCCCGGCTCGAACAGGTCGGAGTAGCGCCCGCCGAGGCCGCATCACGCGCCACCCTGCTGGTGATCGCCGCTGAAGGAGCCGTCATCCTGGCCCGCGCACGACGCAGCAGCGAACCACTCGCCCTCGTCGCCGCACAGCTGGGCTGAGCTCAAGCTCAGAACTTCGCGGTCTCCGTACCGCCGTCGGCCACCGCCCTGCGGCCGCGAGGAAGCGGGGCGGTACCACTCGCTCCTGGGGATGCGGTATCCCGATGGGGGGCCTGTCGGCGAAGCAGCGGGCCCGGCGGGAGCAAGTGCGGTTCGATGCTGCCGATTTGTTCGCGCAAGGGGTGACGCCGCCGCAGGTCGCGTGGCGATTACGGGTCTCTCGGAAGCCTGCCTATGCCTGGCATGCCCGCTGTCGAGAAGACGGTGTGCAGGCGCTGGGGTCCAAGGGGCCGTCCGGGCGTCCGTCACGGATGAAGCCGGAGTGGCTGGCCTGGCCGGCGGTGGAGCTGGAGAACGAGCCGGCCGCGCACGGCTGGACGCAGGACCAGCGCTGGACGTGGCCACGTGGATCAAGGAGACGTGGTCGCGGGTGGAAAGACGGTGAGGGACCAGGACGCATGGCTGTGCTTCGCGGAAACCTCAGTAGCTGGTGGCCGACAGGGGACCTGGCATGCGCCGAGCTGCCGTGACTCAGCCTCGCGGTCCTGCGCCATGCAGCAGGGTGTCGATGACGAGCGCGGCCAGCGCGTCCGGGTCCTGCGCTGCTGGAGCCTGATCGGCGCCGGGCCTGTCGAGGGCTTCGCTGAGGAGGGCGTAGTACACCTGCCGCGTCCACTCCAGGTCGGCGTCCGGAGCAAGCAGTCCCTCTCCCTGCGCACGGCTCAGGAGTTTCACGGTGTGCGCGTCGATCTCGGCCCAGAGGGCGACCGCGGCGGGGGTGTGGGCCGTGGCGTGGCTGAGGGTGAAGCGCCAGGTGCTCTTGACCCGCAGTACGTTCGCGGTCACCCGGTACAGCGCCACGAGCGCGGGGGCGGAGTCGGGCCGGGCTTCCTCGATCGCGTCGATGATCTGCTGCTTCGCGGAGACGGCGAGCGCCTCCAGCAGCGCCCGCCGGTTCGCGAACCGGCGGTGAACGGTGATCCTCGTCAGCCCCGCCGCCTCGGCGATCTGCTCCATGGAAGCGCCGGCGTCCTGGGCGAGGACCCGCTCGGCCGCCTCCAGAATCGCGCGCACACTGCGCTCGGCATCTGCCCGCAGTGCTCGGCCCATGTCTGTCTCCTGTCTGGTTCGCTACCCGGCTCCCTTGTAGAGGATACGTGAACGCTACGGGTACCTCATTAACTGATTCTCCAATGTTGCAGGTTTAGATATATTCGATACGCTAGTGACACGGATAAGGGGTCACTCCGCACCACTGAGCCTTTGCCAACCTGGCTGACGGTGGCGTGAGCTCGGTACCCGATGGCGTCGGCTCCCGGCGGACCGGCAGGCTCTGCTGGTGCTGGCCCACCTGCGGTGCGGACACGCGTATGCCCGGCTCGCGGCCGGTTTCGGCGTCGGGACCAGCACAAACGAAGACTCTTCGACAGTATGGAGATAGGCGACATGCCACTTGAAGGCGAGTATGAGCCGAGCGCGATGCAGTTGGTACGTGACCAGGTGGAGCTGTACGAAAGCTCCGGTGGTACGGAAGGAACGACGCTGAACGAGCTGATGGGTCCGGAGGCGGGGCGGGACCTTCCTGTCGTCATCCTGACCACCCTGGGCGCGAAGAGCGGCAAGATCCGCAAGTCCCCGGTCATGCGGGTGGAGCACGACGGCTGCTACGTCGCCGTCGCCTCCATGGGAGGAGCCCCCAAGCACCCGGTCTGGTACCACAACCTGGTGGCCGACCCCCGGGTGGAGCTTCAGGACGGGCCGGTGCGCCAGGACATGGTGGCACGCGAGGTGACCGGGGGCGAGAAGGCCGTCTGGTGGGCTCGCGCCGTCGAGGCGTTCCCGGACTATGCCGACTACCAGAAGAAGACGGACCGGGAGATCCCGGTCTTCGTTCTGGAGCCGGCGGTCGAGGAGCACTGACGCGGCACAGCTGGTTCATATCCGAAGAGGGGCCATGGCGTTCGCAGTGCCATGGCCCGCCTACGCACACGTGGGTGCGGCTCAGCCCGGCAAAGGGCGGCGGTTCACTCCTGGCCGCCGAAAACGTTCTGGTCCCAGTCGATGACCGAGCCGGTCACCACACCGCTGCGGTCGGAGAGCAGGAAGACGACGAAGTCGGCGATCTCGTCGACCTGTCCGAGCTTGCCCATGGGCTGGGATGCGGCGGCTTTCTCCCGCCAGTCGTCACCAGCGTCGTGGAAGGTGCGCTGGGTCGCGTCCTCGCCCTCGGTGTCCGTCCAGCCGATGTTGAGGCCGTTGATGCGGATGCGGTCCCAGCGGTGGGCGTGGGCGGCGTTGCGGGTCAGTCCGGCCAGCCCGGCCTTGGCCGCGGAGTAGGGGGCCAGGTACGGCGGTCCGCCATGGGCGCAGTTGGAGCCGATGTTGACGATGGTGCCCGGCGCCTGGCGGGCCTTCATGTCGGCCACCGCTGCCTGCATCGAGAAGAACGGCGCCCGCAGGTTGATCGCCATGTGCTGGTCGAACAACTCCGGCGTGGTGTCCAGGAGCGAGCCGCGTGACGTCAGCCCGGCCGCGTTGACCAGGCAGTCGACACGACCGCGCGCGTCCACGGTCCGTGCGACGGAGGTGCGTGCCTGCGCCGGATCGGCGAGGTCCGCCTGCACGAAAAGCGCACCCGTGTCCGCAGCCAGCTTCTCGCCCACCTCGGCCCGGCGGCCGGTGAAGACGACGGTCGCGCCCTCCCGCACAGCAGCCCGCACGATGCCGGCCCCGACGCCCTGGCTGCCGCCGTTGACCAGAACGATCTTGTCCTGAAGAAGTGCCATGAGTGCTGTGTCCCTTTCAGCCGCGGCGGCGCTCGGTACCGGCCTGCAGTTCCTGGCGAAGTCGGTCGTGGGTCCAGCCCTCGGTTACGGCTTGCCAGACGGTGTCCGCCGGGGAGGGCGGTGAGAGACCGTCGACCGGGGGGTCGAGGTCCAGGTTGGTGGGGAAGGGGTAGCCGTCAGCGGTGGCGGCGACCACGCGGCGCAGCCAGTCCTGCGAAACCCCCTCGGCCTTGCGCCGCAGCAGCACCGGGAAGAGCGCGTTCGCCATCGCCTCGCGGTCCACTGTCTCCATGGCGCGGCCGAATGCGGAGGAGATCTGCAGCAGGTTGGCCATGCGCCGGATGTCGGCCGAACGGTTGTGTCCGGCGGCGTGGAAGAGCGCGGGGTTGAAGAAGGCCGCGTCGCCCTTGGCCAAGGGGAGCTGCACATGGTGGGCGTCGAAGTACTCGACGAACTGCGGGAGTCGCCAGGCGAGGTAGCCGGGCTCGTACTTCTGCGAGTGCGGCAGGTAGAGCGTCGGGCCGGACTCGACGGGCATGTCGCAGTGGGCGACGGCGCCCTGGAGGGTGAGCACGGGGGAGAGGCGGTGGACATGCGCCGGGTAGGCGGCGGCGCGTTCCTGGGTGAGGAAACCGAGGTGGTAGTCGCGGTGCACGCTCTGCGCGGCCCCGCCCGGGTTGACGACGTTGACCTGGGAGGTCACCTGGTAGGCAGGGCCCAGCCAGGCCTCGGAGATCAGCGCCAGCATGTCGTTCGCGTAGTAGTCGGCGAACACCTCGGGGGCTCGTACGGCCACCTTGTCGAGGGCGTTCCAGACTCGGTCGTTGGCGCCCGGCTTGGCAAAGTGATCGCCGCGGGCGGTCCCGCCCGCACGCTCTTCCTCGATCAGCGCGGTGAAGGCCTCGGAAGCCCGGTCCACGACGGTCGCATCGGGGAAGGCACCATTGAGGACCACGATGCCGGGTCCGTCGAGTAGCGCGCGGATCAGCTCGGTCTGTACCTCGCGCCGGCCGTCGGCGGTGGCAGTGAGGCTACGGAGCCGGTCGCTGTCGTAGAGGGGCACGTTCTGCTCGATCCGCTCGGCCGAAGGGTGGTCGGCCAGGTCGGTGTCTTGCTCGACGAGCGAGCGGAACGCGTCGAGATCGCAGTCGTCCTCGGTCAGCCAAGTCCGTGATCGCGTAGTGGTGAGGGACATGCGGGGTCCTTTCGCCGTGCCTGCATTTCTGTCAGTCTTGAGGGATCACGCCCATCAATCAATCCTCTGCAATAAATCAAAAGCCCATCATCATCTTCAGGGAACCGTCATGCGCCACCCCTACCCCATCAGGGAAATCGCCCGCCAGGCCGGGCTGAGCACGGCGACGGTCGACCGGGTGCTCAACAACCGGGGCGGCGTCACCGAAAGCACGATCAGGGAAGTGCATCAAGCGATCAAAGACCTGGACCGTCAGCAGACCCAGGTCCGAATCGGGAGCCACACCTTCATGATCGACATCGTGATGCAGGCACCAGAGCGGTTCTCCGCCGCCGTACGCGCAGCACTGGAGGCCGAACTGTCTGCCCTGCACCCCGCTGTCGTCCGCTCGCGTTTCCACTTCCGCGAGACCTGCCCGCCCGACGAGATGGCCGGCATCCTCGACAAGATCGCCAAGCGTGGAACGCACGGCGTGATCCTCAAGGCTCCCGACGTGCCGGAGGTCGCCGCCGCCGTAGGGCGACTGGCCGAGGCCGGCATTCCTGTGGTCACCTTGGTGACCGACCTGCCCCACAGCGCGCGCCTGGCCTACGTCGGCATCGACAACCGCGCGGCAGGCGCCACCGCCGCCTACCTTCTCGAACAGTGGCTCGGTGACCGACCCGGCAATGTGCTCACTACCATCAGCCGGGGCTCCTTCCGAGGCGAGGAGGAACGCGAAATGGGATTCCGCAGTGCAATGCGCCTCGCGCAGCCCAGGCGTTCCCTGATGGAGGTCACCGACAGCGACGGCCTGGACGCCACCCAGCACGACCTGGTGCTCGAGGCGCTCAAGCGCGACGAGGACATCGTCGCGGTCTACTCAATGGGAGGGGGCAACTTCGCCACGCTGGACGCGTTCGACGCGCTGGGCAGGCCGTGTGCCGTCTTCATCGCCCACGACCTCGACCACGACAACACTCGTCTCCTGCGCGAGCGCCGCCTCTCCGCGGTCCTTCACCACGACCTGCGCCAGGACGTGCGCCGCGCTTGCCAGACCGTCATGCGCGCCAACAAGGCACTGCCGGACGACGGCCCGCCCCTGCCCTCGGCGATCCAGGTGGTCACGCCGTTCAACCTGCCACCCGCGTGACGACCGTTACGTACCTCGGATGAAGCGGCCGGTGTGAGCGAGCAGCCTTCAGGCTGGACCTCACGTTGGGCGTTCGGGGCGGGCGGCCGGGTTCACGTCAAGGGAACCTGGCCGCCCGTGTATGGTCCGGGCCCTGGCCGGTCATGCCGTCGTGTACCCCCCGTCCACCATGTACTGCGACCCGGTCACGTAGGAGGCCTCGTCGCTGGCCAGGAAGAGGATGACGTTGGCCACCTCGGTGGGCTGTCCGATCCGTCCGAGAGGTGTTGCTGCGATCACGGTGTCGGAGACGGCCTGGTCCTGCCCATCGATCATGGGGGTTGCGATGAGTCCGGGGTGCACGGAGTTCACGCGGACCTTGTGTCCGGCGTAGGTGAGCGCCGCGTTCTTCGTCATCTGCGTGACCGCTCCCTTCGATGCGGTGTAGGCGGCGACGCCCGCTGCCCCCACCGCGCCCCAGATGGAGGAGACGTTGACCACGGACCCACCGGTCTTCGTCATCTGCGGGATGAAGGTCCGCATGCCGTAGAACACTCCGGTCTGGTTGACCGCGATGATGTTGTCCCAGTCCTTGAGGTCGATGTCGGTGATGCCCGCGTAAGTTCCCACCGTGCCGGCGTTGTTGACCAGGATGTCGGCGCCCCCGGCGTCTGCGACCTCCGCCGCGAGCCTTTCCCACGACGCGAGCTCTCGCACGTCGAGCGGGCGGTGGTGGATGGTGCCCTCGTCGTAGGGGGAGGTGTGGGCGAAGTCCGCGGCGTAGACCTGCGCGCCCTCGGCGGCGAACCGCTCGGCGGTGGCTTTTCCGATCCCGGCCGCCGCGCCACTGATCACGGCGATCTTGCGTTCGAGTCTCACTGGCTGCTCCTGGGGAATCTGGTTCCTGTAGCGGCCCGGCCGCGCGGACCGCTACAGGTGTCGCCTACGCGCCTTTGTCTGCTCCGCTGATCTTGCTGATGAGCAGGGCGATCAGGATGATTCCGCCGGTGGTGGCGCTGATCCAGTACGCGGGGACGTTGGAGAGGACGAGCACGTTCTGGATGAGGACCAGCAGCAGGACGCCGCCGCAGGCCCCGGCCACAGTGCCGCGGCCGCCGTTGAGGCTGACACCGCCGAGGACGGCGGCGGCGAAGGCGTTGAAGATGAGGTTCTGTCCGAGCGACGACGGGATGGAGGCGATGCGTCCGGCCTGCAGCAGGCCGGCGAGTGCCGCGAGCACGCCTCCCACGATGAAGACGCCCATGATGACGCGTTCCACCCGGATGCCGGCGACCCGGGCTGCCTGCGGGTTTCCGCCGACCGCGTAGAGCATCCGTCCGACGCGGTGCCGGGAGAGGAACAGCGTCAGGGCCACGAGTACCACCAGCGCGATGAGGAACGACAACGGCAGCTGCGCGACGCTGGCCTGTCCGGGGATGGTCATCACCGACGGCAGTCCGGACAGGGTGGCGCCGTGGGTCAGCCCGAGGCTGACGCCGCGCAGCAGGATCAGCGTGGCGAGGGTGGCGATGAAGGCGTTGAACTTCAGGCGCACGACGAGCACGCCGTTGAACGCTCCGATGAGCGCGCCCACGACGAAGACGGCGAGGAGGGCCACGATGGGAGAGTTCATGAGCCCGAGGCTGCCGCCGGCGGCCTGCAGGAAGCAGAAGGCCGCGACCATCGGCGCCAGCCCGAAGATCGACTCCAGTGACAGGTCGAACTTGCCGGTGATGAGCACCAGCGTGAGGCCCATGGTGAGGACGGCCAGTTCGCTGGTCTGCTGCAGGATGCCGTAGATGTTGTTGTAGGAGAGGAAGGTGGGGTTCAGTGCCGCGCCGATGACGATGACGACCACGAGGACCGGAAGGACGGCCCATTCGGGCTTGAGGAAGTCCGCGAGGGTGCGGCCCCGGGCGGGATGTGCGGCGACAGGTGAGGTGCCGCGCTTGGGCGGGGCGACGTCGTTGTGGTGGGTGCTGGTGCTCATGATTCCTCGCTGGACAGTTCGGAGCCTTCCATGGCGGCGACGAGTTCGCTCTCGGTCATGCCGCTTCCTTCCGTTGTCTTCCTGCCGCGGACCCAGATCTGGATCCGGTCGCAGAAGGCGAGTTCCTCCGGTTCGTCACTGACCAGGAGAACGGCCAGTCCCTCTTTGCGTCGTTGCTCGACGATGTCGAGGATCGTGGCCTTGGAGGCGATGTCGACGCCTGCGGTGGGGTGCAGCAGGACGAGCACGGCCGGATCGGTACTCAGTGCCGAGCCCAGCAAGACCTTCTGCTGGTTGCCGCCGCTGAGCTCGCCCACGGGCTGGGCCACGGAGGAGCACTTCACGCCGAGGTCGGTGCGGTTGGTCTCGGCGAACCGGCGCCGGGCACGGCGGTCCAGGAGGACGCGCTTGGTCAGCTTCTTCAAGGCCGGCATGGTGATGTTGTCCTCGATGGACATCCCGCCGACCAGGCCCGTGTTGATGCGGTCCTCGGGCAACAGGCTGACACCGGTACGCACTGCCGTGTAGGGGTCCCAAGTACGGGGCACCGGTTTGCCCTGGACCGTGATCGAGCCCTTCCAGCCGCGGTTGTGTCCGGCCAGAGTCAGGGCCAGGCTGCGGGTGCCCGATCCCAGGTGCCCGGCCAGGCCGACAACCTCGCCGGCCCTCAGCGACAGCTCCATCGTGTCCTGATAGCCGTCTACGTTGACTGCGGCGTCGAGCACGACGGGTGCGTCATCGGGCAGTGGCGGGCGGACGATCTGCTTCTTGCCGGTGAGGACAGTGCCAGAGCCCTCGTCGCCGACCATCGCGGAGACGATGTCGGAGGTGGTGAGCTTGTGCGCATCTCCGCTCAGGACGTCCCTGCCGTTGCGTAGCACGGTCACCGCGTCGCACACCTGCGGGACTTCATCCAGGTGGTGGGAGATGAACAGGAACGTGACGCCGCGTTCGCGCAGCTGGTTGACGCGGGTCATGAGGGCGTCGATCTCGCCGGCGACGAGCTGGGCGGTCGGTTCGTCCAGGATCACGAACCGTGAGCCATGGCTGAGGGCTCGTACGATTTCGATCATCTGGGCCTCGCCGACGCCGAGGTCCATGACCTTCTTCGTCGGCGGGATGGGGATGTCCCAGTTCTCGAGTTCCTCGGCTGCGGCCTTGTTGAGCGCGCTCCAGGAGATCGTCTGCTTGTTCTGGTACGTGCCCAGGTACAGATTCTCCGCGACGCTGAGGCCGGGTACGAGGGTGCGGTGCTGGTAGACACAACTGACTGCGGACAGCCAGGCCTTGCGGTCCGAGCGCGGTGGCGGTTGGGTGCCGCCCAGCAAGAACCTGCCCGAGTCGATCTCGTTCAGCCCGGTCAGGACGGACACCAGGGTGGACTTGCCGGCGCCGTTGCGGCCGACGAGTCCGTGAGACTCGCCCCGCCGCACGGTGAGCGACAGCCCGTCGAGTGCCGTAGTGGCTCCGTACCGTTTGACGGCGTCCTTGATATCCACGATGGTTTCGCCCGCGCCGAGCAGGTCGTGCGCGTCAGCGGTGTGGTTGGGTATCGTCATGACCTGTTGCCCCACAGGGTGGAGTCGTCGACGTTCTTCTTCGTCACCACGGGTGCGGGCAGCTCGTCGATGAAGTAGGAGCCGTTCTTCTCGACCGTGCTGTCGTGGTCGGTGGCCCCGGCCTTCATCTTCTTGCCGTCCAGCGCGTCCTGGAGATAGTCGACGCCGTACTTGGCGTAGTCGAGCACGGGCTGCGAGACGGTGGCGTCCAGGTAGCCCTTGCGGATCGCGTTGAGCGATTCCACGCCGCCGTCGATGGCGACCATCGGCAGGTGTCCGGACTGCCCCGCGGGAGTCAGGCGCCCGCGGGCCTTCAGAGTCGCGGCGACCGGCTCGTAGTAGAGAGTGTCGGTGGCCAGGAACACGCCGTTCAGCTGTGGAGTGCCGCTGAGGACGGCGGACATGACGTTCGCGCTCTTCGGGCCGTCCCACTCGGCGGACTGCTGGATGACCTTGACGCCGGGAGCCTTCTTCTTGAACTCCTTGTCGAAGCCGGTCTTGCGGTCCTGTCCGTTGGTGGTCGTCAGACCGCCCATGACTTCCAGGACCTTGCCGGTCTTGGGCACCTTGGCCGCCAGTACGTCCGCGGCCTGGGCCGCCATCGCCTCGTTGTCCGCCTTCACGACGGCGTACACGTCTCCGGCGGCGGGGGCGTCGTCGACGATGACCACCGGGACGTTCTGGCTCTTCGCGTAGTCCAGAGCGGGCTGGATCGCCGACCGGTCGACCACGCCGGCCAGGATCACGTTGGCGCCGGCCGCGATGAGGTTACGGAAGTCGTTGACCTGCTGGCTGGCGTCGCGGTTGGCGTTCGTCGTCTGCACGACCTTGCCGCCGTGGGCCTTCGCCTGGACTGTCGCCTCCTTGACCAGGACCGTGAAGAAGGGGGTGTTGAGCGTCGGCATGGACAGCCCGAGCTGCATCTTCGATCCCTTCGCAGCCCCGGCGGCGGTGGGGCCGGTGGCGCTGCATGCCGTGGCGCCGCCGATCAGGGCCACGCTCAGGCATATTGCTGCAAGGCGCCTGCCGCGAGCGGTCGTCAGGGTTCTGGGGTGGGTGAGCGGGGACATCTGGGGCCTCTTTTCCGGGGACGGGCTGTGCGGATGATGGATAAGGCGGTCAAGCGGCGGTTCCAGTCTTGATCAGTGCCTTGATGGTGAATTCAGGCTCTCGAAGTGCGGCGAACGCCGCCTCGTGTTGATCGAGCGTCACGACCGTCGAGGTCAGCGAGACGACGTCGACAGCGTCCCGGCGCAGGAGCTCGATGGCATGGTCGAACTCCTCGACATAGATGAAGTTCGCCGAAATGGTCACTTCTTTGATGAGCGCGTCCATCGCGGAGAACGCGACCGGTGCCGCGGCGACCCCGATCAACTGGACCCTCCCGCCCGGCGCGATCAAGGTGATCGCGGTCTGTACCGCGGTTGGGTGCCCAGAACACTCGTAGACTCGGTCGACGGGCCGGAAGTCTCTGGAGGCGACGGCCTCGTCGAGCGACTGCGGGGTATAGACCGCATCCGCGCCGAGCCGCATCGCGACGTCACGGCGAAAGCTGGACGGTTCGATGACGTCGATCCGCGCGGCACCGGCGCGCCGCAACAACTGCACGGTCAGCAGGCCGATGGGGCCGCCTCCGATGACCACGGCTGAGTCGCCGAGTCGGATGCCTGATCCGCGTACGGCGCGGCTCGCGACGGCGAGCGGCTCGGTCCACGCACCGCGCTTGCTGTCGACGGAGTCGGGCAGCCGGTGCAGGTGGACCGCGGGGATCGTGGCGTACTCGGCCATGCCCCCGTCACGGCGGACGCCGAGGCCGTTGTCGAAGACCGCTGACTTGCACAGGTTGGTGCGGCTGGCGCGACATGCCTCGCACACGCCGCAGATGTTCCCGTTGGGGTTCACCGCCACCCGGTCGCCGACATTCCAGCTGGTGACACCATGCCCGATCGCGGCGATCGTGCCGGAGAACTCGTGCCCGATCGTGACGGGCGGCGCGAAGAGGTCCAGCTCGGCGGCGTGCAGGTCGGTGCCGCAGATACCGCAGTACTCCGAGGCGATCAGTACTTCGCCCCGGCCGGGTTCCCGGACCGGCCGGTCCTCCAGCGCGAGCTTGCGGTCCGGTGAGAGCACGACCGCCTTCACGACGCGGCCCCATGTGTCGCGTTCGTCCGTACGCGGGATGCGGTGATCATGGTGGTCTCCGTCTATGCACTGGGGAGAAGGGCGGGTTCGGTTCAGGTTTCGGTCGCCGCCGACCGGCAGGGCGGTGCGGGTGTCACGGTCAGAGCAGGCTGCGTACGCTGCCGCCGTCCACGCCCCACACCGACCCGGTCACGAAGCTCGCGGCATCGCTGGCGAGGAAGGTGATGACCCGGGCGACCTCCTCGGGCGTGCCGAGGCGGCGCAACGGCAGCTGGCGCAGGCTCATCTCGTGCTCGACCGCGGCCATCGGTTCCATGCCGTGCACGTCCCCGAAGGTCTCGGCGAAGCCGCCGGGTTTCGTCCAAAACGGTGTCCAGACCGGGCCGGGAGCGACGGCGTTGACCCGAAGGGCCGGCCCCTCCGCTCGTGCGAGTGACTTGGTCAGGGAGAGGACGGCGGCCTTGCTGGCGGAGTAATCCGCAGGTACCGGCTCGGGTTGGCGCGCCAGGTCGGAGGCGTTGTTGACGATGACGCCGGAGGTGGCCTTGCGCAGCGTGGGCAGGCACGCGCGGGTGATGCGCACGCAGCTCATGAAGTTCAGATCAAGCGTGCGCTGCCAGTCATCGTCGGTGAGGGCGTCGAAGTGCCGTACGGCACCCGAGCCGACGTTGTTCACGAGGATGTCCAGGCCGCCGAGTGCCTCCAGGGCCTGGGCCGCTCCTCCAGAACACCCCGCCGCGCTCGACAGGTCGGCCGGTACGGCGACGACCGAGCCGGCAAGTTCCCCAGCGGCCTCTTCGAGTTCGTGCAGCGCCGTCTCATCGATGTCGAGCGCGGCAACCCTGCAGCCCTCGGCGGCCAGGTGTTCCGCGGTGGCGCGGCCGATGCCGGTGGCGGCACCGGTGACCAGGGCCTGGCGGCCGTTCAGTTGCAGATCCATGTGAGTCATCCGTCCAGGCGGGTGCGGTTTGGTGAGGCGCGGTCAGGCCGCAGGGCACAGGCCTGGGCTAGGAGGAGGCACATCGGGCCATGGCGACGCGGATCGGCCCGGCGTGCTCAGCCGGCGGGCCGGTCGAGGAAGGACAGAGTGGTCGTGTAGGCCGCGTTCACCGCCTCCTCAAGGGGCAGCTTGCGATACTCCGCACCCAGGATCTCCACGCCCCAAGGCCCCTGGTAGCCGGTGCTCTTGATGGCGTCCACGAAGCCGGCCACGTCGAACTCGCCTTCACCACACAGGCGTCGGCCGTTGAAGGTGTCCGCCAGAAGGTCGCCCTCCCAGGTGGCCGGTGCGTCGTCGAGCTCGATGCTGGTCAGGTGCTCGGCCGGAAAATCGGCCAGGGTGGCGAAGTCGACGCCGGCACGTTGCGTGTGCCAGATGTCGATCAGGAGTCCACCCGCCGGGTGCCCGGCCCGCTGGACCACCTCCAGTCCCTCCTGGGGGGTCTTGATCGCGCCAAAGGGCATCGGCTCGAGAGCGAGACGTGTGCCCGCCTCAGCGGCGTCGGCGGCCAAGCCGGCAAAGCTCTCGGCGAGCCGGTCGACACTGATCTTGGCGCCGGTGTGGTCACCGCACTTGATGTGGCGGGCCCCGACCGCTTCAGCCGCGCGGAGCATGTCGGCGCGGATCTTGTCGGAGCGTTCCCTGTCCTCACCTGTGGTGAACCAGTTCATGAGGAACTCGATCTCGAAATGCTCGATGCCGTTGTCGGCGAGCATCCGCTTCAGGTCCGGGAAGCCGACGGTTCGCTCCGCGTCGAGCAGGTCGAGGTGGCCGATACCGAAGCCCTTGAAGCCGGCGCGGCCCGCGGCCTCGATGCGCTCGCGGACGCCGAGCGGGCTGCGGTCGTTTTCCGCCCCTGCGGGCGCGTCTCCCGCGGTGACCCAGCAGGCTGCAATGAGTTCGTAGGTGCTCAAGGTCAGTTCCTTTCGATTGATACTCGGCGATTACCTGGTTGGCGGAGATTGTTCGCCCCATCGAGGGCGGTGCCTGGCATCGAGGCATTCGGCGAGGCGGGGAATGTCCGTTTGTGCAGGTGGGGGCCTCGGGGCGCCATCACGTCGTGCCGCACGCTGACTGTGGCCGGTCAAGGCGGGACTGAACGACTCGGCACCAATGGGCATTATTGGGTCTTATGCGACAAGCCTGGGCAGGAGCGGCGTAAACTCTGCGTTACATACTTGGGCCCGCTACTCAGACTGTCCAATACTTGTTATTCGAGCGATTTATACGGCTGGCAAATAGATCCAGTGCCGCGTCGGAGATGCCTTCGCAAGGCGACGCCGTGACGCCCTCGCCGCCGCGCCGGGGTTCTCCCTCGCCGAGAATGTGGTCGGTACGAACGGGCGTCGTCGACCTCGCCGGCGAAGCGGCCGACGCCGGTCCTGAGACAGAGGCCCTGATGCGCAAGGCAGGGGTCGCCATTGAGGGGCGGATATCGGAGCAGGCCACACAGCGGGAGTGTCTCCTGCTCGAGACATACCGTCGGACCACGCGCCGCGCGGGGGCGCCGGCCGTGGCCGGAGAGCCCCTGGACGGAGTCGATGTTGCAGGAGAAGGCCATCGAGCTCATCGCACTCGGCGGGAGGGCTGCCGTCGAGGTCGTCCTCGGGGACGGTCCGTCCCGCCGTCTTTGACAGGCTCCACACTGCCGGCGTCGAGTCGGCTGCGACATGGGGCACAGGACGTCATCCGGCCCGCGTTGCTCCATCGATGAAGCCGGTCAGCACCGGGCTGTTGTTCTCCCGCATCCAGATGAGGCCCATCTCGACGCTGAGGGGATCATTCTGGAGCGCACGGTAGGTGACGCCGATCTTCTGGATGCGACGCACCGAAGCGGGAATGAGTGCGACGCCGACCCCGCTGGCCACCAGCCCCGCGATGGTCTGGATCAGGGCCGCCTCCTGAACGACGCGGGGCGCGAATCCGCCCCGACGGCACTGCTCCTGAATGATCTCGCGCAGCCCTTGGCCGGTGTGGCCGCTGACCGTCACGAACGGTTCCTCGGCAAGCTCGCCGACGTGGATCTTCCGCTGCGCCGCAAGTCTGTGACCAGGTGGAAGCGCCGCCACCAGAGGTTCGCTGGAGATGGCCGCGGACCTGAGGTTCCGGTCACCGAACGGATGCATCTCGGCGAACGGAAGGTAGAAGCAGGCGCAGTCCAGTGATCCGTCCCGCAGCCCGGAGACCTGCCGCTCCGGCGTGAGTTCGTGCAGGTCGAGGCGCACATTGCTGAACCTCGCCCGAAAGTCGCGAAGGATGGGCGGGAGGGTTTCGATGGTGGCGGAGGGAACGAAGCCCAGAGCCAGCCTGCCCCACTCGCCTTTCGCTGCTCTCCTCGCGTCCACGATGTTCGTGTCCAGCTGGCTCAACAGCTCCTGCGTGCTCTTCTGAAAGTGACGGCCTGCCGCCGTGAGCTTCACCTTGCGCGTGGTCCGCTCGAAGAGGGCCACGTCGAGCTCCTCCTCAAGCTGGCGGATCTGAGCGCTCAAAGGCGGCTGAGTCATGTTGAGCCGGTCCGCCGCCCTGCTGAAGTTCAGCTCGTCGGCCACGGCCAGGAAGTACTGGAGTTGTCGCAGTTCCATTCGTGTGATCCGCCCTCAGTCGCTCGGTGCCGGGAGCGCCGGGCGTGATGTAGTCGTCAGTCGTATAGATCAGAGGCAAAACGAGTATTGGACAGGATCAATACTGCACGACAACCATGTGACGCAACGTTCACAGGAGCGCGGAGGCGGTCCGTCCCCCGGGCAGAGGCACAGACGAGGAGGGAGTTTCATGCTCACCATCAACTCCCTTCTCGTACCGGAGGCCCCGTGGCGACCGTGCGGCGCCGACCGGAAGAAGGTTCTCGTGACGGCGAGATCGATGTCGGAGGTCGTCGCGGGCTTCACCCATGACGTGCACGCGGTCAGGGTCGTGTTCGCGGTCGATGCTCACCGTACGTCTGTGCAGCCGGAACTCGACCGTCTCGGCGCCAAGGCGGTCCTCGTCATGGCCTCCGCCTCGCAGAAAGCCGTGGCCGGCGCACTCACGGCGGCGATGCCGGGTGGGCGCGCGCAGCCGTTGGCGTTCTCGCGAAGCCGGTCGGTCGTGGGGCAGATCTCCCGGGCGTACGAAGTCGCGGCGCGCGAGGAGGCTGACTGCATGGTCGCGATCGGGAGCGGTGCGGTGATCCACGCTGCCAGACAGGCCGCGCTGCGTGCGGAACTCCCCCTGATCGCCCTGCCGACCTCGTACGCCGGTGCGGAATTCGTTTCCCCGTCGGGCACCCCGCCGCTGTCTCCAGGGAGGAGCGAACCCGCCGCAGACATGTCACCGGCGGCCTCGAGGGTGGTGATCTACGACCCGGCTCTCACCGTCGGGCTTCCGGACCACGTCACCGCCCGATCCGCGATGCGCGCGCTCGCGTACGGCGTGGACGTCCTGTGCACGCCGGATGCGAGTCCGGTCGCCGCGATGATGGCAGAGGAAGGGATCCGTCAGATCGCCGATGGCATGCCGGACGCGATCCTGCATCCCCACGGCCTGGTCGGCCGGTCCCGGACCCAGTACGGCGGATACCTCACCGCCAGCTCGCTCGCCGTGACCCCTCCGGGACCCCATCGCGCACTCTGCGAAGCCGTGGAACGAGTCTGCGGACTGCGCCACGCCGATGTACGCCCGGTCCTCCTGCCGCATCTGCTGGCGGCCACCCGTGTGAAGCGGCCGCTGGCTCTCGCTCGTGTCGCTGAAGCCCTCGGCTGCAATGACGCGGTGCAGGGCATCACCGAACTCGCCCACGAGGTCGGCGCCGCGCGGAGCCTGCGGGAGCTGGGGATGGGACTCGACGGGCTGGACGCCGCCCTGGAGGCACTGCGGCGCGACGAGACGGCCGCGCGGGACGCCGAGCTGGAGCCGGAGGTCCTCACCCTCGTCGTGGAGAACGCCTACCACGGGCGTACACCCGTCGGCCCCTGACACGGCTCGACGACGCAAGCCCCATCGGGGCGCCAGACGCACACGTTACGTATGAAAGGTCGGGAGGGTCCCATGAGTGCGCCTTCGCTGTTCACCGAGGACAGGTCCGCGGAGATCGTGGTCGAGAGTTTCGGCTCGGACACGGACCCGAGACTGCGGCAGGTTCTGGGCTCCCTCGTCCGGCATCTGCACGACTTCGTCAAGGACGTGGACCTCACCAACGAGGAGTGGGAAGCGGCCATCGCCTTCCTCACCGAGACCGGTCAGGCCTGCACCGACGTCCGGCAGGAGTTCATCCTGCTGTCGGACGTACTGGGTGTCTCCATGCTGGTCGAGACGATCAACAACCGCTCCCTGGAACTCGCCACCGAGTCCACCGTCCTCGGCCCGTTCCACATGGTCGAGTCACCACCCAGGCAGCCCGGCGACCTCATCGCCCTGGACGGCAAGGGCGAGCAGTGCCTGGTCACCGGGCGTGTCACCAACGAGAAGGGCGACCCGATCGCGAACGCCACCGTCGACGTCTGGCAGGCGAACGCCGAGGGCTTCTACGACGTACAGCAGCCCGGCATCCAGCCCGAGCGCAACCTCCGTGGCCTGTTCACCACCGACGACAACGGCGAGTTCTGGTTCCGCTCCATCGTCCCCCGCTTCTACCCGATCCCCGTCGACGGTCCCGTCGGCCGCCTGCTCGAGGCGACGCACCGCCACCCGAACCGGCCGGCGCACCTGCACTTCCTGGTGAACGCCCAGCGCCACCGGCCGCTGATCACCCACCTGTTCGTGCGGGACTGCCCCTATATGGGCTCCGACGTGGTCTTCGGCGTCAAGGAAAGCCTCGTACGCGACTTCGCCCAGGTCGACGACCCCGTCCGCGCGGCCGAACTCGGCTTCGACAACCCGTACCGCGCCGTCCACTTCGACATCACCCTCCTCAGCGACGACGGCCAGGAGGCCAAGCGATGAGCCAGGCCCGCACCTTCACCTACCAGTCGTTGCCCATGCGCGTGGTCATGGGACCCGGCGTGCTCAGCCAGCTGGCCGACGAGATCGACAAGGCCGGACTCAAGCGCGTCCTCGTCCTGTGTTCCCCGCCGCAGCAGGAACTCGGCGAGACCGTCGCGCAGATGATCGGCGAGCGTGCCGTGGGAGTCCACCCACACGCCCGCATGCACGTTCCGCTCGAATCCGCTGCCGCGGCCCGCGACCGGGCGGCGGAACTGGGCGCGGACGGCTGCATCGCGGTCGGCGGCGGATCGGCGATCGGACTCGGCAAAGCCATCGCCCTGGAACACGGCCTGAAGATCATCGCCGTACCCACGACGTACGCCGGTTCGGAGATGACCTCTGTGTGGGGGCTGACCGAGGACGGTCGCAAGCGCACAGGCAAGGATCCACGGGTCCTGCCCGTCAGCGTGCTCTACGACCCCGAACTCACGCTGAGCCTTCCGGCAACTGTCTCCGCGACCAGCGGAATGAACGCGATCGCGCACGCCGTCGAGGCCCTCTACGCCCCGGACGCCTCGCCGATCATCAGCCTGATGGCCGAAGAAGGCGTACGCTCGCTCGCCGCCGCCCTCCCCGCCGTAGTCGCAGATGGCAAGGACATCCAGGCACGTGCCGAGGCCCAGTACGGGGCGTGGCTGTGCGGGGCCTGTCTCGGCGCCACCACGATGTCCCTGCACCACAAGCTGTGCCACGCCCTCGGCGGCACGCTCGACCTGCCGCACGCCGAGACCCACACCGTCGTCCTGCCGTACGCCCTGGCCTACAACCAGCCCGCCGCCCCCGACGCCGTCTCCGCACTCCAGTGGGCCTTGGGCCAGGTCTCCGATCCGGCCACGACCTTGTGGGAGCTCGCCCGGCGCCTGGGCGCCCCGAGCTCACTGCGTGAACTCGGCATGGAGGAAGACGACATCAGCCGGATCGTCGAGCAGGCGCTGGCCCAGCCGTACGCCAACCCGCGGCAGGTCACCGAGGACGGCCTCACGCGCCTCCTGAGCCGCGCCTGGGCCGGCGAACCGCCGACCTCGTGACCTGCTCTGCCTCTCACTCACGCACCGACCGCACCGAAGGAACCACTCATGACTGCAGATGACGCGGCAATCATCCGTGCCCTGGAGAACCGGCGCTTCGACGCCATCGTCAACCAGGACTTCGACACTTTCGCCGAACTCGCTCACCACGGCCTCTCCTACACCCACTCCAACGGGGCCCTGGACACGCTGACTTCGTACCTGGACAAGTGCAAGAGCGGGTATTACATCTACCACCGGATCGACCACCCGATCGAGACGATCACCGTGGTCGGGGACACCGCAGTCGTCATCGGCGAGATGAACGCCGACCTGACCGCCGGAGGCGTTCGGAAGCAGCTGTCGAACCGCTCGCTCGCCGTGTGGACGCGAGCGGACGGCACCTGGAAGTTCCTCGCCTACCAGCCGACCGTCAAGCAGGTCTGACATGGACAAGGTGGTCGCCTCCGCCGCACAGGCCCTGGCCGATGTCCACGACGGCGCGTCCCTCGCCGTCGGCGGGTTCGGCCTCAGTGGCGTCCCGGACGTGCTGATCAACTCACTGCACGAGCTCGGCGTGACCGACTTGAGGGTGGTGTCGAACAACTGCGGCGCGATGGACTCAGGGCTCGCCGTCCTGCTGGCCGCCGGGCGGATCGCCCGGGTGACCGGTTCTTACATCGGCGCCAACAAGGAGTTCGCCCGGCAGTACCTGGCCGGTGAGCTGGAGGTCGAGCTGATCCCGCAGGGGTCGCTGGCCGAGCGGCTGCGGGCCGGTGGCGCCGGGATCCCCGCCTTCTACACCCCCGCCGGCGTGGGCACACAGGTCGCGGAAGGCGGACTGCCGTGGCGGTACGACGGTGAGGGCGGCGTCGCGCTCGCCTCACCGCCGAAGGAGGTGCGGGAGTTCGAGGGCGTGGAGTATGTGCTGGAGCGCGGTATCCGTACCGACTTCGCCCTGGTGAGGGCGGCGAAGGGGGACCGGCACGGCAACCTCGTCTTCAACAAGTCCTCCCGCAACTTCAACCCGCTGGCCGCGATGGCGGGCCGGGTCACGATCGCCGAGGTCGAGGAACTCGTGGAACCCGGCGAGATCGACCCGGACGCAGTGCACCTGCCGGGAATCTTCGTGCAGCGGGTTCTCGCACTCACCCATCAGCAGGCGGCGGACAAGAAGATCGAGCAGCGGACGGTGAGCACCTGATGGCCTGGAGCAGGGAAGAGATCGCAGCCCGCGCGGCGCGCGAGCTGGGTGATGGCCAGTACGTCAACCTCGGCATCGGTCTGCCCACCCTCATACCGAACCACCTCCCCGAGGGTGTCGAAGTCGTCCTGGAGTCCGAGAACGGGATCCTGGGCACCGGCCCCTACCCCGCCGAGGACCAGGTCGACCCGGACCTGATCAACGCCGGGAAGGAGACCGTCACGGTACTGCCCGGGGCGTCCTTCTTCGACTCCGCGCTGTCCTTCTCCATGATCCGGGGTGGCCACATCGATGTCGCCGTGCTGGGCGCCATGCAGGTGTCCGAACAGGGCGACCTGGCCAACTGGGCGATCCCCGGCAAGCTGATCACCGGCATCGGCGGCGCCATGGACCTCGTGCACGGCGCCCGCCGAGTGATCGTGGTGATGACCCACACCGCCAAGGACGGCTCGCCCAAGATCTTCACCGAGTGCGCGTTGCCGCTCACGGGCAAGGCGTGCGTGAACCGGATCATCACCGACCTGGGCGTGCTCGACGTCACCGACGACGGTCTGCTGCTGGCCGAGACGGCGCCGGGTGTGACCGTCGACGAGGTCATCGCCAAGACCGACGCCAAGCTGACCGTTGCGGAGGGCCTGCAGTGAAGGACATCTACATCGTCGACGCCGTCCGTACCCCGATCGGCAAGTACAACGGATCCCTCGCATCCGTACGCCCCGACGACCTGGCCGCCCACGTGATCCGTGAACTCCTCACCCGTACACCGAACTTGGATCCTCAACGGATCGGCGACGTGTACTTCGGCAACGCCAACGGCGCCGGCGAGGAGAACCGCAATGTCGGCCGCATGGCGGGGCTGCTGGCCGGACTGCCCACGTCCGTGCCCGGCGTGACGGTGAACCGGCTGTGCGCCTCCGGCCTCGAGGCCGTCATCCAAGCCGCGCGGGCCATCGCACTCGGCGACGTCTCCATTGCCCTGGCTGGCGGCGTCGAGTCGATGACCCGCGCCCCCTACGTCCTGCCCAAGAGCGAGCGCCCTTTCCCCGCGGGGCACGCGGAGCTGTACTCCACCACGCTCGGCTGGCGGATGGTGAACCCGAGGATGGAGCCGCAGTGGACCGTCCCACTGGGGGAGTCGGCCGAACTCATCGCCGACAAGCACGGGATCTCCCGGGAGCAGCAGGACGCGTTCGCGCTCTCCTCGCACCAGAAGGCCGCCGCCGCACAGGAGAACGGCCTGCTCGACGCGGAGATCGTCCCTGTGACCATCGAACGGCCCAAGAGTGCCCCCGTGGTCTTCGACCGTGACGAATGCGTACGCCCCGACGCCTCACCGGAGGCCATGGCCAAGCTGAAGCCGTCCTTCCGTAAAAGCGGTGGCACCGTCACAGCGGGCAACGCGTCTCCACTCAACGACGGCGCCGCGGCCCTGCTCCTGGCCGACGACGAGGGCCTGAAAGCACTCGGAAGCGAACCGCTGGTCCGGGTATCCACGTCGGGCGTTGCCGCAGTCGACCCGCACTACTTCGGTCTGGCACCCGTGGAGGCAGTCCACCGCGCGCTGGCCAAGGCGGGCAAGAGCTTCGCCGATCTGACCACTCTCGAACTCAACGAGGCCTTCGCCGCCCAAGTGCTCGGCTGCCTCGCCGAATGGCCCGAGCTCGACCCCGCGATCCTCAACCGGCACGGCGGTGCCATCGCCCTGGGCCACCCGTTGGGCGCGTCCGGCGCTCGCCTGGTCGGGACCGTAGCCCATCAGCTGAAGGCAGCCGGGTCAGGCACCGGCGTGGCAACCCTGTGCATCGGCGTCGGCCAGGGCCTCGCCCTCGTGTTGGAGCGCTGAGCAGCTCGCGAAGGGCACCCAGCTACACGACGTCGGGGCGCTCCGCGAAATGAAGTCGCCGCCGACCCGGCGGACTGAGCAAGCGACAACGCGGCCCTGCGTGAGGGGGCAACCGCCCAGGTCAGCGCGGTGCCCAGAGATATCACCCCGGGGCCCTTCCCGATGGGCGGTCAGTGCCATAGTGCGGGTATGCGCTGTCTCATCTCCGCAGCCACGTCGCAGGCTTGGGCGGCACTGGGTGCCGATGCCTCTCTGCTCGACAGGGTGTCCTACGGCGGCCCGTCCGGAGGACTGCCGGCGCGGCTGCCCGTGATGGAGCTGGCGCGCGCCACCGTCGCGGTGTGCTCGCTCGCGGCCGCCGAGCTCACTTCCGTACGCACGGGGCGGGCCGTGCCCAGGGTGCGGGTCGACGACGAGTCGGTCGCGACGGCGTTCCTCAGCGACCGGCTGGTGCGGGTCGACGGGCAAGCGTGGCCGACCTTCGCGCCGCTGTCCCGGTTCTGGCGGTCGGCCGATGGATGGGTCCGTACCCACGCCAACTACCCGCACCACCGGGCCCGGTTGCACGCCGCTCTCGGAGTGCCGGGGGACGCCGGCGAGGAGACGGTGGATGCGGTGGCCGAGGCGATCGCGGGGCGTACCGCGCTTGAGGTGGAGGAGGCCGTCTACGCGGCGGGCGGTCTGGCCGTCGCGGCACGCGGCCCCGAGGAATGGGCCAAGAGCGAACAGGGGGCGCTGGTCGCGGGGCAGCCGCTGCTGACGACTTCGCGCGTCGACGACGCCCCGGACCGGGTGCTCGGTGACGCCGCGCTGCCCTGCTCGGGGCTGCGCGTCCTGGATCTGACGCGGGTGCTCGCCGGGCCGGTCGCCACCCGAACGCTGGCGCTGCTCGGCGCGGACGTGCTGCGGATCGACGCCCCGCAGCTGCCGGAGAGTCAGGAGGCCCACAACGACACGGGGATGGGGAAACGCTCGACGACCCTGGACCTGGGTGACGCCACCGGCCGCCGGGTCTTCGAGGAACTGCTCGACGAGGCGGACGTAGTCGTCACCGGTTACCGGCCGGGCGCGCTGGACCGGTTCGGGCTGACGCCCGAGGCGCTCGCCGGGCGCTGTCCGGGTCTCGTGATCGCCCAGCTGTCCGCGTGGGGCCGTTACGGGCCGTGGCACGAGCGGCGGGGCTTCGACAGCCTGGTCCAGGTGGCCACCGGCATCGCCGAACTGGAGGGCTCGCCGGACTCGCCCGGCGCGCTGCCTGCCCAGGCGCTCGACCACGGCACCGGCTATCTGCTGGCGGCCGGGGTGCTGCGCGCGCTCACCGAGCAGCACCGCACGGGCGGCACCTGGCTGGTCCGCCTGGCCCTGACGCAGACCGCGCACTGGCTGGTCCACGACCTGGTCTCCGCTCCGGGCGAGGACGACGGGTTTGACGCCGGGCGCCGGCTGACGGAGATCGACAGTCCCATGGGCCGGCTGCGGCACGCGCTGCCGCCGGTGTCGTACGAGGGAGGCCCGGTGAACTGGGCACGCCCGCCGGGCCTGTGGGGCACGGACGCCCCGGTCTGGGTCGGCGCCTGACGGCACCTGCTGACGCGCGACCGATGTGTTCGGTCGACCTTGTTGTGCGATGACCCGTCAGGGCGTGGCTGCCGGGAGCACGCGCGCCATCGCCGCCGAACGGGGGTGGCCCAGGCCACGGTGCACTACACCTTCGGGACGAAAGAAGGGCTGTACCGCGCCGTGATGGAGCAGCTCACGGACGATCTTGTCCCCAGGTGAGGAAAGCCGCGCCGGAGAACGCGGGGTTCGAGGAGACGCTCGGCGCCCTGGCGGCGGCACCGTGGAGGACCGTGCGCGATCAGCCTGGCAGCCACCACCTGCTGACGGAGGCCGCCGTCCGCACGAGTCGCTCGCTCGCCCACCCGGCGGAGACCATCGCCCGGTTCTTCCTCGCCGGCTTCGACGGACTGACGAGCCAGCGCCTCTCCCTGCCCGATGAGGAATCCGAACGAGTCTGCCTCCAGGCGCTTCTCTCCCCACCCTGGCCCTGGCCAACGGGCAGTTGGACCTGGTGACCGTGCCCGGCCGCCGACACCGCCCCGACTCCCAGGATCGCCGCGCCCACCAGGCTGGTGTGAGCCACCGCGTCCGCGAAGGACGAGCTGACGGCGTGCGCCAGCTGGTAGGCGCCGCCGGCGAGTTGGCCGGCCTGCTCCTGGCGATGCCGATCGCCCCGCCCAGTTCCTGCGCGGTGTCGTTGACCGCGCTGCCCACGCCCAGCTCCTCCTCAGGGAACGCACCCATGATCGCGTCCGTGCAGGGCGAGAGCGCCAGGCCGATCGCGAGCCCGAGCGCGATGAGGGCGCCACGAAATCGCCGTACGACGAGGACTTGTCGACCTGGGTGAGAAGCGCGAGGGACATCGTGCCGCCGGCCATACCCGTGACGATCGTCGCTTTCCTGCCGATGCGCGGGGTGAGGTAGGGGAGGCCGCGCGAGTCCCTGCGGGCAGGGGCGGGTGCGCGGAACGACAGGCATGTCACTCCGTTGAACTGGAGTTTTTGCGCCGGTTGGCATGGAAGCGCGCCTTCTTCTGACGGTTCCCGCACGTGTTCATGTCGCACCATTTGCGGGTGCGGCTTTGGCTGGTGTCGAAGAAGGCGGCTCGGCAGGTCGGCGATGCGCACAAGGCCAATTTCCCGTCCCGCTCGCCTGCGATGATGCTGATCGCGTCGGCGGCGATCACGCTGAGGGCGTCTTCCACACAGGAAGCCGAGCTGAGCTGCCATCGCCGCTCACCGTCGGGCGTCAGGATCGCCGCGGCCCGACCCTGAGCGCTGCAGTCGTTGATGACGTGGACAGCATCCGCGGGGAGAGCGTCCTGGAGCGCGGCCGCTGTCGCGGCGGCGTGAATCGACTCCCTCAGTTCCCGAGCGAGGTCGAGTTGGGCTGTGGTGCAGGAGTCCACGGCGAGGCCGTTCACTTCCAGCCAGTCCATGAGTCGCTGCGGCGTGGGAATGCGCTCCACCGCGTTGCCGTGACGCTCCGACAGGGTCCCCGTGAAGCTGGTCGCCAGCACGTTGCCGAGGCGGAAGTCAGGGAAGGCAGCACGCATGGAACCAGCTTAGCCGGTTGCAGCGTGGCACGGAGAACTGTTAGAACCGTCTTAGCCGGTTCGCGGTAGGTCGTGGCCGGTTTCACGACGGCCAGGAGGTCTCATGCCCCGTCCGACCAGCGATGTGCAAGCCTTTGAAGCCCACGCGACTGACGCCGACCTCGACGATCTGCGCGCGCGACTGGCCGCCGCGCGGCTTCCGGAGGCTGAGACGGTCCATCGCGCCGCGCCCGGCCCTCGCCGATGGGAACAGGGCGTTCCTCTCGCCGACCTCGTCGATGTCGTGAACTACTGGCGCACCGGGTACGACTGGCGGTCGTTCGAGGAGCGCCTCAACCGGATCGGTCAGTTCCGTACGACCGTCGATGGTCTGGGGATCCACTTCCTGCACCGCCGATCCGCGCGCGCGGATGCCACTCCCGTGATCTTGACGCACGGCTGGCCGGACAGCATTGCCCGGTTCATCGACGTAGTGGACGAGCTGGCAGATCCGAAAGACGCGGACGCGCCGGCGTTCCACGTCGTGGTCCCGTCGCTGCCAGGCTTTGGTTACAGCGACAAGCCGGCCACCACCGGGTGGGGAACCGAAAAGATCGCGGCCGCATGGGTGGAACTGATGGAAAGGCTCGGCTACAGCACGTTCGTAGCCCACGGCGGCGACTGGGGAGGCAATATCACCACCGTTCTCGGTGGCAGGTTCCCGGCGCACGTTCTCGGTATCCACACGACGTTCGCGGAGGGACCGCCCGGGTTGACAACGGACGGCCTGACGGCGGTCGAGCGTCAGTGGATCGAGGAAACCCGCGATTTCTGGCGCTATCGCGCGGCGTACGCCAAGCAGCAGGCGACCCGACCGCAGACCATCGGCTACTCGCTCGTCGACTCACCGGTCGGGCTTCTTGCCTGGATCCTCGACAAGTTCGCCGAGTGGTCAGATACCGAGGACAGCCCATTCGAGAGGATTTCCAGAGACAGGGTTCTCGACGACGTCACCCTGTATTGGCTGACCCGGACCGGCGCTTCGGCGGCCCGCATCTACTACGAAAGCCACAACTCGCTGGACCCCGAACTTCGGGTCGACGTCCCGTCAGCACTCACGATGTACCCCCGCGACGTCGAGAAGTGTCCGCGCCCCTGGGCGCAGGAGCGGTACCGGCAGATCGTCCGATGGAGGACGCCCGAAGCCGGGGGACATTTCCCGTCGCTGGAGGTGCCCGAGTATTTCGTCAAGGACCTGCAAGAAGGCCTCGCGGCGGTGCTGGCCGCTCATCGGTGAACGCGGCTCGGCGATCGGGCATTCGGTCACCGCCTGATCCGGCTCAAGGCGTTGCCCGACCCCCTGCCGGCGAAGCCTGCGCGAAAACCCGTTGGCGGACCACGGCGGCCACTGCTAACGTCCCGAGGGCCGTGCGAGAGAACGAGGAGGTGGTACCCGTGAACGCAGTATCGACATGGGTGCTCCCCTCTGGGGTCACGGTCGGGCGATAGGTCGTCCGGGAGCGCCGATCACGAGCCCTCCCGAAAGGCACGACCATGCACTTCACTTCCGAACAGCGCCTCGATGACGGCGTCCTCGAGCGCGAGTTCACCCTCGGCGAGATCCCCGGCACGCTGTGGACGTCTGGATCCGCACCTGCCCCGCTGGTCCTGATGGCCCACAACAACGGCCTGCCCAAGGCGGAACCCCGGCTGGTGGCCCGGGCCCGCTACACCGCGGCGCGCGGCTACGCGGTGGCCACCATCGACGCCGCCGGGTGCGGTGACCGGCCCCGTTCCGCCTCCGACGAGCAGGCCCGTGCCGACCTCCGGCGGGCGATGCAGGCCGGCGAGCCGGTCGACGAGATCTTGGAGTCCTTCATCGGCCCGCTGGTCGACAACGCGGTCCCGGAATGGCAGACCACTCTGGACGCCCTCCTTGAACTGCCAGAGATCGGCGGCCCGGTCGGGTACTCCGGGGGGTGGACCGCCCTCGGCATTCGGCTGGCGGTGGTCGAGCCGCGCATCGCGGCCGCAGGCTTCTTCGCCGGGGGGTACGTGCCCCGCGCCCAGCGCGAGGAGGCCCGGCAGGTCACCATTCCGCTGCTGTTCCTGCTGCAGTGGGACGACGAAGGGAACCCCCGGCAACGGGCCCTGGACCTGTTCGAGGCCTTCGGCAGCAAGGAGAAGACGCTGCACGCCAATCCGGGCGGGCACACCGGCACCCCGTGGTTCGAGCTGGAGGACGGGTGCCGGTTCCTGGACCGACACCTGAAGTGAGGCCGGGCCGTCCGGCGGGCAGCAGACGGTAGGCCCTGTCGGCCAGGATGCCGCCATCGAGGACAGGTCCCGGCCCTCCTCGATGGCGGCGGCCGGCGGACGCACAACGTCCGCGGCTGATGAGAGGCGGCTGCCTCGGACATGCGTTGCCCGATCCGCGCAGCCCTCCACCCCCTCGGCCGCCACTGCGACCGGCTGCTCGATGCATCGCGGCCCCCGCCCGGCGGCAGCCGACAGATGAGTGCCTCGGCCAGTGTGCGGCGCTGGTCGGGGGTCAGGCGCTCAGCCGACGGGCAGGTGGACGCTCGCGAGAGGGCGGTGGCGGCCGCCTTGGCTAACCTGCACGCGTGACCACCGACCTCACCCTCCTGCCGCGTGTCGCCCATCGCGGACAGGAGATCACCGCGCCCCGGCTCCGCGGCCTCCTCGCGCTGCTCGCCGGTGACTTGCGCACGGGCTGCAGCACCGAGCGCCTGGTGGCGGGACTGTGGCCGGACGAGTTGCCGGAGCGGCCGGCGAAGGCGGTGCAGGTCCTGGTGTCCAGGGCGCGGGCGCAGCTGGGCGCCGACGTCATCGCCGGCACGCCGACCGGATACCGGCTCACCCTCGCCGAGGACCAGGTCGACAGCTCCGCCCTGCTGCTGCACGCCGCCGCGAGCGCGGACCGGGCCAGGGCCGGGGACCACGCGGGTTCGCTGGCCGCGGCCGAGGCCGGACTCGCCCTGTGGGAGGGCGCCCCTGACGGGGCGTACGACACCGACGACCCGGTAGCCGCGCTGCGCACCGACCGCGCCCCCGTCCGCGGCACTCTCATACGCGCGCGGGCGCTCGCGCTCGCCCGCCTCGGACGGCACGCGGAGGCGGCCGGGCCGCTGGCCATGGCCGCCGCGGAGCGTCCGCGCGACGAAGAGGTGCTCGTCGAGCTGCTGCGCTGCGAAGCGGCGACGGCCGGCCCGTCCGCCGCGCTGGCGCGGTACGAGGCCTACCGCCGTGAGCTGCGCGAGACACTCGGCACGGATCCGGGCGCCGGGCTCAAGGCCCTCCAGCGGGAGCTGCTGAGCGGCGAGGCGCCCGTGGCCAGGCACGGCGTGCCGCACGAGCCGAACCCGCTGCTCGGCCGGGACGACGACATCGCGGCGGTGCGGCGGCTGCTGCGCGCCTCGCGTGCCGTCACCGTGGTCGGCCCCGGCGGCCTCGGCAAGACCCGGCTCGCCCACGCCGTCAGCCGCCGGGCCGAGCAGCGCGTGGTGTACGTCGTGCCGCTCGCCGGCGTCACCGCCGACGCGGACGTGGCCGCGGAGGTGGCTTCCGCGCTCGGCGCGGGCGAGGGACGGCACGGCGCCGTGGGCGGCCACGCCTCGGCCGACCCGGTGTCCGGCATCCTCGGCGTGCTCGGCTCCGAGCCCGCTCTGCTGGTGCTGGACAACTGCGAGCAGGTCATCGAGGGTGCCGCCGGCCTCGTACGGGCCCTGGTGTCGTCCTCGAAGGACCTGCGGGTGCTCGCCACCAGCCGGGCCCCGTTGGGCCTCACGTCGGAGGCGGTGTACGCACTGCCGGAACTCCCTCTGGACACCTCGGTCGAGCTGTTCACGCAGCGGGCCCGGGCCGCCCGGCCCGGCGTGGAACTGCCGCCGGACGAGGTGTCCGAGCTGTGCCGCCACCTCGACGGGCTGCCGCTCGCCGTGGAGTTGGCCGCGGCGCGGGTGCGGGTGCTGTCGGTGCCGGAGATCGCCCGCCGCCTCGGCGACCGGTTCGCGCTGCTGCGCGGCGGGGCACGGGACGTGCCGGAGCGTCACCGCACCCTGCACGCGGTCGTGGACTGGAGCTGGAACCTGCTCGACGAGGAGGCCAGGGCGGCGATGCGCATGCTGTCCGTCTTCCCCGGTGGCTTCTCGGGCGAGGCGGCGGAGCAGGTGCTGGGCGAGGACGCGCTGTTCCTGCTGGAGCAGTTGGCCGACCAGTCGCTGCTCACCGTCGCCGACACCCCGGCCGGCGTGCGGTTCCGGATGCTGGAGACCGTACGGGAGTTCAGCGCGGCCCGGCGTGCGGAGGCGGGTGAGGAGACGGAGGCCGTCGGCCGGTTCCTCGCCTGGGCGCGTGGCTTCGGGGTCGCGTACCACGACTGGCTCTTCCGGTCCGAACCGCTGACCGCCTGGGAGCGGGTCAGGGCCGAGCAGGACAACCTCGTGCTGGCCCTGCGGCACGCCCTGGCCCGTACGGACGGCCCCACCACCGCCGCCCTCACCGCCGTCCTCGCCGCCCTGTGGTCCACCGGCTCCAACTACCCTCGCCTCACCGCCCTCGCCGCGGACACCGGCCCGCCGCTGTCGCACTACCGCCCCGAGCCCGAATACGCCGAAGTCGCCCGCGCCGCCGCGGTGTTGTCCACGACGAGCCTGTTCATGGGCTTCGGCCCGCACGTCGTACGCCAGCTCGTCACGCTCCGGAGGCTGCCCCCGGCCCCGCCGGACACGCTGCTGCGGGCCATCGCGGTGGTGGTGAGCGCGATCCCGGAGATGCTGCCGCCCGACTACGACGTGCTGCACCGGCTCTGCCAGAGCGAACAGCCGCTGCTCGCCGGCATCGCGGAGGGCGTCGCCACGTACGTCTGGGAGGCGGAGCACGACATCGACCGCGCGCTCGCCTCCGCCCGGCGGATGATCGACGTACTGGCGCCGGTCGAGAATCCGTTCCTTCAGGTCATGGGGTACGCCCGGCTGAGCGAGCTGTGCTTGCAGACGGAGCAGGGCGAGGCCGCGTACGGACACCTCAAGGCGGCGCTCCAGGCGTTGCCGCGGCTCGGCGACGACCACGACCTCATCGGCGTCCGCTGGGGCCTCGTCCTGGCCTGCCTGCAGCGCGGTGATCCCGACGAGGCCGAGTACTGGCTGCGGCAGGCCGAGGGCGCCCACACCGCGCAGCAGGAGGACTACAGCATGGCCCTCCTCGGGCGCGCCGAGATCGCGCTCGCCCGCGGACTGACGGAGGTCGGGCTCGGTTTGTGGCGCAGCGCTGTGCAGCCGCTGGTCGCAGCCGACTCGCTGCACGGCGGCGACCCCTTCTTCGACCGGTGGGTGCTGCAGGTCCTGGCGGTGGCGGTGACGGCGCACGCGCACGCCGGCCGTCTCGAACTGGTCGCGGAGCCGGTCGGCCGGCTGCGGCAGTGGCTGCGGACCCTCCTCTCCGGTCCGTCCGGCTCTCCCATGGAGCTCCCTGTGCTCGGGACGGTGCTGCACGCGCTCGGCATGGCGGGGCTCGCCTCCGGTGACGCCGGTGCCGTACGAATGATCGCGCTGGCCGAACGGCTCCGGGTGCTGCGCGACTTCCAGCCGACGATGTCCGCGGACCGCGCCCGGAAGGCGGCCGAGGACGCCGACCGGGCGGCGTACGCCGACGCGGTGTCGGAGTACGCCGCCCTGGGGCGGGACGAGCTGCGGGAGGCGGCCCGCGCTGTCATGTCGGCTACTTCGGATCGCGGTTGAACAGTGCCGTCGACCAGCGGTAGCCGAGCGCGGTCAGACCGACGCACCAGGCCATCGCGATCCACCCGTTGCTGTCGATCTCGCTGCCGAGCAGCAGGCCGCGCAGGGTCTCGATGACCGGCGTGAACGGCTGGTACTCGGCGATCGGCTGGAACCAGCCCGGGATCGCGTCGATGGGGACGAAGGCGCTGGAGATGAGCGGCAGCAGGATCAGCGGCGTCGCCATGTTGCTCGCCGCCTCGGGGTTCGGGCTCGCCATGCCCATACCGACCGCGATCCAGGTGAGCGCCAGGGCGAACAGGGCGATCAGTCCGAACGCCGCCAGCCACTCCAGAGCCGTGGCGTCCCTGGACCGGAAGCCGATGGCCACGGCGATGGCACCGACCAGGACCAGACTGGCGAGCACCTGCAGCACGCTGCCGACGACGTGCCCGACGAGCACGGACCCGCGGTAGACCGCCATCGTGCGGAAGCGGGCGATGAGGCCCTCGGTCATGTCCATGGAGACGGAGATCGCGGCCCCGATCACGGTGGAGCCGATGGTCATGATCAGCAGGCCCGGCACGAGATAGGCGATGTAGTCCGAGCGGTCGGCGCCGCCGCCACCGATGCCCGCGCTCATCACGCCTCCGAAGACGTAGACGAAGAGCAACAGCAGCATGATCGGCGTGAGGAGCAGGTTCAGGGTCATGGACGGGTAGCGCCGTGCGTGCAGCAGGTTGCGGCGCAGCATCGTGGACGAGTCGCGGACGGCGAGGGAGAGGGCACTCATCGGACATTCTCCTTGGACTGGTTGGGGAGCTTGGTGCCGCCGGTCAGGGCGAAGAACACGTCGTCGAGGTCGGGGGTGTGCACGGTCAGCTCGTCCGCCTCGACGCCGGCCGAGTCCAGCCAGTCGAGGATGGCGCGCAGCTCCCGCTGGCTGCCGTCGCTGGGGATCTGCAGCGACAGGGCCTCGTCGTCCCGGTTGGCCTCGCGCAGGGCGACGGCGGCGGACCGGTACGCGGCCGGGTCGGTGAAGCGGAGCCGCACGTGCCCGCCCGGGACGAGCCGCTTCAGCTCGTCGGCGCTTCCCTCGGCGGCGATCTCGCCGTCGCTCAGCACCGCGATGCGGTCGGCGAGTTCGTCGGCCTCCTCCAGGTACTGGGTGGTGAGGAAGACGGTGACGCCGCCGGAGACCAGTTCGCGGATGATCTGCCACATGTTGTGCCGGGAGCGCGGGTCGAGGCCGGTGGTCGGCTCGTCGAGGAAGATGATCCGCGGATCGCCGACCAGCGTCATGGCGATGTCGAGGCGGCGCTTCATGCCGCCCGAGTAGGTGGAGACGGGCTTCTTCGCCGCCTCCACCAGGTCCAAGCGCTCCAGGAGTTCGGCGGCGGTGCGGCGGCCCTCGCGACGGGAGAGGTGGTGCAGGTCCGCCATGAGGAGCATGTTCTCCTCCCCGGTGATCAGCCCGTCCACGGCGGAGAACTGCCCGGTGACACCGATCGCGGCCCGCACCGCCTGCGGCGCGGTGGCCAGGTCGTGGCCGCCGACCTGCAACTCGCCGGCGTCGGCGGTGATGAGGGTGGAGAGGATCTTGACGGCGGTGGTCTTGCCGGCGCCGTTCGGGCCGAGCAGGGAGAAGACGGTGCCGGTCGGCACCGCCAGGTCGATGCCGTCGAGCACCGTCTTGTCCCCGTACGCCTTGCGCAGTCCCTCGGCCGCGATGGCGAGTGGGCGGGATGTCGTTGTCGTCATGCCGCAGAGCGTGCGGCAGGGCGCATTCAGCGCGGTTTCAGGGTGCTTTCAACGCCCTGAAACCGGCGGTTGCCGTCAGGCCCCGACGCGGCGGTCAGGTGTGGGAGAGGGCGAAGGACACGAGGAAGCCGCTGACGGTGACGAGCCCGATGGCCAGGTGGGCCTCGTCGAACGCCTCGGGGATCATCGTGTCGGCGATCATGGCGAGGATCGCCCCGGCCGCCACCGCGGTCACCGCGGCGATCACGGCGGGGGAGAAGGAACCGACCACCGTGTAACCGAGGACGGCCGCCACCATGCTGGCCGCGGCGATCGCCGCCCAGACGCCGAAGACGTACCCCTTGGTGCGGCCGGCCTTCTTCATCCCCGCCGAACTGGACAGCCCCTCGGGAACGTTGCTGATGAACACCGCGGCCACGGTCACGAGGCTGACCGCGCCGCCGTCGAGCAGGCTGACGCCGATCACCGCGGACTCCGGCACACCGTCGAGCAGGGCGCCGAGAGCGAGTGCCGTCCCGGACCCGCCCTGCTCGGCCTCCGACGGCTGCGCCTGCCCCCGATCGCGACCGGAGCGCTTGCGGTGGCGCGCGCCCCGGCGGGCCAGCCACACGTTGCCGCCGGTGTAGGCCAAGGCGCCGACGAGGGTGCCGACGGCGGCGGGGGCAAGCCCCGCCTGCTCGTACGCCTCACCGACCAGCTCGAAGGAGACCGCTGAGATCAGCACTCCGGCCCCGAAGGCCATCACGATCGCGATCACCTTCTGCGGCACCCGCAGCCCGTATCCCAGCGCGGCACCCAGCAGCAGCGCCGAGCCCGCCACCAGCCCCCACAGTCCAGCCTGTACCACTTCAGCCATGCCGACCCGTCTACCCGCTCAGGATGTGGATCAACGGGCCGGAGGACAGAGCGACGGGTTCAGTATTGCTCGTTCTCCATGAACGATCCGTCCGCGTGAGGGTCCGCGCCCAGGGCGTCGGCGGCGACGGTCGGGTCGAATCCGGGCGGGCTGTCCTTCAGGGCCAGGCCCATGCCGGCGAGCTTTACCTTGACCTCGTCGATGGACTTCGCACCGAAGTTGCGGATGTCGAGGAGGTCGGCCTCGGAGCGGGTGATGAGCTCACCCACGGAGTGGACGCCTTCGCGCTTGAGGCAGTTGTACGACCGGACGGTGAGGTCGAGGTCCTCGATCGGCAGTACCAGGTCGGCGGCGAGGGCGGCGTCCGTGGGGGACGGGCCCATGTCGATGCCCTCGGCGTCGATGTTGAGCTCGCGGGCCAGACCGAACAGCTCGACCAGGGTCTTGCCGGCCGACGCCATGGCGTCACGCGGACGCATGGCCTGCTTGGTCTCGACGTCGACGATCAGCTTGTCGAAGTCGGTCCGCTGCTCGACACGCGTGGCCTCGACCTTGTACGTGACCTTGAGCACCGGCGAGTAGATCGAGTCGACCGGGATCCGGCCGATCTCCTGGCCGATCTGCTTGTTCTGCACGGCGGAGACGTAACCGCGGCCGCGCTCGACCGTCAGCTCCATCTCCAGCTTGCCCTTGCCGTTGAGCGTGGCGAGGACGAGGTCGGGGTTGTGCACCTCGACACCGGCCGGCGGCGCGATGTCGGCGGCGGTGACCAGACCCGGGCCCTGCTTGCGCAGGTACATCACGACGGGCTCGTCCTGCTCACTGCTCACGACCAGCTGCTTGATGTTGAGGATCAGATCGGTGACGTCCTCCTTGACGCCCGGCACGGTCGTGAACTCGTGCAGGACACCGTCGACGCGGATGGACGTGACAGCCGCACCCGGGATCGACGACAGGAGGGTGCGGCGGAGGGAGTTGCCGAGGGTGTAGCCGAAGCCCGGCTCCAGCGGCTCGATCACGAACCGGGAGCGGAACTCGTCGACGACCTCTTCGGTCAGGGACGGACGCTGAGCAATCAGCACGGGGTGTTGCCTCCTGTGGTTTGGCGCCCGCTATGTGACGCCGTAGACACCAGAAGGGTACGGGCCCGGCCGGGATATGGCGGACGGCACCGTGGCCCGGTCGTGGGGAAGCGCGTACCGGGCCACGGGCGTCCGGGATCAGTAGCCGTAGATCATCTTATAGGCGACCTCGGGGAGGAACTGCCCGGCCGAGGAGCCGCCGCCGACGCCGCAGTTGCCGTCGGACTCGCCCGGAACCTTGATCCACAAGAGCATCTCGGCGCCGCCGCCCAGCCGGGTGGGGGTGCCGATGCGGCGGCCCGAGGGGTTGCACCACTGGCCGTCGGAGCCGTTCCCGTTGCGGCTGGTGTCCACGACGAACGGCTTGGTGTAGCCGTAGCGGGCGCTCAGTTCACGGTTGACGGCGTTGCCGTAGGCGGTGTTCTCGTCGGTGGCGATGTAGTTGGAGATGTTGAGCGAGAAGCCGTGGGCCTGTCGCAGGCCGGCTTCGTGGAGGCGCCGGGCCATGGTCGCCGCGTCGGCCCAGCGCGGATTGCCGGCGTCCATGTAGACCCAGGTGTTGGGGGCCTGCCGGCTGAACTGGGTGAGGGCGCCGGAGAGCATGCCCTCACGTTCGTCGATCTGGGCCTGGGTCATGCAGCCGTAGTCCCCGAGGGAGTCCGGTTCGAGGATGACGACGGCAGGGCGGTTGGCGATTCCGCCGGCGAACTGGGCGATCCAGTCGGCGTAGGCGGACGGCGAGGCGGCGCCGCCCGCGGAGTGCCCGCCGCAGTAGTCCCGGTTGTAGATGTTGTAGGCGACGAGGAGGGGGAGCTTGTCGACGCGGTCCGCCGCTCCCGCGAACCCGCCCGTGGCGGTGCCGATGGTGCCGCTCCAGGAGCCGAACCAGCGGGCCATCGGGGTGTTGGCGATGTTCGCGTTGATGGCGGCGGCTCGGCCGTCGCCCGGATTGGCGGCGGCCCACCGTTTCGCGCTGGAGTCGGGGTCCACGTAGAACCCACTGGTCATGGTGGTGGGGTCGGCCGCGTGGGCGGACGGGGCGGCGGCCAACGCCAGTGGCAGGGCGAGGAGCGCTGTGGCCAAGGCGCGGATTCTGCGGCGCATGACTGAACCTCGATTTCCTGGCAGGGATGCGTCTGACCTGATCTTGGGAGCGCTCCCACTGGAAGCGCTCCCAGCAGCAGGCGAAAATCGTTGGGGTGTGTTCGGTATGGTGTTGCGGGGTAGTTGAGGTGTCAAGAGCTGATGCCCAGCGCGATTCGTATGGCGAGAACACACCCCAATGGCCACAGGACTGGAAGCGATTCCAGACGTGCGGACGTCGAGGTCCGGGGAAAGGCTCATGCTTCATGGCAGACGTTGCGCCGCGTCGGCAGCCGACGCTCGACGAGGTGGCCGAACGCGCCGGTGTCTCCCGTTCCGTGGCTTCCCGCGCCCTGAACAACGCTCCGCATGTCAGCCGCGCCAAACGGGAGGCGGTGGAACGGGCGGTCCGGCAACTCGGTTACGTCCCCAACCCGACCGCCCGTGCTCTGGCCACGCGTCAGACGGGAGCGGCCGCCCTGGTCGTCTCGGGAGAGGATCCGTCGATCTTCGCGGACCCGTTCTACGCCCAGGTGATCGTGGGGGCGTCGAGCGCTCTGGAGGAGGCCGATCTGCATCTGATGCTGTGCCTGGCCGCTTCCGACCGGGGGCGCAAGCGGGTGCGGGAGCTCTTCCGGTCCAAGGGGGCCGACGGTGTCATGCTGATGGCGCTGCGCGAGGACGATCCGCTGGCCGCTGTGGCCGAGGAGGCGGAGATGCCCGTCGTGTTCGGAGGGCGCCCGGTCGGTTCGACTCCCCGGTGGTACGTGGACGTCGACAACGTCGGCGGAGCGCGCGAGGCGACCGAGTACCTGGTGTCGCGCGGCCGGACTCGCGTGGCCGCGATCTGCGGGCGTCTGGACACCGAGGCCGGGCGCGCCCGGTACCGCGGCTACCGGGACGCCTTGCTGGCGGCCGGCCTGGAGCCGTTGCCGCCGCAGGAGGGGGACTTCACCGAGCCCAGCGGAGCCGCCGCCATGGCCGTCCTGCTGGCCCACCACCCCGACGTGGACGGGGTGTTCGCCGCCAACGACAACATGGCGGCGGGGGCGCTGCGCACCTTGCGCTCGGCCGGCCGGGCGGTCCCCGCCGACATCGCTGTGGTCGGTTTCGACGACCTGACCGTCGCCCAGGTCGCCGATCCGCCCCTCACGACCGTCCATCAGCCCATAACGGCTCTCGGGCGGGAGATGGCGCGCATGCTCGTCGCGGTCGTCAACGGACACGACCCCACCCCGTTGATCCTGCCCACGCGCCTGGTCGTCCGCACGAGCGCCTGACGGGCCTGAACGGGCGAGCACACCGGTGAGCGGATACGTGCACTGCGGGGTCGGTGATTTCGCCGGGCCGGCCACCCTTCCGCTCCTGGCGCGTCCGGCCCGGCGACTGTCACTCGCCCGGGTGGGAGAGCTCGATGTCGTGGCTCTCCACACCCGAGCCGCGCACCGTCAGGCGGGTGGCCTTCGGCGGGTAGCCGGCCGCCGTGACCGTGTACTCGCCGCCGTCCAGGTCGGTGAAGGCGTAGCCGCCGTCCTCGCCGGTGGTCGCGGTGGCCACCACGTTGCCGGCCACGTCGACGAGCGTGACCCGCGTGTCGTTCAGCGGCCGGCCCGCGGCCTGGACCACGCCCTGCACCTGCAGGCCGGAGAACAGTTCGACCTCGGTCCTGGTGACGCCCCGCGCGGCGATCTCGACGGGCAGCGCGACCGGCCGGTGGCCGGCCGCGGTCACGGCGAGGGTCAGCGGGCCGGGCACCAGCTCGGAGAAGCCGAACGTGCCGTCCGAGTCGGTCAGTCCGGCGGCGAGCACGTCGCCGCGCACGTCGGCCGCGACCACCATGGCGCCGGCGACCGGCTCCTTGCGGGCCGCCGACCTGACCGTGCCGGCCAGGCCGCTGGTGCCGGAGAGCAGGATGTCGTACGAGACCGGCTCCTCGCCGACCACCACCGTGGAAGCCTGTGGCTGGTAGCCCTCGGCGGAGGCGATGAGCACGTAGTTTCCCGCGCCCGGCGCGTCCACCGTGTACGAACCGTCCGGGCGGGCCACCACGCGGCCCTCCTGCCGCCCGCCCAGCGAGATCAGGGTGACGGACGCACGCGGTACGGGTGCCGACTCGGCGCCGATGACGTGGCCGCTGACCGGGATGCCGCCGGAGGACCGGACCGCGGCAGCGGCCGGGCCCGGCACGATCTCGTCGCTCTCCGTGCCCTCGTCCGTCTCGTCGGCCTCGTCCGTCTCCTCCTCCCGGCCTCGGAGGCCGAACGCCGCGAGGACTGCGCCCACGAGGGCGAGGAAGCCGGTCACCAGGACGGCGGTGTGGACGCCGTTCATGAAGGCGCTGTGGCTGCCCTCCACCACGGCCGCCCTGAGCTGCGCCGGCATCGCGTCGGAGACCGGGGCGACGCCCATCGCGACCGCGTCCTTCGCCTCCTCGAAGCGAGCGGCTGCCGAGTGGGGCACACCGGCGTCGGTCAGTGAGCCGGCGAGGGTGGAGCCGACGCGGCTGCTGATGAGGGAGACGAGCACCGATGTGCCGAGCGCCCCGCCGACCTGCAGCGAGGTCGCCTGGAGACCGCCCGCGATGCCACCGTCCTCGACGGGGGCGTTGCCGACGATCGCGTCGGAGGACGCGGACATCACGATGCCGACGCCGAGCCCGAGCGCGACGAACGAAGGCCACAGGGTGTGGTACGACGAGTCGTCGCTCCACGCGAGCATCGTGAACGTGGCGCCGGCCTGGAGCACCATCCCGAGCGGCATGGTCAGGCGCGCGCCGAACTTCTCGGTGAGCTTCGCGCCGAGCGGCGAGGCCACCATGGAGGCGAGGCTGAGCGGCAGGGTGCGCACACCGGACTCGACGGGCGTGAAGCCGCGCACGTTCTGCAGGTACAGCATCACGAAGAAGATCACACCGAGCAGGACGAAGAAGTTCAGCGCGGTGACGAGCGTACCGATGGTCAGGGCCGGGTTGCGGAACAGCCGCATGGGCAGGAGCGGGTGCGTGACGCGGGTCTCGTACCAGCCGAAGAGGGCCAGGACGACGACGCCGCCGACGATCGCGCCGAGCGTGCCGGCCGAAGTCCAGCCCCACGTCTCGCCCTTGACGACACCGAAGACGACGGCGAGCAGTCCGAGCGCGAGCAGCACGACGCCGGGCACGTCGAACTTCTCGCTCGCGGCGGCCTCGTTCCTGGACTGCGGCAGCACCACGAGGCCGAAGACGAGGGCGATGACGCCGATGGGGGCGTTGATGTAGAAGACCGACTCCCAGTTGACGTGCTCGACGAGCAGTCCGCCGACGATCGGGCCGAGCGCGGTGGAGACGGACGAGATCATCGCCCAGATTCCGACCGCCATGCCGAACTTCTTCGGCGGGAACACGGCACGCAGCAACGCGAGGGTGTTGGGCATGAGCATCGCACCGAAGAGGCCCTGTACGGCCCGGAAGGCGATGACGCCCTCGATCGAGCCGACGAGGCCGATCGCGACGGACGCGGCGGTGAATCCGACGACGCCCACGAGGTAGACCGTACGGCGCCCGAGGCGGTCGCCGAGCTTGCCGCCGAGGATCAGGGCGGCGGCGAGGGCGAGCAGGTAGGAGTTGGTGACCCACTGCAGTTCGGCCGTGGAGGCGTTCAGGTCACGGGCGATCTCGGCGTTGGCGATCGAGACGACGGAGCCGTCGAGGCCGACCATGAACAGGCCGAACGCGACGGCGACCAGCGTCAGCCAGGGGTTGGCGCGACGACCGCGGGGGAGGGGGTCGGCAACGGGAGTGGGCGCTGTGGAAACAGCGGTGACAGACATGGGTGAGCTGTCCTCGGGACGTGCGGCGCGCGGCTGGGGCGCGTGGACATGGGGGGGGGAGAGCTGTGAAGGGGCGCAGCACGCCCGGCCCCGCCGCGGCAGCGGCAAGGGCAGCGGGCGTACGACGAGCCGGACCGGTCAGGCGGAGTGGTCGCGCAGGTGCCGGGTGAGAGCTTCCAGGGCGCCGAGCGCCGAGCCGAGGGCGTCGCGGTCACCGTCGGTGAGGGTACGCAGCGCCGACGCGAGCTGCGTCGCCGCGATGTTCTCCACCTCGCCGATACGCTGCCGCGACTTGGCGGTGACGCGCAGGTGCGCCACACGCTTGTCGGTGTCGTCCCGATGCCGCTCCAGCAGGCCCGCTTCGGTGAGGCGGGTGACCAGGGCGCTGACGTTGTTCGGCATCATCCGCAGCGCCTCGGACGCCTGGTGGACGGTCGCGCCGTCGTGCTCGGCGACGTACTGAAGCAGGGCCAACTGCCGCTCGGGGAGCGCGGGATAGGGCAGTTCCCGGTCGATGCCCTGTTTGACGTACCGGTTCAGCGCGGGCAGGCACGCCACGAGGCCCGCGGCCACATGGTCGACGCCCTGGCTCATGCGAGCCTCACTGATTCCGGTCACACCGGCAAGGTACCTATGACGAGAAACCTATGTCAACATACTGAATGTGGGAACCGGCAGGCGCGCCCGGCGTTCAGGCGTCGTAGGTGTGGAAGCCCCGGCCGCTCTTGCGGCCGAGGTGGCCCGCGGCGACCATGCGGCGCAGGAGGGCGGGCGGTGCGTACAGCGGCTCCTTGAACTCCTCGTACATCGACTCGGCCACGGCCTGGGCGGTGTCGAGGCCGATGAGGTCGAGCAGCCGCAACGGCCCCATGGGGTGGGCGCATCCGAGTTCCATGCCCCGGTCGATGTCCTCCGGCTGCGCGGAGCCCGACTCCACCATCCGTACCGCGCTGAGCAGGTAGGGCACGAGGAGGGCGTTGACGACGAAGCCGGAGCGGTCGGGCGCCTGGATGGCCTGTTTGCCCAGCTGCTCGGCGAAGCCGCGGGTGCGCCGCACGGTGTCCGCGCTGGTGGTGAGGGCGGGAATGAGCTCCACCAGCTGCTGCACGGGCACGGGGTTGAAGAAGTGCATGCCGATGACCTGCGCGGGCCGCTCGGTGACCACGGCGAGATCGACGACGGGGATCGAGGAGGTGTTGGTGGCCAGGACCGCCGCGGGGTCTTCGACCGCCTTGTCCAGGGTGCGCAGGACGTCCGTCTTGATGTCACGGTTCTCGGCGACCGCCTCGACGACGAACTGGCGGTCGGCCATGTCGCTGAGGTCGTGGGTGAAGGACAGCCCGGCGAGGGCCTGGTCCCGCTGCTCCTCGCTGAGCTTGCCACGCCGTACGCCTCGGTCGAGCGAGGCGGTGAGCCGGCGGCGGCCTGCGTCGAGCGCGTCCGGCGTGGCCTCGGCGACGCGGACGTCGATGCCGCTGCGGGCCGCGACTTCGGCGATGCCGGAGCCCATGAGGCCGCATCCGACCACGCCGAGACGAGTAACGGGATCCATGTGAGGTCCTCTCTGCTGAGTCGCTGCGGGGTGGTTTCGGGGGTTACGGGGCTGGGTCAGACGTTGCGGCGGTACTGGCCGCCCACCTCGAAGAAGGCCTCGGTGATCTGCTGGAGCGAGCAGACCCGGGTGGCGTCCATGAGGACGGCGAAGACGTTGTCGCCGCTCGTCGCCGCGTGCTTGAGCGCGGCCAGGGCGTCAAGGGCCTGGTCGCGGTGGCCGGTGTGGAAGTCCCGCACGCGCTCCAGCTGGGACTGCTTCTCCTCCTCGGTGGCCCGGGCGAGTTCCAGCTCCTGAGGCCGGCTGTCGCCGCCGGGGCGGAGGAAGGTGTTGACGCCGATGATGGGCAGGGTGCCGTCGTGCTTGCGCTGCTCGTACAGCATCGACTCGTCCTGGATGCGGCCCCGCTGGTAGCCGGTCTCCATCGCACCCAGGACGCCGCCGCGCTCGCTGATCCGCTCGAACTCCTGGAGGACGGCCTCCTCCACCAGGTCGGTGAGTTCGTCGATGATGAACGATCCCTGGAGGGGGTTCTCGTTCATCGCCAGGCCCCACTCGCGGTTGATGACGAGCTGGATCGCCAGCGCCCGCCGCACCGACTCCTCGGACGGGGTGGTGACGGCCTCGTCGTAGGCGTTGGTGTGGAGCGAGTTCGCGTTGTCGTAGATGGCCGTGAGGGCCTGGAGGGTGGTGCGGATGTCGTTGAAGTCCATCTCCTGGGCGTGCAGGGAGCGTCCGGAGGTCTGGACGTGGTACTTCAGCTTCTGGCTGCGCTCGTTCGCGCCGTACTTCTCCTTCATCGCGACGGCCCAGATGCGGCGGGCGACCCGGCCGAGGACGGAGTACTCGGGGTCCATGCCGTTGGAGAAGAAGAACGACAGGTTCGGGGCGAAGTCGTCGATGTGCATGCCCCGGGCGAGGTAGGCCTCGACGTAGGTGAAGCCGTTGGCCAGGGTGAAGGCGAGCTGGCTGATGGGGTTCGCCCCGGCTTCGGCGATGTGGTAGCCGGAGATGGACACGGAGTAGAAGTTGCGGACCTTGTGGGCGATGAACCACTCCTGGATGTCGGCCATCATCCGCAGCGAGAACTCGGTGGAGAACAGGCAGGTGTTCTGCCCCTGGTCCTCCTTGAGGATGTCGGCCTGCACGGTCCCGCGCACGCTCGCGAGCGCGTGGGCCCGCAGCTCGGCCGCCTCCTCGGGCGACGGGTCACGGCCCTCGGCGGCTCGGAACTTCTCCGTCTGCTGGTCCATCGCGGTGTTGAGGAAGAACGCCAGGATCGTCGGCGCGGGGCCGTTGATGGTCATGGAGACCGAGGTCGTGGGCGCTGTCAGGTCGAAGCCGTCGTAGAGGGCCTTCATGTCCGCGAGCGTGGCCACCGACACCCCGGACGTGCCGACCTTGCCGTAGATGTCGGGGCGTTCGTCCGGGTCGCGGCCGTAGAGCGTGACCGAGTCGAAGGCGGTGGACAGGCGGGTGGCCGGCTGGCCCTCGGAGAGCAGCTTGAAGCGCCGGTTCGTGCGGAACGGATCGCCCTCCCCGGCGAACATCCGCGCCGGGTCCTCGCCGTCGCGCTTGAAGGGGAACACCCCGGCTGTGAAGGGGAAGTAGCCCGGCAGGTTCTCCCCGCGCCAGAACCGCACCAGCTCCCCGTGGTCGGTGAAGCGGGGCAGGGCGACGCGCGGGACCTTGTTGCCGGACAGGGACTCGCGGGTCAGCTTGGTGCGGATCTCCCTGTCCCGGACCTTCACCACCTGCTCGTCGCCGGAGTAGGAGGCGATGACGGCCGGCCAGTTCCCGATCTGCTCCGCGATCCGGTGCGGGAGCTGCTTGCGGGCGTCGTCGAGGAGCGACTGCACGTTCGCCGCGTCGGAGCCCGCCTCGACGAGCGCGTCCCTGACCGCCTCCAGGTGCTGCACCCTCCTGGCTGCGTCCACCAGGCGCTCGGTCTCGGCGTGGTACGCGCGGACCGTGTCGGTGATCTCGGCGAGGTAGCGCACCCGGGCGGCGGGGACCACCTGCCGGATGCCGGAGGAGTGGCGTACCCCGACCGGCGCCAGCGCGCCCTCGGACAGCGGCAGGCCCTTCTCGGCCAGGCCCGTCTTCAGGTGCTGGTAGAGCGCCGTGACACCGTCGTCGTTGAACGTCGCCGCCGACGTGCCGAACACCGGCATGTCCTCGGGCCGCATGCCGAACGCCTCACGGTTGCGGACCAGTTGGCGGCCCACGTCGCGCAGCGCGTCCTGCGCGCCGCGCCGCTCGAACTTGTTGATCGCCACCACGTCGGCGAAGTCGAGCATGTCGATCTTCTCCAGCTGCGAGGCGGCACCGAACTCCGGTGTCATCACATACAGCGAGGTGTCGACGAACGGCACGATCGCCGCGTCGCCCTGGCCGATGCCCGGCGTCTCCACGATGACCAGGTCGAACCCGGCGGCCTTGGCCACGTCGATGACGTCGGACAGGTGCTCGGGCAGCTCGCGACTGCCACGGGTGGCCAGGCTGCGGAAGAAGACCCGGTTCCCGTCCAGGGAGTTCATCCGGATCCGGTCTCCGAGCAGTGCCCCGCCACCGCGGCGGCGGGTCGGGTCGACCGCTATCACGGCGATGCGCAGCTTGTCCTGCTGGTCGAGGCGGAGGCGGCGCACCAGCTCGTCCGTCAGTGACGACTTGCCCGAGCCGCCCGTGCCGGTGATGCCCAGCACCGGCACGACCCGTGCCGCGGCGGCGGCACGCAGCCGCTCCAGGAGATCCGGGGGCAGCTTGCCCAGTTCCGCGCCGGTGATGGCGCGGGCGATCGCGAACCGGTCGCCCGCCAGCAGGGCGGCGGCGTCGGCCGGCTTGCCGTCCCAGAGGTCGAAGTCGCAGTCCTTCACGACCGAGTTGACCATCCCGGCCAGGCCCATCCGCTGCCCGTCCTCGGGGGAGAAGATGGTCACCCCGCTGTCACGCAGCCGGGCGATCTCCTCGGGCACGATGACGCCGCCTCCGCCGCCCACCACACGGATGTGGTCGGCTCCCGCCGCGCGCAGCGACTCGACCAGGTACTCGAAGTACTCCACGTGCCCGCCCTGGTACGACGAGACGGCGACTCCGTGGGCGTCTTCCTCCAGAGCGGCGTCGACGACCTCCCGCACCGACCGGTTGTGTCCGAGGTGGATCACCTCGGCGCCCTGGGACTGGAAGATGCGGCGCATGATGTTGATCGACGCGTCGTGCCCGTCGAACAGAGCCGAAGCCGTGACCAGGCGGACAGGGTGCACGGGCCGGTGCAGATCGCTCATGGGGGGCCTTCCCGGACGGGGCGGGGGTACTGCCGACAGAAGAGATACTAGGACGTCCTAGTAAATTGCTGGGGGTGATCGCGGTCACAGACTCATGTGCAACCAAACGTTGCGCGTCACACTTCCGTGGTCTTCGAGGTCGTCAGCCGGCCGGAGCACATGCGGGAGTGGTGGCCGGACGATGCCCGGTTCGAGTCCGCCGCAGGGGCGCCCGGTGAGCTCTTCTGGCGGGACGGGACGACCGGCGAGACGATGACCGTCGCGCTCACCGTCGTCGAGGTCGATCCGCCGTCGCGGTTCTCGTTCAGGTGGTGCTACACCGACGCCGGACGGGGCGGGGACTCGTTGCTGGTCACCTTCGACCTGGCGCCGACGGAGCAGGGGACCCGGGTGCGGATGACCGAGACCGGGTTCCGCGAGATGGGCTGGGAGATCGCCGTACTCGAGGAGCACTACCGCGATCACGCGACCGCGTGGGACCACTACATCCCCCGGCTGGGCGCGTACATCGCGCGGCTGGTGTCGGCCTCGTGAGCACGTCGGTCGACGACGAGCTGTGGTCGGCGATAGGTGACCCCACCCGGCGCACGCTGATCGACCTGCTCCTCGCGTCCGGAGCCGGAACGGCCACCTCGCTCAGTGCGGACCTGCCCCTCACCCGGCAGGCCGTGTCCAAACACCTCGCCGTCCTCGACCGGGTCGGGCTGGTCCGTGCCGAACCGGCCGGCCGCGAGCGGCGCTACCGGGGCGACGCGGCGCAACTCGCCCGAGCGGCCGCACAACTGGCCGCGGTCGGCACGTCCTGGGACGCCCGGCTGCGCCGGATCAAGCACATCGCGGAGGCGATCGAACGCCGCCGCGACCACACCGAAGGAGCATGAAGATGGCCGACATCCTGCATCGCAGGGCTTCGACATGGAGATCCTCGAACTCGACCCCGTCGGCCGGGTGCGGTGGCGTGTCACGGGCGGCCCCGCGGAGTGGATCGGGACCGAGATCGACTGGAACCTCAGCCGGCGCGACGCGTACACGATCGTCCTGTTCAAACACGAGGGCTGGCGTGAGCCGGTCGAGTTCGTGCATCACTGCAGCACGAAGTGGGCGACCTTCCTGATGAGCCTCAAGGACTTCGTGGAGACCGGACACGGCAGGCCGGCACCCGACGACGTCCGGATCAGCGACTGGCACTAGGCGCACCCCGGCCCGGCTCCACGGTCGTCGTGACCCGCGTGAGGGTGGGTTTCCGGGGCACCGAACCGAACCCGAAGCGCACGGGCGGTGCGACCGGCGCCATGACACCGAGGTCGACTCCCTCGAAGACCGCGGACACCGCGCCGACCGGCCGCATGTCCCGGACGCCGTACCACTCGCGGCGTCGCGCGCCGCTACGGCCGCGGGTTCGCACGTGGGCCGGCAGCAGGTGGGCGGGCCCGTTCGTCAGGGCGGCCCATGCCGGGCGGGCGGCGAGTACGCCGGGTACGGCCCGCAGGAGGACGCCCGCCGGCCGTCGCGGGCCCACAGTGAAGCGCAGTTCGAGCGGTCCCGCGGCGACCGTCCAGGTGTCGTCCGCGACGCTCACGTCGACCGGCACGACACGCACCGTGTCGAAGCTGTAGGTGCCACTGACGAAGTCCGCCGTCCGGTGCGAGGGGGCGAGCAGCAGCCGTTCCCCGTCCGCCCGCTCGATCATCACGTCGCTGAACGGCCCGAACGGCGAGCGCTGCCAGTGCCCCACCACGACGCGCGTCCCGGAAGAGGTGCCCACGCCCGCGATCCAGCCGTCGAAGCGCAGCCGCGAGCGCCTTCCGCGGATGCCGCGCGTGCGGCGCACGATGCTACTCCCCGGACCGGCCCGGCGTCGGGACACGCGGCCTCGACACCCCCAGCCGCACGTGCCGTACCCCTTCCGAGAAGTGCACCACGGGCTCGGCGGTGGGCGCGGGCAGGCCTGCCGCGGTGGTCAGCGTCTCCTCGAGCACGTCGACGGCGGCGTCCGCCAGCGGCCAGGGCTCATGTTCCACCGGCGTCTCCCAGAGCATGCCGAACCGACGGGTGTACGCCCGCCAGCGCGAGGTCAGCCACACGTCCCGCTCGGTGGGCGTGATCGGGGTGCCGGGCCGGACCACCAGGCGGTAGGCGGCCTCGCCGGTCCGCCTGGACCCGGCGTACGACACGGTGTCCCCGTCCAGGGAAACGCTCAGCACGCCCGGGTGGTACGGCGCGCCGACGGCCCGGGCCGCCAGCATCAGCGGGCAGGCCACCTCGATGGACAGGAACCACAGCCCGTCCGTCCCGTCCCGGCGCTGAACGAAGGTCCGCAGGTTGGTCTCCGCGAACGTCGGGAGCCCGGGCACCACAGCGGGCACCGGGGAAGGGCGCACATCCGCCATCACGAAGGGAGTGAGCCCCACCCAGGCCGCCCCCTCGTACTCGTCCACCACCAGGCCCCCGGGCAGCAGCGCCTGGACCGCGTCCGGCGGGAAGGCCCAGTGGACGAACGTCTGCCTCACCCAGCCGGCCCGAAGCGCGGGAACGCGCACCCGCTGCTCCGCTCCATACGCGACCACGCATCGCGAGTCCCCCCGGCGTGAGCGGCGGAAACGCCCGGTGCCCATGGCGCACCCGGTCTGACGTTGTCAGTCGATGGAGGACATGAAATCCAGCATCCTGCGGTTGGTTTCCTCCGCGTGGTCGATCTGCGGCCCGTGGTCCGTGTCGGAGATGATCTCGGCCCGGGCGCCGGGGATCAGGCGGGGTACGCGCTCCGCCTGCCGCCGCGGGTGCACGAGGAGGCTTCGCTTGCCGAGCACCAGGTAGAGCGGGGATCGGATGGTGGACAGCTCCTCATCGGACAAGGGGAGCGGCGCCGGGCGGCGTATGCGGTAGGCGCGAACGGCCGTTCTGATCATCGAGCGCAGCTCCGGCATGACGAGGACCGGCTGCTCCAGCCAGGCCGCCAGCCGCGGGCGGAACGCCTTGGGCGCGAAGGTCGCGAAGAAGCCGGCGAAGAGCCTCCGGCAGGCGCAGGAGGCAGCTCTCCTCCAACCCGGTGTGGACGCACGGTTGGAGGCGGCCGGCTTGCTCGCCCTGTCCGCGGGACTCGGCACCGGCATCCTCGTCGGCCAGCGCAGCCCGGAGTCCGCGACCGCGGTCCTGGAGCACCATCTGAACCGAGTCTTCCGCGCCGGTGACGCGTGACCTCGCCCTCGCGGCGATGGGGCTCAGCCGGGGCGAGGGGACAGGTGATTCCGCGAACCCACCGCGTGCCGGTGCGTCGTAACGGGACAGCGCGTGATTTCCGCGAGACGCTGCCGCTGGCACCCGCCTCTCGCCCCTGACCGCTCTCCCCCCGGAGTCCGCCATGGCAGCCCCGCCGACCCCGTCCACTGAGGACGGATACCGCTTCGACGACCTGCGTGCTCTCTTCATCAACTGCACGCTCAAGCCGTCGCCCCAGCTCAGTCACACCCAGGGACTCATCGACAGGAGCCGGGCGATCATGGACGCGCACGGGGTGAGCACGGAGCTCGTCCGCGCGGTCGACCACGACATCGCGCCGGGCGTCTACCCCGACATGACCGAACACGGCTTCGCCACCGACGCCTGGCCGGCGCTGTACGAGCAGGTGATGGCCGCGGACATCCTGGTTCTGTCCGGACCCATCTGGCTGGGCGACAACAGCTCCGTCACCAAGCAGGTCATCGAGCGCCTGTACAGCTGCTCCAGCCTGCTCAACTCCCAGGGACAGTACGCCTACTACGGACGTGTCGGAGGGTGTCTGATCACCGGCAACGAGGACGGCGTCAAGCACTGCGCCATGAACGTCCTCTACAGCCTTCAGCACCTCGGCTACACCGTCCCGCCGCAGGCGGACGCGGGCTGGATCGGTGCCGCGGGGCCCGGCCCCTCGTACCTGGACCCCGGCTCGGGCGGCCCGGAGAACGACTTCACCAACCGCAACACCGCCTTCATGACCTGGAACCTGATGCACCTGGCGGCCCTGCTCAAACGCGCCGGTGGGATTCCGGCCCACGGCAACCAGCGCACGGAGTGGGACGCGGGCTGCCGACCGGGGGCGGACAACCCCGAGCACCGCTGAGCGCGGCGATCGGTGACGCCGCAGGAGAGGGTCAGATGCCGAGCATGGTGTTGAGCTCGTCCAGGGACTTCACCGGCACATAGTCGTAGCCGTGGGTCACGGGGTCGCAGCCGCGGTCCAGCAGGATGAGGTTGCGGAAGCCCATGTCCTGCATCGGCATCAGGTCGTTGTGTGGCACGGGGGATGGCTCAGAGGAGCTCGATCCGCTTGTCGGTGAACTCGGCGGTGGTCGCCGTTCCGCCCAGGTCACGGGTGCGGACATCGGTCTTGGCCAGGACCGAGGCGATCGCGTCCGTGATGTCCCTGGCCGCGGCGGGATGGCCGAGGTGGTCGAGCATCATCGCCGCGGACCAGATCGCGCCAAGCCGGTTGGCGAGGCCCCGACCCACGATGTCGGGCGCGGAGCCGTGCACCGGCTCGAACATCGAGGGGAAATCCCGCTCCGGGTTGAGGCTGGGCCGCCGGGGCGATGCCGATGGATCCGGCGACCGTGGCCGCGAGGTCGCTGAGGATGTCGCCGAAGAGGTTGGAGGCGACGACGACGTCGAAGTGGGCGGGGTCGAGGACGAACTTGGCGGCGAGCGCGTCGATGTGCTCCTGGTCCCAGGCAGGCTGAAGCCGTGGCGGCGGCCGAGGACATCGAGCACCTGCTGTGCCGGGGCAGCACCTCGGCACCGATGCCGTCGCGGGGGATCAGGGCAATGCGGTGGTTCGTCGTCATGCGCTGATTGCAGCAAGGCGGCCCGTGGGGCGTCCACGATGCAAAGCGGATCTCCCATATAAGGGGTGCCTATCAGCCGTCGGCGGCGGCCGAGGTCGCGCTCCTGACGAACGCGGCGGCCGCGGGCGACAGGCTGCCGGGAGCTCGCGGGACAGCGGCTGATCGTCGGGCAGCGGGGTACCGGGATGCGCGCCTACGTCGACGCGGTGCGGGAGCAGGGCATCGAGCTCACCGTCGCGGCCGAGACCGAGCACCGCGTGTCGCTCATGCCGCCGGTACTGGCCGGGGTCGGGCTCGCGGTCGGCTCGGAGTCGTTCCATCGCATCGGCGCGGGCGAGTGTCGCGGCGGTGCGTGAGCTGCGTGTGGGGCGCCTGGATGTGGCGTCGATGCCGTCGCAGGCGGTGGAGCCGCTGACGACCTTGGTGAGTGCCTTCAGCTACCGGTATCCCGGCGTCAGATCACGCTCCAGCGCCCGCACGGCCTGCGACAGCGATCGACAATCGCAAGGAAGTGCTCCAGCTGCCGAATGTCCATACGCGCCCTCTGCCCCTGAAGAATACCTTTCCGAGGGGTATCGCGGCCGTCCCGTATGGGGGTCCAATGGGAGGGAGTCAGGCTCTCCGCGCAGCGCCGGCAGAAGAGGCACGCAATGGATCCATGGCTGATCTGGTTGATCATCGCCGCCGTGCTGGCCGCGGCGGAGATCTTCACTCTTACGGCTGCACTCGGAATGCTGAGTGCGGCCGCTTTGGTCACGGCGGGGTCCGCCGCGGTCGGGCTGCCGGTGCCGTTTCAATTCCTGGTGTTCACCGTCGTCGCGACCGTCACCGTGCTGTTCGTACGCCCCATCGCGCTGCGCCACGTCTTCCAGCCCCAAACGGAACGCTTCGGCGTCGACGCACTGGTCGGCAGGGCTGCCTATGTCGTCTCGGAGGTGACGGGCCTGGGTGGCAGGGTCCGCATCGACGGCGAGGAGTGGACGGCCCGCGCCTACGACGAGACGCTGGTGATTCCTGCCGGAAAGACCGTCGACGTCATGGAGATCAGCGGCGCGACAGCGATCGTCTACCCCCGGGACTGAAACCATGGAAACCTCGGCGTTCTTGATTGCCGGCCTGATCGTCGCGCTGATCGCGGTTTTCACCGTGGTGCGTGCGGTCCGTATCGTTCCTCAGGCACGCGCTCGTAATGTCGAGCGGCTCGGCCGTTACCACCGGACCCTGAGTCCCGGCCTCAGCCTCGTGATCCCTTACATCGACCGAGTTCATCCGGTGATCGACCTACGGGAACAGGTCGTCTCGTTCAAACCGCAGCCGGTCATCACCGAGGACAATCTGGTCGTCGAGATCGACACCGTTCTGTATTTCCAGGTCACGGATCCGCGAGCCGCTTTCTACGAGATCGCGAATTTCCTTCAGGCGGTCGAGCAGCTCACCGTCACCACCTTGCGCAACGTCGTGGGCTCCATGGACCTGGAAAAGACCCTCACCTCACGCGACACCATCAACAGCCAGCTCCGCGGCGTGCTGGACGAGGCCACCGGCAAGTGGGGACTGAGGGTCAACCGGGTGGAGATCAAGGCCATCGACCCCCCGCAGTCCATCAAGGACGCGATGCAGAAGCAGATGCGAGCCGAGCGGGACAAACGAGCCGCGATCCTCGGAGCCGAAGGACAGCGCCAGTCGCAGATTCTCACCGCCGAAGGCGACAAGCAGGCCGCCGTCCTGCGCGCGGAGGGAAACCGCACGGCCGCGATCCTCCAGGCCGAGGGCCAGTCCCGGGCCATCGACGAGGTGTTCCAGGCCGTGCACCGCAACGACCCCGACCCCAAGCTGCTCGCCTGGCAGTACCTGCAGACGCTGCCCCAGCTCGCGCAGGGCCCGGGCAACAATTTCTGGGTGATCCCCAGCGAGATCACCGCCGCACTCCAGGGCATGTCCCGCGCCTTCACCGAGGTGCTGCCCCCGTCGCCGGCCACCGTCGAGAAACCCTCGGACGACGACATGGCCGCCCAGACCGCCGACGACACGGCACAGGCAGCGCAAGCCGCTGCCGCCGCCCTCGCCGACGCCGCCAAGGCCGAGGGCGTCACCACCCCCGACGCCTTCCCGTCTCACCCGCCTCGCTGACGGCCGGCGGCGTCTTCGCCGGCCGTCCTCGACCACGCCTCTGCCGGGCAGCGGCGTCGGCGAGGTTCTGTGCGCCGGTCAGGGGATCGCCTCCTTCACCTGCTGGCAGCGTGCGCAGTAGCGGGCCTGCGGCACGATCATCAGCCGTTGCCGGTCGACGGGGCGCCGGCACAGGTGGCAGGTGCCGTAGGAGCCCTCCCGCATGCGGGCGAGGGCCGCCTCGACGTCGGCGAGGACCATACGGGCGGACGCCGCGAGCTTGACGCGGACCTCCACCTGCGCGGCGGCCTGCCGCCCGCGCCGGTCCTCGGCTCGGGAGGTGGCCGGTCCGGCGAGCTGACGCAGTTGCTCTTGGCGGAACAGACGCTGCTCGTGCAGGTTCTCGCGCAGCGCCGCGAGGTCGGCGGCCGACAGATGGGCCGTGCTCTCGCCGATGGTCTGGTGGGTCACCACGTCACCCCTTTTGAGGCAGGGCGTAGGAGGTCGGTACGGGCGTCGGGCAGTCGGGTCGGTCAGGCGGCGCGGCGCCGGCAGGCGACGCAGTAGCGGGTGTAGGGGAGGATCTCCAGGCGTTCCGGGGGGACGGGTTTGGCGCAGCCCAGGCACGTTCCGTACGTCCCGTCCTCGATGCGGGCGAAAGCTTCCTCGATCTCTTTGAGGACCCGCTCCATCGCGGTCTTCTGGACGGCCAGCAGGTGCTCGTCGTCCGCGCTGGTCCCGGCCTCGTCGAGGGCCTGCAACTGCGCCAGCCGTGAGGTGCGGGCGTGTTCCAGGCGTTGACGGGCGTCGTGAAGGTGGGGCTCGGCCCGGGTGACATCGAGCGACATGGTCGGTCCCTTTCTCGGCGGCACAGGCGGCATACCTGGGCGGTTTCGGGTGTCTTCCACCCTGGCCGGGCCGGTGACGGATACCTATCGGGCGCGGGACCCATTTGTGCCGGGGCGGGGGATCCACGCGGCCGCGTCGTGGGTGGTGCACCACCGGGGAAATGGGGGCCGGACCCCATCGACGGGGCGCTCGGGACCGGGCAGGCTCTATACAGGGGCTTCCGGGGTTTCCAGGGTTCCCAAGGGTTTTCCAGGGAGAGGCTGAGGGCGGTTGTCCTTGTTCTGGCGGATCTTCGCCCTCAACGCCGTGGTGCTGGGCATGGCCACGGCCCTGCTGCTGTGGGCCCCGGTGACCGTCTCCGTGCCCGTCCTGCTCACCGAGGCGATCATCCTCGTCGGGGGGCTGGTCGTCATGCTGGTCGCCAACGCCGCGCTGCTCAGGCTCGGCCTGGCCCCGCTGGGCCGGCTCACGAAGCTGATGACCACCGTGGACCTGCTGCGTCCCGGCCAGCGCCTGCCCGCTTCCGGCGGCGGCGAGATCACCGAGGTGATCCGTACGTTCAACGCCATGCTGGAGCGGCTGGAGCACGAAAGGGCCACCAGCAGTGCCCGGGCCCTGCTGGCCCAGGAGGCCGAACGGCGCCGCATCGCGCAGGAACTCCACGACGAGGTCGGCCAGAGCATGACCGCGATCCTGCTGGAGCTCAAGCGCGCCTCGGACGAGGCACCGCCGCCGCTGCGCGAGCAGTTGCACGAGGTGCAGGAGATCACCCGCGAGAGCCTGGACGAGGTGCGCCGCCTGGCCCGCAGGCTGCGGCCCGGAGTGCTGGACGACCTGGGCCTGGTCAGCGCGCTGATCTCGCTCACCGAGGACTTCGCCACCCACACCGGGTTGCAGGTCACCCGCCGTCTCGATGCCGACCTGCCCGCTCTGGAGCCCGAGACGGAACTGGTCCTGTACCGCGTCGCCCAGGAGTCGATGACCAACGTCGCCCGGCACGCGGACGCCACCCAGGTCACCCTCGCCCTGCGCCACGCCGACGACCGCGTGGTGCTGGCCGTCACCGACGACGGCTGCGGCGTCGAGGCCCCCCGGGAAGGCGCCGGCATCCGCGGCATGCGCGAGCGGGCGCTGCTCATCGGCGGCAGTCTCGAGATCACCCCGGCACCCGACACCGGCACCCGGGTCCAGCTCACCGCGCCCGTATCCAGGAAGCAGCCCTGACCATGCCCGAAGCGACCACGACCGCCACGGCGGGAACGCGCACGATCCGCATCCTGCTCGCCGACGACCATGCGCTGGTGCGCCGCGGCGTACGGCTCATCCTCGACCGGGAACCGGACCTCGAAGTGGTCGCCGAGGCCGGGAACGGCGCCGAGGCCATCGACATGGCCCGCACCCACGACGTCGACCTGGCCGTGCTGGACATCGCCATGCCGCGTCTGACCGGCCTCCAGGCCGCCCGTGAACTGGCCGCCCTCAAGCCGGGCCTGCGGATCATGATGCTCACGATGCACGACAACGAGCAGTACTTCTTCCAGGCCCTGAAGGCCGGCGCGAACGGGTACGTGCTGAAGTCCGTCGCCGACCGGGACCTGGTCGCCGCGTGCCGGGCCGCGATGCGGGACGAGCCCTTCCTGTATCCGGGCGCGGTCACCGCGCTGATCCGCAACTACCTCGACCGGGCCCGCCACGGCGAGGAGACGCCCGACCAGATCCTCACGCCCCGTGAGGAAGAGGTCCTCAAGCTGGTGGCCGAGGGGCATTCGTCCAAGGAGATCGCCGACCTGCTGTTCATCAGCATCAAGACCGTCCAGCGGCACCGCGCCAACCTGCTCCAGAAACTCGGGCTGCGGGACCGCCTGGACCTCACGCGGTACGCCATCCGCGCCGGCCTGATCGAAGCCTGAGACGCCGGTTCGCACCGCGCACCACCAGGAAAGGGGGGACGGCGCATGCACCTCACCGCGCCCACCGCCCCCGCTACCGGCGGCGCCCGGCCCGGCGTCACGGCCCTTGCAGCCGTCCTCCTGGCACTGCTGACCGCGCTCGGCATCACCGCTCCGCCGCCCGGCACGACGACCGAGCCGACGGCCACCGCGGCGGCAACGGCCTACCGGCAGGGGGCCACCGGCCCGGGCGTGGGGGAGGGGCGTGGCGCGGTCGGCGCCCATGGGCCGCGCACCGGTGACGGGTGTGGCGCGGTCGGGGCCCAGGGGCCGCGCACTGGTGAGAGGTGTGGCGTCCTCGGGGTCCACAGGCCGGGTGTCGGCGAGGGGCGTGGCGCGATCGGGGCCCAGGGGGCGCGCACTGGTGAGAGGTGTGGCGTCCTCGGGGTCCACGGGCCGTGTGTCGGCGAGGGGCGTGGCGCGATCGGGGCCCAGGGGCCGCGCACTGGTGAGAGGTGTGGCGTCCTCGGGGTCCACGGGCCGTGTGCCGGCGAGGGATGTGGCGCCGTCGGGGCCCACGGGCCGCGCACTGGCGACGGGTACGACAGCGTCGGGGCCCATCAGCCGGGTGTCGGCGAGGGGTGTGACCTCCGGGCCCACGGGCCGGGTGCCGACGACGGGTGTGACGCTGTCGGGGGCGCCGGGCCATGTGCCGGCGGCGGCGACTCCGTCGGGGCCCACGGGCCGCGTGCCGACGACGGGTCCGGCACCGCTCTCGCCATCCGCGCGGCAACCCGCCCGGAGTCGCACAGTGAGCATCCCGCCCCCCGCGGGCACCTCGTCGGCACTGACGTCAGCCCGGCCGACCGCGCCGCGCGGCTCCCCGCGCCGGCCGCGCACACGCCCTCCTCGGATCCCCACACGCCCCGTGACCGCGGGCGGGCACCCCCTGCGGGCTCCGGCATCTGACACCCCCTTCCCCTCCCTCTCCTCGACAGCACCCCGGCCGCGCCCGCGTGGCCGCGGTCGCGCCTGCCGGAGGCCCCCGTTGAACCGTTCCGTGCGCGTGAGGGCGTTGCTCGCCCTCGCCGTGATCGCCCTCTCCCTCTACATCGCCGCCACCGTGCCGGTCCGCCTCGGACTCGACCTGCGCGGCGGTACGCAGCTCGTGCTGGAGACCCGCTCCACCCCCACCACCGACGCCGGCCGTGAGGCCACCGACCGCACCCTGGAGGTGCTGCGCGGCCGTATCGACGGACTCGGCGTCGCCGAACCCACCCTCGTCCGCTCCGGCGAGAACCGGATCATCGTCGAACTGCCCGGCGTGCAGGACCCGAAGAGGGCGGCCGAGGTGCTGGGCCGTACCGCACAGCTCACCTTCCACCCGGTGCTCGGCATCGCCGACCAAGCCGTCGACCGCACCGGCGACGCCTCCCGGCCGCTGCCGAAGCGGCCCCGGGAACAGGTCCTGCCCGACGAGTCCGGCACCCCGCTGCGCCTCGGGGCCGCGGCGCTGACCGGCGAGGACGTCAAGGAGGCCGCCGCCCGGTTCGACCAGCAGGGCGGAGCCGGATGGCACGTCACCGTCGGCTTCGAAGGGGAAGGCCGGGCCGGCTGGGCCCGGCTGACGGGTGAGGCCGCCTGTCACCCGGCGGGCGACCCGGCGCGGCGCGTGGCCATCGTCCTCGACGACAAGGTCATCTCCTCGCCGCAGGTCGAGCCGTCCGTCGCCTGCCGGACCGGCATCCGCGACGGTGCCACGCAGATCACGGGCTCCTTCTCCTCGGAGGAGGCCCGGGAACTCTCCCTGCTCGTCAACGGCGGGGCCCTGCCCGTGCCCGTCGAGACCGTGGAGCAGCGCACCGTAGGCCCGACCCTCGGGGCGCAGGCCATCACGGCGAGCGCCTGGGCGGCGGCCATCGGCACCGCGCTGACTTCTCTGTTCATCATCGGCGTCTACCGGCTGATGGGTGTCCTGGCCGCCGTCGGCCTGGTCTGCTACGGCCTCGTCTCCTACGCCGCCCTGGCCGCGCTCGGCGCCACCCTGACCCTGCCGGGCCTGGCCGGTTTCGTCCTGGCGATCGGCATGGCCGTGGACGCCAACGTGCTGGTCTTCGAACGGGCCCGCGAGGAGTACGCGGCCCGCCGCCGGCCCAGTACGCGCTCGGCGCTGGCGGCCGGGTTCCGCAACGCCTTCGGCGCCATCGCCGACTCCAACATCACCACGCTGATCGCGGCCGCCCTGCTGTTCTTCCTCGCCTCGGGGCCGGTGCGGGGCTTCGGCGTCACCCTGGGCATCGGTGTGCTCGCCTCCATGTTCAGCGCGCTGGTGATCACCAGAGTGCTCGCCGAGGTCGCCGTGAGCCGCCCCCGGGTACGCCGCCGCCCCCGCGTGACCGGCATCGCCACCACCGGCGTGGTCCGCGACCGCCTCACCCGCCGCACGCCCCGGCTGATGCGCCGGCCGCACCGCTGGCTCGCCGTGTCGGCCGCCGCGCTGGTCCTGGCCGGCTCGGGCATCGCGGTGCGCGGCATCGACCTCGGTGTGGAGTTCACCGGTGGCCGCCTGATCGAGTACGCCACCACCGGCCCCGTCGACCCCGACCGGGTCCGCACGGCCCTCGCCGACGCCGGGTTCGCCCGGGCCGTCGTCCAGTCCTCCGGGGCGACGGGTCTGACCGTACGCACCGATCCGCTGACCGACGCCGAGGAGACGGAGGTCACGGGTACCATGCGTGATCTCGCGGGCGGAGCCGACAAGGTCCGTGACGAACTGGTCGGCCCCAGCCTGGGGGAGGAGCTGCGCCGGGGTGCCCTGATCGCACTCGCCGTGGCGCTCGGCGCCCAGTTCGTCTACCTCGCGGCACGCTTCCGGTGGGTGTTCGGCACGGCGGCGGTCGTCGCCCTCGCCCACGACGTGGTGATCCTCGTCGGTGTCTTCGCCTGGCTGGGCAGGCCGGTCGACGGGGTGTTCCTGGCGGCCCTGCTCACCGTCATCGGCTACTCGGTCAACGACTCCGTGGTCCTCTTCGACCGCGTGCGGGAACTCGCCCGCAGGACTCCGGGAGCGCCGCTGCCCGACCTCACCGACCGGGCCATCGCGCAGACCCTGCCCCGGACCGTCAACACGGGCATGGGCGCCGCGTTCATCCTCACCGCCCTCGCCGTGCTCGGCGGGTCCTCGCTCACCGACTTCGCCCTGGCCCTGCTCATCGGCCTCGTGGTCGGTACGTACTCCTCCGTCCTCACCGCCGCCCCCGTCGCGATCCGGCTCGATCGCCGCACCCGTCCCGCCGGTAACCCGGCAGCCCGGCAGCCGGAGCGCGTCTGACCCCGGCGGGGGACCGGGCACGGGTGAGGCGGGTGAGCATCAAGTGGCTCACCCGCCTTCCCCCGTCCGTCCGCGCCGCCGTGTCAGTGCGGCTGCCGCTCGCCGTGGTAGCGCTGGGCGAGCCGGGCGAGGGCGACCGCGCCGAGCAGGAGGCCGAAGTCCCGCAGCGCGATGTCGTAGTAGTCCGGAATGGTCAGCAGGTTGACGATGATGCCGGCCAGCCAGCCGGCCACCAGCCAGCCCCCGAAGCGCGGGGCGAGAGCGACGACGAGACCGGCGACGATCTCGACGACACCCACGGCGTACATGGCCGCCTGGGCGCTGCCGGGCACGATGTCGTTGATCCACGGCGCGAGGTACGCGGGCCAGTCCACGAGCAGGTTGGTGAACTTGTCCAGCCCGAACAGGATCGGCGCCACCGTGAACCCGACGCGCAGGATGACGAACGCCTGGTAGCCGGGGTCGCCGAGCGCGGCCCGCCGGGACGCGACGGACGGGGAGGGGCGGGTTGTGGACGTCATGACGCACCGTTCCTTCTATCGACAACTCTCGCTATCAATAGAAGCGAGGGTGGCTTCTTTAGTCAATGCCCATGGGTTTTACACTGGTGTTCGTGGACCACCCGAAAGAAGCACCCCGCCCCGACGTCTCCGCCGTCGCCGCCCTGGACGAGCCCACCCGCAGGCGGCTGTACGACCACGTCGTGCGCCAGCCGGGTCCGGTCAGCCGCGACGAAGCCGCCACCGCGCTCGGCCTGGCGCGCCAGACGGCGGCCTTCCACCTGGACCGCCTGGCCGACGAGGCGCTCCTCGACGTCGTCTACGAACGGCGCAGCGGACGCACCGGTCCCGGAGCGGGCAGGCCGGCCAAGCTCTACAAGCGCTCCGCCAAGCAGGTCACGGTCAGCCTGCCCGAGCGGAACTACGAGCTGGCCGGACGGCTCCTCGCCCAGGCCCTGGAGGAATCCGAGGCCACGGGCGAACCGGTCCGCGCCGTCCTGCACCGAAAGGCCCACGGTCTCGGCGCCTGGCTCGCCGGGCAGGGCGGCCCGGACGTGTTCGACCTCCTGGAGCGGCACGGGTTCGAGCCCCGCCTCGACGGGGACGCGATCGTGCTGGGCAACTGTCCCTTCCACGCGCTCGCCCGCGAACACACCCAGACGGTGTGCGGCATGAACCTCCATCTGCTCCGGGGCGTCCTCGAAGGACTCGAGGACAGCAGCCGCCACGCCTGCCTGGCGCCCAGCCCCGGCCACTGCTGTGTCCGTCTGGAGCCGGCTTCCTCCCCGCCCGCGACCGCGAGTCCCTGACCCGCCACTCGCCGCCCGCCAGCCCCCTTTCCCCCGCCATACGAG
>NZ_MUKA01000010.1 GCF_002150735.1 Streptomyces africanus
GCGGCATGACCCGTCTCCTGGACCGGCGCCCCCGCTGGACGGCGGGCCCGCTGGCGGCCCTGGTGCGCCGCACCGCCCCACTCGGCTCGGCCTTCGCCGTCGTCGTCCTCGGGGCCGGACTGGTGTTCAAGGGGGCGGCATCCGCACTGGGCTGAGTTACGTTCGTGAGGAAATCCGACGTGATGGGGAAAACAGACCTCATGAAGATTTCGCCCGGCTGCGAATGGGGGCGCCGTGTCCGAAGAACCGGGCCATGAGCGTGTGATCGCGGGCCGCTACCGGCTCCTGGCACCGCTCGGCGAGGGCGGTATGGGGACGGTGTGGCGCGCCCGCGACGAGGTGCTGCACCGCGAGGTCGCCGTCAAGGAGGTGCGCGCCCCGGCGGGGCTCGGGGGCGACGACGTGCGGCGGATGTACGCCCGGCTGGAACGGGAGGCGTGGGCGGCGGCCCGGGTCGCCAACCGGAACGTGGTCACGGTGTACGACGTGGCGACGGACGAGGGCCGGCCGTGGATCGTCATGGAGCTGGTCCGCGGGCTCTCCCTGGCCGAGGTCCTGGACGCCGAGGGCCNNTGCACCGGGACGTGAAACCGGCCAACGTGCTGATCGCGAACGACGGCCGGATCGTGCTCACCGACTTCGGGATCGCCATGGTCGAGGGCAGCTCCGCGCTGACCATGACCGGGGAGGTCATCGGCTCGCCCGAGTTCCTCGCCCCGGAGCGGGCGCTCGGCCGTACGCCGGGCCCGGAGTCCGACCTGTGGTCGCTCGGCGTGCTGCTGTACGCGGCGGTCGAGGGCCACTCCCCGTTCCGTCACGACACCCCGCTGAGCACGCTGCGCGCGATCGTCGACGAGGAGCTGCCGCCGCCGTACCGGGCCGGTCCGCTCGCCCCGGTCATCGAGGGGCTGCTGCGCAAGGATCCCGCGCAGCGGCTGCCGGCCGAGCAGGCCGAGCGGGACCTGCGGGCCATCGGCGCGGGCGGCTCGCCGAGCGCGGACACCGTACGGGCCGTCCCGTTCCCGCCGACGCTCCCGGGCCGTCCCGAGCCCTCGCCCACGCCCCCGATGCCCTTCCCGGGGCAGCCGGCCCCGTCCGGCTCGGGCGGGACGACGAGGGCCACCGGCCGGGACCGCGACCGCCGGGCGGGCCGGGTGCTGGTCGCGGGCGTGATCGCGCTGGCGCTCGCGGTGGGCGGGCTGACGTACGCGCTGCTGAACCGCGGGGACGGCTCCCAGAACAACGACCGGGGTGCCGGGGCGAGTACGCCCGCGGAGACCGAACCGGAGAACACCGCGAGCGAGAAGTCCAGTCCTTCTCCGACGCCGAGCGAGAGCGAGAGCGAACGGAGCAGTCCGCCGCCGCAGTCGGTGCGGGTCGGTCTGGACGGCACGCGCACGGACTACTCGGGCGCGTGTCCGCCGCCGGGGGCCCGGGCGCCGAGGTTCACGGCGACGTTCACGGTGGGGCGGCTGCCGGCCGAGGTGCGCTACCGCTGGGTGACGCGGGACGGCTCGGAGCTCGACGGTGGCTGGAAGACGCTGTCGTTCCCGGAGGGCGACGGCCGTACGCGGCAGGACGCGGTGACCGTGACGACCGAGGCGGAGAGCGGGACGTTCGAGAACGAGATCAGTGTCGAGGTGCGGGAGCCGGTGCGCACGACGTCCGAGTCGGTGCCGTTCTCGATCACGTGCGAGACGGAGACCCCGACGGGCGGGGCCTCCCCTTCTCCTTCGGTCAGTGGATCCGACACGGAGTCGGACACGGACTCCGGCTGACGGTCAGTCGTTGGCGTTGAGCACCGGCAGATAGCCGCCCGACTGGCCGGGCGCCTTCGGGTGGTACGACTCGCCGATGTCGAGCCAGTTGACGCTGTGCAGCCAGGAGTCGCCGGAGCAGATCTCGTGGCCGGTGAAGGTGCCGCGTACGTCGCCGAAGGTGAAGCCGTGGTTCGCGGCGCGCTTGGCGATGGCGGTGTTGAGGTGGTCGGAGGCGTCGTTGATGGCCTTGCGCTTGGTCTCGGAGAGGCCGAGGCAGGTGGTGCCGAGCTGGTAGAAGCGGGGGTAGCCGAGGACGACGACGTGGGCGTTGGGGGCCTTGGAGCTGATCGCCGAGTACACGCTGTCGAGCTTGCCGGGCAGCGTGGAGTCGACGTACGCGCGTGCGGTGTTGATGCGGGAGACGCAGGCGCTGTCGGACTGGGTCACACAGGTCGTCATGACGTCGGCGAATCCGGCGTCGTTGCCGCCGACACTGAGGGAGACGAGGGCGGTGGCGCTGCTGAGCGGGCCGAGCTGTCCGGACAGAACATCACCCGTTCGGGCGCCGGAGCAGGCCGTGAAGTCGAACGTCGAGGGTGAATGGGCGGCGGCCCAGAGGTAGGGGTAGGCCTTCGTGCTGCGCTTGCAGTCGCCGCTGGAGCTGATGTAGCTGCCGGCGCCCACTCCGGAGGAGTAGGAGTCACCGAGCGCTGCATAGCCGCCAGTTGGGGCGAGTGAGGACGCCTGCGCCGTGGCTGCCCCGGTGAGGGCGGTGCCGACGGCGAGGAGGAGCGAGCTCACGAAGACGACAAATCGGGAACGTCTCATGGAACCTCCCTTAGCAGGATCTCTGCCACAACCGTCGTAGCAGCTACGCGTGTTGACAGGAAGTGTCCATGCCAAGTCTTTTGGGTCGTTTCCGGGGCGCACACGGCGCATTCACCTCACGGTTTGTTACGCCCCGGGCACCTCTTGTTACGTGCCCATGACAGATTTGTTGACTAGTGCTCAACTCCCTTGTTCTACGCCGGTAGTTGGTCGACGCTTTACTCCGGCCGAGAGCGGAACGCGACGCTCCCGGCCGTGTGCGCGAGCACGCGCACAACCCCCACATGACGCGCGCCCCACTCAGGCGCGCGCCGCCTAGAGGAGGAATCCCTCGTAATGGCACAACTGCGTAGCAAGAGACTCGGGCTCGCCGCGATCACCCTGTCGGCGACCGCCGCCCTCGTGGGCGGGCTCACCGCCCTCCCCGCCCAGGCCGCCGCTCCCGCCGAGGGCCGGGTGCTCGCCGCGGACTCGCCGGACGCGATCAAGGACAGCTACATCGTCACGCTCAAGAAGAGCGCCGGCCTGAAGGCGTCCTCGGTCGCGGGCAAGGACCTCGTCGAGGAGTACGGCGGGTCCGTGCGCAAGACCTTCGGCAAGGCACTGAACGGCTACTCCGCCACCCTGTCCGCCGCCGAGGCCAGGCGCCTCGCCGCCGACCCGGCGGTGGCCTCGGTCGAGCAGAACCAGCGCGTGCGGCTGACCGCCACCCAGAACAGCGCCCCCTGGGGTCTGGACCGCATCGACCAGACCTCGCTCCCGCTCTCCGGCACCTACACCTACCCGGACAGCGCGGGCAGCGGTGTGACGGTCTATGTGATCGACACCGGTGTGCGCATCACCCACCAGCAGATCAGCGGCCGTGCCGCGTACGGCTACGACGCCGTCGACGGCGACAACAACGCCTCCGACGGCAACGGCCACGGCACCCATGTGGCCACCACGATCGCGGGCTCGACCTACGGTGTCGCCAAGAAGGCGAAAATCGTGGGCGTGCGGGTGCTGAACAACAGCGGTTCCGGCACGACGGCCGGTGTGATCGCGGGCATCGACTGGGTGACGCAGAACCACGCCGGCCCCTCGGTCGCCAACATGCCGCTCGGCGGCGGCGCCTCCGCCGCGCTGGACACGGCGGTCCGCAACTCCATAGCCAGCGGTGTCACCTACGCCGTCGCCGCGGGCAACAGCAGCACCACCGCCTCCTCGTCCTCCCCGGCCCGGGTCGCCGAGGCGATCACCGTCGGCGCCACCACCAGCTCCGACGCCAAGGCGAGCTACTCCAACTACGGCTCGGCCCTGGACATCTTCGCGCCCGGCTCCTCCATCACGGCCGGCTGGAACACCAGCGACACCGCGACCAACACCATCTCCGGCACCTCGATGGCGACCCCGCAAGTCGCGGGCGCGGCGGCGGTGTACCTGGCGGGCCACACCTCCTCCACCCCGGCCCAGGTCGCCTCGGCCCTGGTCGGCGGCGCCACCACCGGCAAGGTCACCAGCGCGGGTTCGGGCTCACCGAACCGGCTGCTGAAGCTCGTACCGTGACGCGTGCCGTAAACGGAACCTGAACAGCCGTTCCCCGGAGGCGGGTTGAGCCTGCGGGGAACGGTTGTTTTCGTCACCGGACCTTTCAACTTGCGCCTCACAAAAGGCCCCCCGCAACGACAAAACCAACAAAAACGTGAGCGGCCGTTCCAGGTCTTGCCATATAGGTTCAATCGTCAATACCGTCATACATCTCACCCGCATCGGTCCGTCAGCACGCGGCTCTAGGGGAGGGCTCAAGGACCGCGACGAACCGGCGCGGGGCGCGGTAGGGGGGTGCCGTGCTCGGTGACCGCGAGGTGACCGGGCCGTGCCGCGCGGTCGGCTGCCGTTTTCCGCCGTCGGCCAGCTTTGCCAGCTCACCCGGCGTGCCGAAGCTCCATCTCGGCGTGCCGCGGGTGAGAACCCCCCTTTCGAACCGGATTGGATCCGGACTGCCCTGGGGGGGCGGTCCACCGGACGAGAGGGACCAGACTCATGAGCTCAGTTCTGCAGCCGGCAGCGACGGACCCGTATCCGCCGACCGCCGGGAAGTACCGGCCCGTCTCCTCTCACCTGGCCATAGCGCCGCCGGTGAGCGTGGTCATACCGGCCATGAACGAGGCGGAGAACCTTCCGTACGTCTTCAAGACCCTGCCCGACTGGATCCACGAAGTGGTCCTGGTCGACGGCAACTCCACCGACGACACCGTCCGGGTGGCCCGCGAGCTGTGGCCCGAGGTCAAGGTCGTCGAGCAGCGCGGCAAGGGCAAGGGCGACGCCCTGATCACCGGGTTCCAGGCGTGCACCGGCGACATCATCGTGATGGTCGACGCGGACGGCTCGGCGGACGGCAACGAGATCGTGTCGTACGTCTCCGCCCTGGTCTCCGGCGCGGACTTCGCCAAGGGCTCCCGCTTCGCCAACGGCGGCGGCACGGACGACATGACCTTCATCCGCAAGCTCGGCAACTGGGCGCTGTGCACGGTCGTCAACCGCAAGTTCGGCGCCCGCTACACCGACCTGTGCTACGGCTACAACGCGTTCTGGCGGCACTGCCTGGACAAGATCGACCTCGACTGCACCGGTTTCGAGGTCGAGACGCTGATGAACATCCGGGTCGTCAAGGCCGGGCTCAAGGTGCAGGAGATCCCGAGCTACGAGTACCTGCGCATCCACGGCACCAGCAATCTGCGGGCCGTGCGCGACGGGCTGCGCGTGCTCAGGGTGATCCTCCAGGAGCGCTCCAACCGCCGGGCGCTGCGCCGCCGTTCGCCCCAGTCGCCGATGCTCGACTCGGTCCGGGGAGAGGTGTCTTGAGCGGTCCCGGCATCTCCGTCGTGATCTGCGCGTACACCGAGGACCGCTGGGAGGACATCCTCGCGGCGGTCTCCTCGGTGCGGGCGCAGTCACGGCCCGCCCTGGAGACACTGCTGGTCGTCGACCACAACCAGGCCCTTCTGGACCGTCTCGGCAAGGAGTACAAGGAAGTCGACGACGTGCGGGTGCTCGCCAACGCGGGCCCCCGCGGCCTGTCCGCGGGCCGCAACACCGGGATCGCCGCCGCGCGCGGCGAGGTCGTCGCCTTCCTCGACGACGACGCCGTGGCCGAACGCGACTGGCTCCTGCACTTCGCCGAGGCATACGCCGACCCGCGAGTGATGGCGGTCGGCGGGCGTACGGAACCGGTCTGGGCGTCGGGGCGGCGGCCCGCCTGGTTCCCCGAGGAGTTCGACTGGGTGGTGGGCTGCACCTACCGGGGCCTGCCGCGCGGCCGGGTCCGGGTGCGCAACGTGCTCGGCGGCAACGCCTCGTTCCGCCGCAGCGCCTTCGAGGTGGCGGGCGGATTCGCCACCGGCATCGGCCGGGACGGCGACAAACGCCCGCTGGGCTGCGAGGAGACGGAACTGTGCATCCGCCTCAGCCGGGCCCGGCCCGACGCGGTCCTGCTCATCGACGACCGGGCGGTGATCCACCACCGGGTGCCCGAGGCCCGTGAGCACTTCCGCTACTTCCGGACGCGCACGTACGCCGAGGGCCTCTCCAAGGCCCTGGTGGCCCGCAGTGTCGGCGCCGAGAAGGGACTGGAGTCCGAACGCCGGTACGCCACCCGGGTCCTGCCGGCCGGGGTGGCCCGGGGACTGCGCGACGCCCTGCTGGCCCGGCCGGGCGGTGCCGGGCGGGCGGGGGCGCTCGTCGCCGGGGTGCTGACGGCGGCGGGCGGATACCTGGTGGGCAGCGTGCGATCCCGCCGGGGCGGGACCACGTTCTCGGTGCCCGAGGTGGAGGTGGCGGTCCGTGAGTGACGTCCGCGTACCGATCCTCATGTACCACGCGGTCGCGGCCGACCCGAACGACGCGACCCGCGCCCTGTCCGTGACCCCCGAGGCGTTCGCCGAGCAGATGGCGGTGCTCGCGGACCGCCGGCTCAGCCCCGTCACCACCGCCGAGCTGGCGGCGTGCTGGCGCTCCGGCCGCGCGCTGCCCGAGCGGCCGGTCCTCATCACGTTCGACGACGGCTACGAGGGCGTGCACCGGCACGCCCTGCCCGTGCTCGCCAAGCACGGCTTCCCGGCCACCCTGTTCGTCTCGACCGGGTGGATCCGGGGGCCGTACGACACCGGCGGCGGCCTGGACACCATGCTGGACTGGGACCAGGTCCGGGCGCTCGCGGCGGCGGGCGTCGAGATCGGCGGGCACAGCCACAGCCACCCGCAGCTCGACCAGGTCTCCGACGCCACGCTGCGGTTCGAGCTGATCCACTGCAAGGAGATCGTCACGGACCAACTGGGCACCGTACCGGTCTCGTTCGCCTATCCCTACGGCTACTCCAGCCGCCGGGTCCGGCAGGCGGTGCGCGAGACGGGGTACGCGCAGGCCCTCGCCGTCGGCAACGGCCTCGCGCGCCGGGCGCAGGGGCCGTACGCCCTGCGGCGCGTGACGGTGCGCCGCAGTACGGGCACCGCCGGGTTCGAGCGGCTGGTCGAAGGCCGGTCGATCGCCCGTACGTTCGCCGGGGACCGTGCCCTGACCAAGGGGTACGCCGTGGTCCGCAGGGCCCGCCGGGCACGCCGGCTGGTGTCCCGCTGCGGGGGCTGACCCGCGCCCGGGAACACGCCGCGTGCACCGGGAAACCGGGTGCACGCGGCGCCCTCGTGCCGGATCATGGCGGCATGTCTGGAAACCCGCACGAGGCGCTACCGATCCGGCTCAACGTCGACGACTCCGACTCCCCGTCCGATGTCGTCGACGCGCTGTTCCTCGGCCGCTTCGCGACGGGCGAGCAGCCGTACTCCCACGCGGTGAACATCGACCGCGTACGGTCCGGGGCGACGCTGATGCCGCCCGGCGCCCGCGTGCTGCGCGCCGCCCGGGACGACGACCGCAGCGCGACGCTCGCGGAGGGCGACGGCTGGACGCTGCTGATCTCCCGCTGGAACCGGGGCGCCGACGTCACGGTGACGGCGACCAGCGCCGAGTTGGCCGAGAAGATCCTCGACCAGGCCACGGACGGCGCGGCGGACGAACCCGAACCGCAGCCGGAGAACGTCACGATGGGCTTCTGGTACGTCTCCCCGCGCCGCGGCCCGCACCGCACCACGCGCCAGATCTCCGCGGGCACCTGGGACGAGGTCCGGCCCAACTACACGGCGCCGGTGGCGGACGCCATGGACCGCCTGATGAAGACCACCCCCGAGGACATCTCGGGCCGGCTCCTCCTCCTGCACGGCCCGCCGGGCACCGGCAAGACGTCGGCGCTGCGCACGCTCGCGCGTTCCTGGCGGGACTGGTGCCAGGTGGACTGCGTGCTGGACCCCGAGCGGCTGTTCAGTGACGTCGGCTATCTGATGGACATCGCGATCGGCGAGGAGGACGCCGCCGGCAAGGGCCGCTGGCGGCTGCTGCTCCTGGAGGACTGCGACGAGCTGATCCGCGGCGAGGCCAAGCACACGGCGGGCCAGGCGCTGTCACGGCTGCTGAACCTGACGGACGGCCTGCTCGGCCAGGGCCGCAACGTCCTGGTCGGGGTCACGACCAACGAGGACCTGGAGCGGCTGCACCCCGCCGTCGTCCGGCCCGGCCGCTGCCTGGCCCGGATCGAGGTCGGTCCGCTGACCCGCGCGGAGGCGGTGGGCTGGCTGGGCCGCGAGGACGGCATCGGCCGCGAGGGCGCGACGCTGGCGGAGCTGTACGCGCTGCGCCGGGGCACGTCCCCCACGGCCCTGCCGGAGCCGCGCGGGGACGCCGACGCGGGGCTGTATCTGTAGGGCGGTGTTTTGATGGGTGTATGACCCTGTTCGTCGGCACGTCCGGGTGGCAGTACAAGGACTGGCGGGACGTCCTGTACCCGCCTGGGCTGCCGATGCGGCTCTGGCTGGAGGAGTACGCGGGGCACTTCGCCACCGTCGAGATCAACAACGCCTTCTACCGGCTGCCGGCCAGGGAGACCTTCGAGGACTGGCGCGGCCGGGTGCCCGGGGACTTCGTGGTCGCGGTCAAGGCGAGCCGCTATCTGACCCACATCAAACGGCTCAAGGACCCCGAGGAGCCGGTCGGCCGCCTGATGAGCCACGCGGCGGGCCTCGGTGACCGGCTCGGCCCGGTGCTGCTCCAGCTCCCGCCCAACCTGCGCGCCGACCCGGGCCTCCTGGACGCCTGCCTGGCCTGCTTCCCCGCCTCGACCCGGGTCGCGGTCGAGCCCCGCCACGACTCGTGGTGGACGCCTCAGGTCCGCAGGGTCCTGGAGTCCCGGCGCGCGGCCCTGTGCTGGGCCGACGTCCTGGCCCGCCCGGCGACGCCGCTGTGGCGCACCACCGACTGGGGCTACGTCCGCTTCCACCAGGGCCGCGCCCGGCCCTGGCCCCACTACGGCCGCCGCTCGCTGGCTACCTGGCTCGACCGCATCGCCACGACCTGGCCCGACGGCGAGGACGTCTACGCGTACTTCAACAACGACCCGGGGGGCGCGGCGGTGCAGGACGCGATGACGTTCGCGCGGCTGGGGCGGTCGGCGGGCCTGGAGCCCACCCGGACACCCGGCCGGCCGGCGCGGACCGGCTGAGCCATGCCGTCCTACTCCCCCTGAGCCGCCCGCAGGGCGTCCCGTACCGCGGCGAGCGCCGCGTCCTCCCCCTGCCCGAGCCGTCGGGCCCGCTCCGCATACGCCTGGGCGGCGAGGGCCAGTTCCCGGTCCGCGGCCGAGCCGGCGGCGGCCACGAACGTGCCGTGCCGCCCCCGCGTCTCGATCACGCCGTCCGCCTCCAGCGCGCGGTACGCCTTGGCGACCGTGTTCGCGGCGAGCCCCAGCGACTCGGCCAGGCCCCGCACGGTCGGCAGCCGGTACCCCACCGGCAGCTCACCCGACCGCGCCTGCTCGGAGATCCGCGCCCGCACCTGCTCGTACGGCGGAGCACTGTCGTCGATGTCGATCTTCAAGGTCACAGGCCGATTGTCCCGTACCCGACGGAAAATGGGAGGCACCCCGGGTGCGCTCCCGCGTAGCGTGCGCCTCCATGACCGTGATCGTGCGCGACCTGCGACCCGACGTCCGAGCCGACGCCGAGGGGTTCTCCCACACCCGCCGCGTCGCCCTGCCCTACATGCTGTCCACCCCCGAGTCCGTGGTGCACACCGTGACCCATGCCCACCCGGACGCCCACTTCGGGCAGCTCGTCGCCGAGGAGGACGGCGAGATCATCGGCACGGCCCAGATCAGCGTCGCCCACGAGAGCCCGGAACCCGGCCAGGGCTCCGCCAACATCTATGTGCGTCCGGACCGCACGCAGCGCGGCGCCGGTTCGCTGCTGCTGCGCACCGCCGAGGAGCGTCTGGCCTCGCTGGGTGTCCGGAAGCTGTTCGCCTGGGTGCTGGACGAGCCGGACAACGTGGCCTTCGCCGAGCGGCACGGCTTCCGGGCCAGCCGTTCCGCCTACTTCATGCGCCTGGACCTGGCGGCCGGCACGCTGCCGCCCCGCCAGGACCCGCCGGCGGGCGTCGAACTGCGCACGGCCGCCGACTTCGCGGACGACCCGCGTCCGGTGTTCCAACTGGACGCGGAGACGGTGTCGGACGAACCGAGCGACATCGAGGCCGAGTTCACGGACTACGAGGCCTGGCTGGAGGAGACCTGGAAGCACCCGCTCCTCGACCGGGACCTGACCACGGTCGCGGTCGTCGACGGCCGCCCGGCCGCCTTCAGCGTGGCGCACACGGACGGCACCCGCTACGGCACGGCCATGACCGGCACCGCCCGGGCGTTCCGCGGCCGGGGCCTGGCGAAGCTGGCCAAGAACTACTCCCTGCACCGGGCCCGCGCGGCGGGGTACACGGAGGCGTTCACCGGCAACGACACCGGCAACGAACCGATGATCGCCATCAACAAGTGGTTCGGCTACGAGATCTGCGCGAAGGAAGTGCGTTATGTCCGCGAACTCGGCTGACGGGTCCGGCCAGGTCGACGTCGTGCTCGTCAAGGCGGGCCGTACGAAGATCCGCTACGCCGGAGAGCTCCTGGCGGACGACGGCACCCGCGTCGCGGTCCGCGCCCCGTGGGCGGGCAGCGGCGTCCGCGACTTCGGCTTCGTCCGCTTCGAGCCGGGGGACGTCTTCACCGAGTACTACTGGCGTGACCGCTGGTACGCGGTGAAGGAGGTCCGCTCCGCCTCGGGCGCGCTGAAGGGCTGGTACTGCGACATCACCCGCCCCGCCGCACGCTCCGGCCCGGAGCTGGTCGTGGAGGACCTCGACCTGGACCTGTGGGTCTCCGCGGACGGCACGGACGTACGGCGCCTGGACGAGGACGAGTTCGCCGACAGCGGCCTGGCCGAGTCGGACCCCGGTGCGGCACGGGCCGCCCTGGCCGCCCTCGACGAACTGGAGTCACTCGCCCGCGGCGACGGCTTCACCGCGCTCCTGGCCTGAAGCGCCGCGCGCGGCCACCACCGCGTACCGCTCGTCGGTCACCTCTCCGCCCCACAGCAGCGGATCGCCGGACAGCCGCTCCACGCGCACCTGCCCGGCGATCGGCGCGAGCAGGCCGGTGAGCCGCTCCGCCGGTATCCCGACCGGCACGGTCGTCCCCCACACGCCCTCCACCAGCACGAGCCGCCCTCCCGGCCGCAGCAGCCCGGCCCAGTGCCGCAGAGCGCGGCCGGGCTCGGGCAGGGCCCACAGGACGTGCCGTACGAGCACGGCGTCGAAGCGCTGCTCGCCGACCGGCGGTGCCGCCGCGTCACCGACGAGGAACACCGCGTCACGCCCGGCCAGCTTCTCTCTGGCGCGCGCCACCATCGCCGGGGAGAGATCCACGCCCGTCACCCGGTGCCCCTGCTCGGACGCGAGGAGCGACAGACTGCCGGTGCCGCAGCCGAGATCGAGGACGTCGCCCGCGCGCCCGGGCAGCCAGGAGCGCAGCCGCTCGGCCCAGGCCCGGCGCACCTCCGGGTCGCGCAGCCCGTGGTCCGGCTCCTCGTCGAAGGAGGCCGCCCGCGCGTCCCAGTCCACGTCGGCGCCGGTGTTCGCCGAGGTCATGCCGTCACTGTCGTTCGCCATGGGCCCAAGAGTGACACCCGCCACTGACACTCGAATCGTGACACCCGCCACTGACAGACCACGAGCGATGAGGAACTCTCCCCCGAAAGGTCTACCTCCGTGAGAACGCGGAACCCGGTAGACCCTTTAAGGAGGCAGCCATGCGCCGTGTGACCGTGCAGAAGCCCCTGAAGAAGACGGACGTGCGCCGGGCCCGCGAGGAGGCCGACGAGCGCCCCGCGGGACGCCCTGAAGTCCGCAAGGACATCGCACGCACGTGGTGGCCGGACGCCTGAGCGGCCGATGCCGATCATGAGACGCACTCGTCAGAGCAGCCGCTTGCGGTAGTGGACGCGGTCGTAAGGCCCGTCCAGTCGTCGCTCCACCAGTTCGTAGCCGTACTTGGGATAGATCTCCTGGTTCTCCCACATCAGCGCGTTCGTGTAGAGCCTGACCTCGGACAGTCCCAGCGCACGCGCGTGTGCGTCGACGAACCGCAGCAGCCGCCGCCCCACTCCCCTGCCGTGCGCGGTGGGGTGGACGGCGATGATGTCGAGGAAGAGATGGTCCTCGAACGCCTCGACCACGACGAGGCCGGTCACGGGATCGCCCGTCACGAACACCTTGCCCGCGGCGACATTGGCCGCATGGTCCTCCTCCATGGGCTGCGGCAGCCGTCCGATGCGCTCGATGTAGGGGCGGAAGGCCGCGTCGATCACATCCGCGACGACCGGTACGTCGGCGGCTCCGGCCGGCCGGATCTCCTCGTCTGCCATGCCGCGACGGTACCTACCTGATGCCAGTGTCTGAGCACTCCCTCAAGCGGGCCATAAGGATCTCCCCCACCCGCCCTCAGCAGGCGATTCCACGGTTCTCAGGGGCTGGCTTCGGATCGCCCCCACGGGATCCGGCCCCTTCGGGCCCTGCCCTGTTCCCCGGTACCGTCGCAAGGAGTTCCGGCATGCCCGCACGCCGCACGGCCGCCGGCGCGGCGCCCTCCCGCTCGCCCTGACCGGACCGGCCGTCGCGCCGGCGGCCGCGCACGGTTCGATGGGCGACCCGGTCAGCCGGGTCTCGCAGTGCTACGCCGAGGGCCCGGAGAGCCCGAAGTCGGCCGCGTGCAGGGCGGCGGTCACCCGGTCGCGACGGCCACCGACCCGGCGGCCACGGGCGGTTTCTCCACCTTCTCCGGCAGCCTGCCCGAGCGCTCCGGCAGGCATCTGCTGTACGCCGTCTGGCAGCGGTCGGACAGCCCGGAGGCGTTCTACTCCTGCTCGGACGTCACGTTCGGCGGCGACAGCCCAACGGGCGGCACCGCCCCGGCCCCGACGGCCTTCGCTCCCACCGAGGAGCAGATCGAGGCGGGCGACGACAAGTCGACCATCGAGCACCACGGCCACGGCGACAACGACCCCAGCACCTCGGCCGAGCCGGCCGCCGCCGCCGCCCCGGAGGAACCCGCTCCGAGCCGGCCCACGCGGGCCGGCACAGCCGCTGACCGGGGGAGGCTGCCCCATAACTCGGGGCCTGTCCGGCGGCTCAGGCCGGACAGGCCCCGAAACGTTTCCCCTGCGCGTGTACACGTGTCAGTCGAACGCCGAAGCACAGGTGGTGGGCCTGGCACGCGCCGGGTCGAGCGCGCCCGCCACCTCATGGAAGACGACCCGGTCCAGCAACCCGACGGCCACATGCTCCGACAGGTCGACCGGGCACAGGTCCTGGAGCAGGACGTTGCGCACGTCCGGCCCGTTCAGGTACTGGCTGCGCCACGGCGTGACCACCTCGTCGTACTGGGTGGCGATGACGGTGTAACGCACGCCGGGCACGGTGTCGCCGCCCGCGTTGAGCCGCTTGAGGAAGTCGGAGCCGACGACCTGGTCGGCGAGGGCGGGCGTGGACTTCGCCAACAGGTCCCCGGCGCCCGGGAAGTACGGCAGCAGGTGGGTGAAGCCGTTCAGGTCGGTGCCGTGGTTGCTGGGCGCGATGCCGACCAGGGCGTTGACCTTGGCGGCACCCCCGAGGAACCGCAGGTACCAGCGGGGCATCATGCCGCCCTGCGAGTGTCCGACGATGTCGGTCTCGGCGGCGCCGGTGGCGGCGAGCACCCGGTCGACGAAGTCCTTCAGCTGGGCGGCGGACTTCTCGACGGATCCGAGGCCGTGGAAGAAGGGGACGCCCTCGAGCTGTCCGTAGTCGAGGGAGAAGACGCAGTAGCCCCGGACCTCCAGGTAGGGGGCGAGTCCCAGCCAGTTGTCGACGGAGTTCCCGAGGGTGCCGTGGACGAGGACGACGGGGCGGGGGTGGGCGGTGGAC
>NZ_MUKA01000092.1 GCF_002150735.1 Streptomyces africanus
CCCTCCTCAACGCCAACCCGGGCCTCCCCACCCGCCTGGTCGGCGCAGCAGTAGTCGTCACCTTCATGACGTCCTACGTCCTCTTCAGGGACTGGGAACGCTTCGGCCCCCTTCTCCTCCGCCACCCCACCCTCCTCGCCGCGGACACCCTCTTCGCCGCCCTCCTGCTCATCTCCGCAGGCCCGGACAGCACCCTCGCCTACGTCAGCGTCTGCACGCCCCTCCTCGCAGGCCTCGTCTACGGCTGGCGCGGAGCCGCCGTCTTCGCCAGCCTCCAGGCCCTGCTCCTCCTCCTGATCCACGCGGCACAGGAGAACCCGCACCCCGGACTCGCCGAGGCGTCCCTCCTGCCCGGCCTCTGCGTCATCGCGGGAGCCGTCGGCTCCAGCCTCCGCAACCTCATGCTCCGCTTCGGCGCGGCCACCCAGGCCCTCACCACCGTCCAGGCCCGCCTCGCCGTGACGGAGGCGGTCAGCGCCGAACGCGCCCGCCTGGCCCGCGAGATGCACGACTCGGTCGCCAAGACCCTGCACGGTGTGGCCCTGGCCGCAGACGGCCTGACAGGCTCGGCAGGCGCCGACCGCATGGACCCGGCCCTGATCAGACAACAGGCCGCGCTCGTCGCCCGTTCCGCCCGCCGGGCCGCCGCCGAATCCCGCGAGCTCCTGGCCGACCTGCGCCGCGAATCGGACCCCGCCCAGGCCACGGACGTCCTGGTCGAACTGGCGGCCCGGACCCGCGACTTCAGCACCCGCACCGGCCTGCCGGCCGTCTACCGCCCCACCGGCGACCACGCCGTGCCGCCCGTCCCGCCCGCGGTGGCCCGCCAGCTCCTCACCATCGCCTCGGAGGCCATGGAGAACGCCCACCGCCACGCACACCCCACCCGCGTCGACGTCCGCGCGGGCGTCCACGGCGGCCTGCTCCGCATCAGCGTGTACGACGACGGCCGCGGTCTCCCGCCCGGCACCACGCTCGAACAACTCCGCCGCGCGGGCCACTTCGGCCTGGTCGGCATGGTCGAACGAGCCGCCTCGGTCGGAGCCCGCATCCGCATCGGCCGCGGCGGCCACCCCAAGGGCACGGAAGTCCGCCTGGAACTCCCCCTGGCAGCCCTGACCACCCCCCACGCCTGACCCCACGACACGAGAGGAGGCCCCGGATGCCGGACCACACCCCGCCACAGCAACCGCCGCCACCACCGCAGAACCCGTTCCCCGACTTCCCACAGCCCGCACAGTCCGCACAGCCGCGTAGCCTCCGGGTCGTCGTCGCGGACGACAACCCCGTGGTCCGAGCAGGCCTCACCGCACTGCTCTCCGGCCGCGCGGACATCACGGTCGTAGCGGAGGCCGCGGACGGCCGCCAGGCCTACGAGGCAGCCCACCAGCACCGCCCGGACGTCGTCCTCCTCGACGTCCGCATGCCCGGCGTGGACGGCCTCTCGGCACTCCCGTTCCTGGTGCGGATCGCCCCGGTGGTGATGCTGACGTACAGCAGGGAGTCGGAGATCGTCCAGGAGGCCCTCCGCCGGGGAGCCGGCGGCTACCTGGTCCACGGCGAGTTCACGGCCGACCAACTGGTCGACGCCGTACGGGACATCAAGGAGGGCCGGGCCCACTTCACCCCCACGGCGGCGGGCGCCCTCCTGGCCCAGCTCCGCCAGGACCAGCCACCGGCCTCGCCCCTGCCCGAGGGCCTGGGCAGCTCATCGAGTGCGACTGCATACGGAATTTCCACGTCCGCAAAACCGCATATTCAACCTCAGCAAACCCAGTCACCTGCACATTTGCTGCCCCCGCACACGCCACACCCGGCCATTTCTCCAGAAAACCTTTCGCAAGTGCAACCGCATGTGGGACAGTCTTCGTCTGGGTGGACGAGTGGCCCTCCGGCCGCTCCCGACAGGTCGCGGTTCCAACTGAGTGCGAGGGAGGCGGAGATCATGGACCACATCGCGTCCGGCATGACCAACCAGCAGATCGCCGCCACCTGCTTCATCAGCGAGAAGACCGTCAAGAACCACATCAACCGCATCTTCGCCAAGCTCCACAGCACCAGCCGCTCCGAGGCCGCCGCGAAATGGCTCGGCACGGCACCGGACTCACGCTCACACCGAGGACTGGGGTGAGCTTCGGTGACGGAGTGGGGGGAGAACCGGTTGGGCCCGCGCGATTGGGCCCGGAATTGGGCCCTGGGGCCCTCCGGCGGACGGGTCGCCCGGCCGTACGTTCCTCATGTCGAAAACGGCACAGCCGAAACCGGAGGGGAACACCATGAGCGACCTGATGCTGAAGACCGCCGTCGCAACCAAGGTCCGCGTGAACGGCTGGAAGAACACGACGGTGACGGCGATGCAGCGCCGCGCCGGCGACAAGGGACAGACGGCGGTCGAGTACCTGGGCATCATCGCCGTGGTGGTGGCGATCGTGCTGGCGATCACGGGCACGGACATCGGGCAGACGATCCTCGACAAGATCAAGGCACAGGTTGCCAAGGTCGCTCCTTGATGCGACTGCGCCGGTACGGCGATTCAGGGCAGGCCTTCCCCATCTACATCACTGTGGTGGGGGGCCTGCTCTTTCTCGCGTTCGCGTATTTCGCGGTCGGCCAGGCGGCGGCAAATCGAAACGGTGCCCAGACGGCTGCCGACGCCGCCGCTCTCGCGGCAGCACAGGACAGGCGAGACCAACTCGCAGGTGCGTGGGTGAAGGACGTACTCGACCCGACCAAGTGGCCGGGCATTTTCGAGGGCAATGCCGAGGGAATCCAGCCGTCGTGCTGGCGCGCCCATGAACTCGCCGCACAGAACGACGCCCAAGTGCGGAGGTGTGAGCCGGAGGGACCGCTGGGCTTCACGGTCAAGGTGGAGACCAACAAATCCGTCGGTGAGTCTGTCGTCCCTGGTACGGCGGAGCAAAAGTCGGATGCGACCGCCACGGCCGTGATCGAGTCGCTCTGCGAGGTCGACCCCCCTGCCGAGGACGCCGGGCCCGACGTACTTCCGCAGCTCTCGTGCGAGGACGGGGAGGACTGGGAGCTGGATCCGGACGATCTCGATGTTCTGCCCGAACCCGAGGACCTCTTCGACGTCCACCTGGCGGACCCACAAGCGAACGACGAGTGATGAAGGAAGCAGAGAGATGAGTATTCGGTTCACTGCGAAGGCCCGCAGGGGGATGGTCGCACTGACCGTTGCGACTGGTCTGGTCCTCGGTGTGGCCGGCTGCGGCGGCGGTGAAAGTGACGACAAGAAGCCCGAGAAGTCGGCGTCCGCCTCCAAGGACGATGGATCCAAACCGAGTACTCAGGAAGGAACGTCCGGGGAACCGCTGGCCGAGATGAAGGGCCCGCAGGGCCTCTTCCTCCAAGTCACTTCCGCCACTCGGGACTCCGGCGGATTCGTCACGGTGAACGGCAACCTGAAGAACGACGGCTCTGAGACGGTGGTCGTCCCGTCGAATCTGAGCGGCAACGAGACCGAGATCATCAAGAACGGCAGCTCACTGGGCGGCGCCACACTGGTGGACTCCAAGGGCAAGAAGCGCTACTACGTCCTTCGCGACACAGACGGCCGCCCCCTCACCACGACGGGATTGCCCACCCTCAAGGCCGGCGAATCCGTCCCGGTATTCATGCAGTTCCCCGCCCCGCCGACCAGTACGACCGAAGTCGGCCTACAGCTTCCGGGCTTCCCCACCGCCACCTTCACGATCTCCGGGTGAGGCCCGCCATGACCGCCATCCACACTCCATCCAGGGCGGCGACGCCGCGCCTCGCCCTTACCCTCTCGGCAGCCACCATCATGGTCGCCGCGAACCTCTTCGGCGCGGTGTCGGCCCATGCCGAAGACGGCCCCAGCGTGCCACCGGGCACTGAGGCGACGGCCACCGCCCCCGTCGAAATCGATCCGAACGACCCGGACCTGAAAATCCCGGACGGCGCCACCCTTGCCGAGCCCAAGGTCCTGGACATCAAACAGGTCGTAGAAGACCAAAGCGGCGACGAACGCCGGGAAGACACCAACGCCGACGTCAAGTTCGCCCTCCAGGCCGAGGTCCTCTTCGGCAAGGACAGCGCGAAACTCGGCGCCGAGGCGAAGGCCCGTATCGCCACGATCGCCGAGGAGATCAAGACCCAGAACGCGAGGAAGATCCGCGTCTTCGGCTTCACGGACAACCTCGGTTCCTCCGCCCACGGCGACGTCCTGTCCCGGAAACGCGCCGACGCCGTACAGAACGTCCTGGACCAGGAACTGAGCGACTCCAACGTCACGTACGAGGTACGCGGGTACGGCGAGCAGTACCCGATCGCCGACAACGCCACGGAATCAGGCCGCAAGAAGAACCGCCGGGTGGAGGTCTCCTTCCCGCGCACGGAGAGCTGAGCGGACGAGAGCGGGGGACCCGATGGGGGAGTGGGAGCTGCGACGCTCGCTGCCGCGGCTGGCCACCCGCGCCGGCCTCGGCGAGGTACACCGCGTCCACCACGAGCGCCGGCCCGTGCCTGTACTGCTCCTCGCCAAGCTCGGCGTCGACTGGGCGATGGTGCTGCTCCTCGCCAAGGCCCTGTCCGAACTGGGTAGGGACCCGGGCGCCAGACCCGTCGCGGTGCTGCTGTGGCTGGCGCTCTCCTGGGGCGGCCTGGCTTACTGGCTGCTGGCCCGGGACGGCAGACGGTGGTTCGCGGTATGCGACGGTGGCCTGCTGGTCGGCACGGCGGGGACGGACACGATCGCCATCGCCTGGCACACCATCGAAGGGCTCACCCCTGCGCACGGCCCCGGAATCCGCCACGGCTCACTGCGCGTGTCCTGGCGCGACGGCGGCAAACAGCGGTACGTGACGTTCCGGATGGCGACCGACCGAGACGCCCTGGCCGAGGCCGTAGAGGGAAAGCACCCGGTACCGAAGCCGCCGCACAGGCGGATCCTCGCCGGCGCGGGCATCGTGGCCGTAGCCTCCGTCGTCGCGTGGGCCCTCACGCTGTCCCCCCTCGCCGATATCGTCATGGCCCGTCGGCCGTACTACCTGCGGGACCTCGCAAGCCTGTGCGCGCAGGCCACGGCGGGCTCCGACGCCGCGTACCCCGAATCAGCCCCCTACGAGGCGCGCGCCCCGCACCCGGCGGTCCTCTTCGCCGAGGAACACGACTCCGAGCCGGTCGTCACGTCCACGGGCACCGGCTCGGACACCCCGGACCCCGACGACGTCCAACTGGTGGCGTGCAGCCGCCTGGAGCGGCGTACGTACGACATGACCTGCGCGTTCTCGCACGGGGTGAGCGTGAGCTACTACCGGGCCCGCTACCGCGTCGACGTGTACGAAGCCCGTACGGGCCGCGGGGTGACCGAACGGACGCTGGACGCCGACGACCACCTCTTCTGCGGGGGTGTCATGGAGCTCGACGGGAAGGGCGGCGGACATGAGGAAGACGTCTCCGTCCCGTCCCGGGACGACTATCAACACATCCTCGACGAGGTGGCCGCGGGCGTCGGCGAGTGACGACAGCGACATGAGGGAATACTGCCTGCCGAACACCGGAACCGAGGCACGCACGCCGGAGCACAGCACACGGGGGAGCACCATGGCCGCGAGGAAACCACGCGGACTGAGCAGAACCGGAGTCGTACTCGCCGCACTGATCGCCCTGACGGCGGCGGCCGGCTGCGGCAGCGACTCGGACGAGCCCGCGAAGGCGTCGTCCCCACCCGGTGAGCGGCCGTCAAAAACCGACTCCCCGAGCCGGCCAAAGCCCAAGCCCTCGGTGTCGGCCGCGGACGGCCGTGACATCACAGCCTGCGCGGACGGCAACTGCGAGATCGCGGTATCCGAGCCGGTGAAAATCCCCTTCAAGGGCCCACGCGGTCAGGCCACCCTGTCCGTCACCGAGGTCGGCCCCAACGCCGTCGCGTACACGGTGAAGTCGGGCAACGGCCAGTCCAAGGGCAGCGCGAGCGGCCCCGGGCAAGGCTGCATCACCGTCCTGCGCAGCAACGGCAGCGGAAACTCGTGCGGCGGCCTCGGAGGAGCCGGGCGGCCGAGTCCCCAGCCGGACGCGGTGGTGATCCAGGCGGCGACCGGGGAGGACGGTACGGCCGTCCTCCAACTCGTGTCGGACCGCTGAGTCGACAAACGGGAGGGCAGTACGTCGGGCAGGGCCGCCCACGAACTCGCCGAGGTGACCGACGACGTCGATGAGGCGATCGAACTGTGCCACACCGCGCCGCGCTTTGGCACGGACAGGGAACCTCCCGCATGCGAAGCGCTGGCGATCGACCGCAGCTCCCTGATCAGCGTCAGGACGGTCCGGACCCCCGGCACCTGGCTGACGGACCTGGGACGCCCCTACATCTGACTCTCCACTGTGGGCCCAGCATTTGGGGCCACGGGCCCATGCTTATGTGATCGATTTTCTTTAGCCTCGGCCAGCCCGGTGTCCACCTGAATCGCTGCTTGACGAGCTGAGGTCACGCATGTCCCCTGCCGGTAACCCGATACCCCCGAGCGGGACATGGGGTGCGCAGAACACCCCTTCCTGGGAGCGGCGTTCGCCGCTGCCGCGGGAGCTGGGCTGGGCGCAGGTACTGCTGTGGGTGCAGTTCGCGCTGACGGTACTGTACGTGGTCACCGTGCTGTCGGTGGTGACGTACTACTCCGGGGAGATCTTCGGGATCCTGGTGTACGACTCGCTGCCCAGCGTGGCCGGGGTCTACCTGGCCCGGCGCCTGTGGCGGGGCGGGGTGTGGACGAGCCGCGCACTGATCGCCGTACAGGCGTGGATCGTGTGGCTGTCGTTCGGCACGCTGATGCACGGTGATCTGCGGGGCATCACGCAGGCGGCGATGCCGGTGGCGGTCATCGTGCTGTTGCGCCGGGCCCGGTCGCGTGAGTGGTTCGAGATGGCTCCCCAGGACAGGGAAGAGCGGCGAGCGTTCAGCCTGGCGAGGATGATCCGCTGGCGGCGGGACGAGGGCCAGACCGCGGTGGAGTACGCGGGGCTCATCGCGGTGGTCGCGGCGATCATCATCGCGCTGTCGGTGGGCGGCCTCGGCGGGCGTATCGCCGACGGCATCCAGTCGGCGGTCTGCTCGGTGACGGGCACGGCCTGCCCAGCTCCGCAGGGCGATGGAACGGAGACGGGTGCGGCCGGGGACAACGACGGGTCCCAGCATGACAGTTCGGGCGTCGACGGCGGCAACGGCGCCGACCCGGACGGCGGCGCGAAGCGGGACGATGGCGCCGGGGCAGACGGTGGTGCGGACGCGAACGGCGAGGCGGGCGCCCAAGGCGACTCGGGCACCGAGGGCGGTTCGGGCGGCCAGGGAGGCACGGGCGGGAACAACAGCGGCGGTGGTCCGGCGTGGTCGACTCGGATCATCACCTATGAGGGCGCGGGGGCGGACGACACAGTCCCCCTCGCTCCGGGGCCGTTCGACGAGAGGTCGCTCTGGGACGACGTACATGACCAGGAACGCCACGACAGGACGTTCATGGACCATGTCCGGGGCTTCTTCGTGGCGCCGACCAAGAGCTTCCTGGCCAGCACGATGGACTTCGTCAGCGACCCGGTCGGCTCGGTCGAGGACACCTGGAACGGCCTGAAGGGCTACACCACGAACTGGTGGGGCGACAAGACCGACGAGCTGGGCAAGGAGTGGGACAAGGGGAACTACGTCTCCTCCGTACGGGGCTGGGTCAACTCGCCCGAGGACTTCGTGTCCGACCTGGCGGTCGACACGTTCGTCGACAAGGAGAACTGGGAGCAGGGCAACTACGGCGCCTCCATCGGCAACACCGTTGTCAACGTCATCGGCATCTTCAGCCCGAAGACCATCACGAAGTTCACCAAGTTCAAGAAGCTGGCCGAGGTCGGTGAATCCCTCGACAAGGCGGCCGACGCGGCCGAGAAGGCCCGCAAGGCGGCAAAGGCGGGCGACTTCGACGGCGCCAAGAAGGCCGCGGACGAGGCGCAGAAGCACGCCGACGAGGCGAAGAAGAAGGCCGAGAAGAACGGCAGCTGCACGATCGCGATCGGGCGCGTCCCGTACGGCGGTGGGAGCAGCCTGCGCGGAGCCCCGGGCAACGGCACCGGTGTCCTGGCGGCTGCACAGGGCGATCGGATCGTTGTCGCCGAGGGAGGCGGCAAGGAGTGCACGGGCGACGACGCCGACGACGCGCGCCAGGCCCAGCAGGAGGCGCTGGACGCGCGGGCCGATCTGCTGCGGGAGCAGATCAAGGCGTCCAAGCGGCTCCCGGGGGACGAGAAGGTCAACCTGCAGGAGGCCCAGCTCGAGAACCTGCTCAGGCGGGCCAAGGACGACGTCGATCCGAACTCCAAGGACATCAGCAAGAAGGAGGCGGCCGACGCCATCGCCGACGTCTCGGAGCTGGTGAACCAGAAGAACATCCACAACACCAGCAGGGAGAAGCTCGCCGCCAAGGTGCTGAACTCCAAGACCAAGGACCAGCTCGCCGAGAACCTCGCCGAGGCGAACGTTACGAAGCGTGTGGCGCAGGACGAGGCGGCGGATGGCAGCACGGTTTACTCGGACATCGGGGACAGCGACGAGCGCAGGAAGAAGCGCGAGTCGCCGGTACGACCAGACGGCTTGGGCGGCGAGATCGACGTCACGGGCATCCCGGACGCCGATGTGGCCTACCGCGGCAAGGACGGCAAGGTGCACGTCGTGGAGGTCAAGAACACGGGGAACGCGACGACCAAGGGCTCCATAGCCACACAGGTGGACAGGCTGGGCGCGTGGCAGAGAGCGGAGCCGGGCCGCGTCGCCCGCTACGAGATCGCCTCCACCAAGGGATGGCAGAAGATCTTCGACGGGTTCAAGCCGCCGAAGCGAGGCGAGGCTCCTCCAGGAACCCCGGCCTCCAGGATGGCCCAAAATGAAGTCGGCGCCCGCATCGCCGGCCAGGAGGTGACTCCCGCGCAGCTCAAGGCGTTGAACGACGCCTGGAATGCCAAGAGCGAGGCGGAGAAGTACGACGCTCTACGCTCCGGCAAGATGAAGGATCCGAAGACCGCGATGGGGTACCTGGGGGTCTCATGACGTACGACGAGGAGCACGCGGAGGTTCCCGAGGACCGCACAACTGCGCTCCTAGGAGAGTTGGAGGCGGCGATCGCCGCTGCTCCGCCGAGAACGAGCGGCTGGCCGGAGGAACTGGAGGACCTCTGGGACCGGGCCCAGGAGGAGCCCGGCCTGCCGCTCACCGACGAGCAGCGTCAGCACTTCGCGGCCCGGCGGGAGCGCGGGGAGGCGTCATTCAAGATTCATGGGTTAGTGCATTCCCTGCGGGAAGCCGTACGGCGGGGTGGGCCCCTGGACGCCTCCCGGGCCGCTGCGCTTGCGGAGGTGTGCGTACACGCCGGTCTGGCTGGTTACGACAACATCTGGCTGCTCCGCGATCTCGGCCGCCCGCACGGTGAGCAGGCGCTGGCGCGCCTCGTGAAAGACGAGTCGGTGTACGAAGGCGACCTTCAGGAGGCCCGCGAGTGGCTCGCGAAGCTGCGGAGACCGGAATACGAGGCACGGGCGGCTCGTCCCACTGAGGGCGAGGAGTTGCTCCTTCCCCAGGTGGTACGCGATCTGACATGCGGCTGGGGAGGCGGCTGGGAGCTCGAGGACGAACCGACGTCGGAACGCTTCGCCCAGGCCCGGGCCATTCTCGAAGCACTGCTACCTGACCAACGGCTTGCATCCGAGGAGCCCCCCCATTGGGAGGGAAAGTGGATCGAGGATGCGGAGGACCGGCCGGCGTGGCTGGAAGTCCAGATGGTCCTCGTCCCCCTGATGCCCGACGCGCGGTTGGTCACACGGGAGCGCCTGATCTGGGCCTGGCATGAGTGCGAGCGACTGGGCATCGACCTGGAGGACGCGAACCCCGAGGCGTTCGCCGAGCGGTGGGCTGCGCGCATCGCCGCGAACCTGGCACGGGGAATGCTCGAATGGCTGTGGCGTGAGGGCTGCTTCGTCCCCTGGGCCCTCGACCTCGCCATGCGCTTCATCGACCGGAATATCGCAGTGGCCGATGCGACGCGCCTGCTCTCCGAGGCAGCGGAGGCCGGCTCGCAGTGAGGGCCTACAGCAGGTGGTCGGCCTGGCCCGTCTTGATGTCCCGGACGAGCGCCCGGAGGGCATCACGGCGAAGTGAAGAACACAGTGAACCCGACGTGTCAGCCGGAATTCGTCGGGGAGATCAACACACTCTCCGAGTGGAAGAAGGCGAATCCGAGCAGAGCAGCTCGAGTTGAGATCGACAAGCCTGATAAATGAATAGCCGTCACCCCGTGGCGCACGATTGGTGCCGCCAGGTTTCCGTTCAGCCGCCGAACCAGACGACGAGGCGGACGTTGTCCTCACCATGGAGTTCGGAGAGCGTGCCCATCACATTCCACACAGGTTGCCATGGTCCGTCGGTCGGCACCAGGTCGCGATAGGCAGGGACGACAGGTCGGTACGGCGGCCGAGTCGTAGAGCTCATCCGGGAGTGCGGCCAATCCCTTGGGCAGGAGGGATCTTTCATGGGTACGGGACCAGCGGCGGACCCAGTACCGAGACGGGCCGTCGGTACAGGGGGCATTCCAGTCGACAGCCGACAGTTCACGCCACGAGAACCGCGAATGACTGTGGCCCTCGAAATCGTCCGCATCCCTTCGTACCGTGTCCGACATATCTACAGGGGCTCCGCGGTCAGGGAAGAGAGCTCTGACAGGCTCCACACTCCGGACGTCAATGAGTGCTGACCACGACATGTAATCACGAGCATCCTGGATAGCGGCGCCCTGATCGATCTCGCCCAGTACGTGTTCTGACCGGAGGACAAGAGAGCCCATATGAACCCCACGGACGCTTCCGTTGCTTGGGAGCACCCGCCGACCCGGCGCGCCTGGTCGAAGCAGCTGGCTGCGAATGCGCTCGCTCTCCTCGGCTGGGCCGCTCTGTGGGTCGCCCTGCTGGCGATCCTGGTGGTGTTCCTCTCTCCCGGGTACACGATCGTCTGCGTGCCATTCTTGCTGTACAGCTTCTACCGCGCGTTCCTCCAGCTCTTCGTCCTTCCTGCCGTCCTCCGGATGAGACGCGTCCTGCGGGAACACCCGTGGCGTCTGTACATCGACGCCCCGCACGGGCTTGCCGACCGGCCCGACGTCGTCGGAAGGCAGAACGGGTGGTTCGAGTTCTCGAACCCGGCCCGCCCGGAGGAGCTACTGCCGATGGTGTTTCCCCGGCACTGGGGAGTGGGCTGGTGGAACCGCCGGATGGCCCCTCGCGCGAAGCCTGAACTGAAGGCCCAGATCGCCGTGGTCTGGCTCGCGGGAGACCCTCGCTCCATCGGCGTGATCGCCGCGCCGACCTCCGACGAGTCGACGCCCCGCCGCTTCCGCTTCCTGAGCCGGCGCGGATTCGGAACCGAAGACCGAGGAGACGTGGGACCCGCAGGTGGCGCGGTGGCGCGATCCGGAGGGTGACTACCTCCTCCGGTACGCGCATGTGGGCGTCCCTGCCACACCAGGGCGTCCGCGCCTACCTGCCCGACGCATACGCTCTTGAGCGCTAGGAACTGCCTTTTGGGCCCCCGTTTGGGGCCACGGGCCCATCCCGCCCCGGAGGTCTCTCCCTAATCTCAGGCCGTGTCGTAGACCGAAGGCGCGAGGGGGGCGAGGCATGGCCTCGACAGGGGCAGCTCCGGAGCCCGGCGGGGCGTGGCCGTCAGCACAGGGCGGGCGTCAGAGCATGCCCGCCTCCCTCGCCACGGCGCTCGTCCTCGTCCACGCCCTCTTCGCGGTCACGGTCGTCGGCGGCCTCGGCCTGCTGCTCACGGCGGCTTCGTACGACGCGGTCGACGGCCGCGTACTCGCCCTGACCGCGTACGGGGCCGCCCCCGGCGTCCTCGGTTGGTGGCTGGCCCGGCGTACATGGCTGGGCGGGGCGAGGATCTGGGGCGGCCTGATCGCCGTACAGGCATGGCTGATCGCCGGCGCGCTCGCCAACATCACCGACGGATCACCGCGCGGCTTCACGCAGCTCTTCGTCCCCGCCGTCGTCCTCTACTTCCTGACCCGCGAGGACACCCGCACCTGGTACCGCCTCCCCGACGGCGCCCGGGCCGAACGCCGCCCCTTCTCCCTGCCCCGGATGATCCGCTGGCGCCGGGACGAGGGCCAGACGGCGGTGGAGTACGCGGGACTCGTCGCGGTCGTGGCCGCGATCATCACGGCCCTGGTCGTCAGCGGCCTGGGCACTCAGATCTACGGCGGCCTCCAGTCGGCGGTCTGCAAGGTCACGGGAACGGCCTGCGCGGCCCCGGCCGCAGCACCCGCTGACGGCACGGAGGCCAGGACCGGAGAAGGAGCCCAGCCCGACGAAACGGGGCGCCGCACGACAACCGCAGAGGAAAAGACCCAAGAAGCCGGCAACGTCGAGACGGCGAACGAGGAAGAGGGAAAGGGCGACGAAAAGAACGACGAAAAGGGCAGTGAAAAGGACGACGACGAGGGCTGCTTCTCCGGCGTAGGCGCCTTCTTCGGTTGCGCGGGCGACCAGGCGAAGCAGGTCGGCGAGGGACTCGTCGTCGACGGCATCGGCGGTGAACTCAAGGGCATCTGGGACACGGTCACCAACCCGCTCGACACCCTGGACGGCCTGAAGGACTACGGCGGCGTCATCGCCGACCAGTGGTCGCAGGACGCCAAGGACGCCGGCGACAAATGGGCGAAGGGCGACTACCTCGACGCCCTCACCGACTGGGGCGGCGCGACCCTGAACTCGGGCGGAAAGATCCTCGACGACACGTTCATCGGGGAGGACGTCCGCGACCAGTGGGACAAGGGCAACAAGACCCGGGCCGTCACGACGGTCGTCTGGAACGTCGGCTCCCTCTTCATCCCCGGCTACGGCGAGGCGAAGCTCGGCGGAAAGCTCGGCAAGCTGGGCAAACTCGGGAAGCTCGGCGACCTGGGCAAGCTCACCGAGAAGGCGGTCGACGCGGCGGAGGACGCCAGGAAGGCGGCCAAGGCAGGAGACGTCAAGGGCGCCGAGAAGGCCGCGAAGGAGGCCGACGAGGCGGCGGACGAGGCCGAGAAGAAGGCCCGCGAATCCGGCTGCACCATCGCGGCGCCGACCCGCCGGATCCCGTACGGCGGCAACCCACCCGGGACCGCCACTGGCCACCTCACCGGCTCCGCCGGCGCAGGCACCACGGTCCTCGCCGCTGGCCCTTCCGACTCTCCGTACGTCATCCTCGCCGAGGACGGCTGCGACGAGGAGGCCAAGCAGCAGGCGCAGGATGCCCGGGAGAACGCGGACGAGGCACAGCAGCAGGCGCTGGAGGTCCAGGCCGAGGCGGCGAAGGCCGCCATCAAGCAGGGTCGGCTCAGTATTGACGAGCGCAACATTGACGACTTCGTCAGGAACGCCAAACAGAACCCTGGCAAGAAGGCGATCGGCAAGGACCAGGCGGCGGCTGCGCTCGACGAGCTCACTGATCTCGCACGACGCAAAAACGTCGACCGGGCGGGCGCGAGCAAGCTCGGCTCCGAAGTGACCAACGCGCGTACCGCCAGCAGGCTCGAGGAGATGCTTGCTGAGGTGCGCGGCGTGCGGCGCGCCTCGGAGGACGCGGCACCCGACAGCACCGTGCACACCGCCGTCGGCTCGGAACACAACCGGCGTCAGGTCGAGGTCGCGCCCGGAGAAACCGTGGATGTGTCGAACGTGCCGGACGCCGATGTCCTGTACAAGGGGCGGGACGGCAGGGTCCACCTGGTCGAAGTGAAGAACACGGTGAACCCGACGCGTCAGCCGGAATTCGTCGGGAAGGTCAACACACTCTCCGAGTGGAAGAAGGCGAATCCGAGCAGAACGACTCGAGTTGAGATCGACAAGCCTGATAAATGGACTGAGGTTTTCCGGCCCATCAAGGGGCAGAAGGTCTCTCCTGCGCAGCTCATGAACGAGAAGGGAGTTGACGCTCGTATCGGTGATGCGAACTTCACGGCCAAGCAGCTGGGTGACATGCAGCGGGCGTTGGAGGCGAAGTACAGTCGAGGTGAGGAAATCGACTGGAAGCGGTTGAACGACAACCCCAAGGGGGCGTTGGAGTACCTAGGTCTGGAATGACAGTAGGCCGGGGTGAAGGCGAGAAGGAGGGTGACGGCTCGGAAACCGTCACCCCGTGACGCACGACCGGCGCCCAGGTTTCCGTTCAGCCGCCGAACCAGACGACGAGGCGGACGTTGTCCTCACCATGGAGTTCGGAGAGCGTGCCCATCACATTCCACACAGGTTGCCATGGTCCGTCGGTCGGCACCAGGTCGCGATAGGCAGGGACGACGGGTCGGTACACCTCGTTGCCCAGCAGGAGCTCTCCGTCGGCGGGCCACCGGGAGGGAGCGATGTTTCCTTCTCCGAACTTGGCAGCGGCCGAGTCGTACAGCTCATCCGGGAGGGCGGCCAATCCCTCGGGCAGGAGGGATCCTTCATGGGTACGGGACCAGCGGCGGACCCAGTACCGAGACGGGCCGTCGGTACAGGGGGCATTCCAGTCGACAGCCGACAGTTCACGCCACGAGAACCACGAATGACTGTGGCCCTCGAAATCGTCCGCATCCCTTCGTACCGTGTCCGACATATCTACAGGGACTCCGCGGTCAGGGAAGAGAGCTCTGACAGGCTCCACACTCCGGACGTCAAAGAGTGCTGACCACGACATGTAATCACGGGCCCAATGAAGGTGCCGGAGTTCGGAGAAGGGCTCCCACAGCACGTGTTCAGTGCCATAGCGCCCAGGCTGGGGCCTACATTCCAGCCATCCATACAAGTCGGTACTCATAAAAGCGACTCTATCCAATGCGACCGCTGAGTGCGCTATTGACTGGCTATTGACCCCAGCCCCGGCCACTTCGCCGACCGGACGGTGGGGTCTGCCGAACGTTGCGTGATCGAGGAGATCGGCGCCGATCAGCCATCGAGCTGCTGGGCGCGCCGCGGAGTTCGGACCGATGACCAGGAGCGGTCGATCCGGCAGAAACGGGAACAGGTGGACGTGTCCGCGCCCGGCACGCCCAACTGGAGCTGAAGCGGAGCGGACGAGGGAGGCGAGACGGTGGTGGGACGGCAGCAGTGAGCGACTCCGACACGGAACCGAATGCAGAGGAGATGTGGGACCCGCAGGTGACGCGGTGGCGCGACCCGGAGGGTGACTACGTCCTGCCCCACGCGCTGCGGTCCCTGCCACAGCCCTGGGACGAGTGCGACTGGAGCCGGATCGCGGAACTGCCCCGCACCGACGAGCGGCTGGCCCAAGCCCGGCGGGTGGTGACCGTACTCCTGGACGACCCGGAACTGGCTCCGCACGTACCCCAGCCGCCGTCGCCCGGACTGTTGCTGCACGTATGGGAGGAGTTCCACCAGGCCGTCGGGAAGAGCATGCCCCGTACGAGCGACGTGACATGGTCGGGTGTGGACGAGTTGGTCCGCGCGTGGCGAGGCCGGCCGCAGCTCTATCCGCTGCAACGGCACGTCGTACGGCACGTCGAAGCGGCGATGCTGGCCATGATCCCGTCACTGCGGGACGACATCGCCGACTCGGTCTTCCGCTGGCTGGCTCTCGATCCTGGCCTGGGCCGCTTCACCGACTGGGCGGTGGACCTGGCGGAGCGTTGCGTGACCGAGGGCATCGGTGCCGACTCGGCCATCGAACTACTCGGCGCGATAGGCAGCCCAGACGCGAGGGCGGCACTGGAGCGCCTGTCGGTGAAGCCGGACGGTCCGGCGAGCTGGGAGAACGCGGAAGCGGCACAGAGCATGCTCATCGACCAGTGGAGCGAAGGCACCAACTGACTGACAGCACAAAAGCGGCCCAGGGATGCCACCCTGCCGCGTTCTCGCTTGCGTGGCGCAGACGTGTCTGAGGGCCAGGGACTGCCCAAGGGACCCGTTTTGGGGCCTCGGGCCCATCCCGCCGAGGAGGTCCCTTCCTAATCTCATATCTCAGGTCGTGTCGTAGACCGAAGGGGCGAAGCATGGCCGCCCGGGACGCACAAGTGATCGGAGCACGCCCAGTGATCGGGAACCTCTTCACCGTCGCGGAGCCGGCCCCGGAGAGGCTGCGGGGAGCCCTCGCGGACATGCTGGCGCTGCCCGACCGGGATGTCGACGTGGCCAACGCGGACGGAGACCAGGAGGGCAGGCGCTGGGACGCTCCCGTGCTCTGCACCTTCCGCCTGCTTCCCCCTGGTGACCTGGCAATGGAACTGGACATCACCGTGGAGGACACCACCGCCGGCACCCTCACGGAGGAGCGGCTGGCACACGGTCTGGCGGCCAGGCTGAGAAGTTTCGTCCTCCACCCGTCGGAACTCGACCTCCCGAGCGCCTACTGGGTCGCTGTGCCGGACGGACGCTCCGTCAGGTGCCGTCTGGAAGCGGTCAACACCGGTGAGGACACGGCATACCGCGTGGACGCCGTGGAGGAGGAGATCCCGGATCTGCCCCGAGCACAGGTGGAGATCCTCCCGGAAATCCTTGACCGACAGCCCATCTCCACCCCAGCCTCCGACGCCGTCCTCGCGACACTCCCCACAGGCCCGGCGGCGAGCGTCGAAGGCCGTGTGCACCACGCCTTGCGCGTATGGGAACGACTGACCCGCCGACTCCAGTCCGACTGGTCCCCTTCGGGCCGGTACCGAGAGGACCTGTTCCACCGCGATTTGGAAGCCCGCGACGCGCTGGAGCTACTCATCCCGGAGGTGGACGAGGCTCACGCGGACGCTTTGCGGAACGCGCTCAGCCGACTGGACCAGACTTTCAGCGACCACACCGACCCCAAACCCACGCGAGACAACGGTAAGGCGGCCTCCTGGTGGTGGAACCGGGTTCCTCTCCGGACGCCTTGGTGAGCAGGGGTGAGGGAGAGGACCGACAACTCGTTCTGCCGGCGCGGCCGGTCGCTGCCCGGTGCTTTGACGGGGCCTCTACCTCCCGTGCACGACGACCTCCACCCACGCGCCCTCTCGCATCCCCCACTTCCTCATCACCCCAGCGTTCGCCTCCACCACATGCCGGGCACGCAGCCGTGGCATCCCCAACCGCCCCGGCCGCATGGTCCGCACGGCGATGACACGAAGGCCACGGTCGAGATACGCGACATCGATCGGCATCCGCATCCGGAAGGTGTGCACGCTGTTGGCGGGGGAGAGCAGGATCGCCCCGTCGACGGAGTCCCGCCCCAACAGCCCCTTCGTCCGGGCGCGATAGGAGGTGGCGAGCTCCAAAGGAACAGTGACAGACGGTCCTTCACCACCCCCGTGCACGACCAACTCCCCGCGTCCGTCCCCCCAGCGCCGCCCCATACGGGCCACCTCCGACCGCGTCACCTGTCACCTACAACGGGCTGTACGAACCCGAACGTATCCGCAGAGGCCTGGGCCCCACATGGGCCCACGGACCCATGCCCTTTGCTGGTTCGTGACTGAAACGACGGCCACGGTCATCACCCCTGACAGACGGATTGGCGCGTTATGCAACCGTTACGGCTGAAACTGCTCGACGAATCGCCGATTCCTCCCCATACACCTCGCCAGTTGACAACCTTCACCCTGGTGCGGCTCCACGCCGCTGTATAGCTTTGGTTCGCTCAAGAGAAGCCTCGCCTCTTACCGGGAGCCGACCGTGAACCGCCGCCCCACCCTCCTCGCAGCGCTCACGCTGACCGCCGCTGCGGCCCTGACGCTGTCCGCGTGCGGGAGCGATGACAGCTCCAAGAACAAGGACAACGACAAGATCGCGGGAGCGGACACGGGGGCCGAGAAGTCGGCCTCCCCGAGCACGTCTGCCCCGACCTCCGGGGGCCGACCGAAGATCGAGCTGCCGTCGGATGTCACGTACAAGTTCGAATGGAAGAAGACCGGCGACCCGCAGAAGGACGCCGTGCTCAACGACGCCGAGCAGCGCATCAAGGCAGTGGACATGGCGATCGCCAAGCAGGACCCACTGGACAAGGCCTATCGCTTCTACTCGGAGGGCACGGCCGCCGCCGGAAGCCAGGAGTACATCCAGGAGTTCGTGGACCACAAGGCGCGCACGACCGGCCTCACCCGGTACTACAACGAGAGCGTTGACCTCAAGGACGACGGAACCGCCGCACTCGTTTACTGCGAGGACCAGAGCAAGGCGTTCAACAAGTTCCTGAAGACCGGAAAAACCGACGTCACGCCGGTGACGAAGGACAGTTACGTCGTCTACGCCGGCACCCTGCGCAAGAACGACAACGGCGTCTGGGTCACTGAACGACTGATCTCGGAGCGGGGGAGCGCGAAGTGCCGGCCTTGATGAGAACCAATCGCCTGCTTTTCGTCGTGGGTCTTACGGCTCTCGTGCTGGCTGCTACCAGCCCTGCCTATGCGGAAAAGGGCTTCGGGGGCACGGACGGTCAATCGAACCAGGACGCCAACGCCAACAAGGACGGTACCGTCTCGGTCACGGTCGGCGGCGTCGTCTTCGACCGCTCCAAGAACGGCAGCGGCAACTCCGCGGGCGCGCTGACGTCGTCCACGTCCTGGACGCCGCCTCCGTGCTGGTACGCACCGAAGTACACCCCGGAACAGCTGCAGAAGTACCTCGAGCCGACCTGGGAGGCCGGTTCGACGGGTTACGAGTGGGACGCCAAGCAGCGCGACCGCTACGTCAAGGGGCACCCCTACAAGGACTTCAACAAGGACAAGACTGGCAAGGGCTACTTCTGGGACTCCTTCGTCAACAAGGACTTCCCCCCGGGCTGGGACTCCTGCGATGAACCCATCTTCTGGGTGGACCGGGGCGACCCCCCGCCCGCGAACATCAAGAACGCCGTCACCCCGAAGATCCTCGCCGAACTCGCCTATGCGGAGATCCGCGTCCCCAGCACCAAGGTGACCCTGGCCCCCGCCCAGGCGACCAAGGTCAACCTGCCGACCTGGGCCTGGCTGGACGGTGCCGAGTTCAAGCCGGTCTCCGTCACCGCCTCCGTACCGGTGCTCGACATCCAGGCGACCGCGACGGCGGAACCGGTGTCGCTCAGGATCGAACCGGGCACCAAGGACGCCGTGACCTACCCGGCCTCCGGAGTCTGCGACATCGACAACGGCCGCATCGGAGAGCCCTACGCCAAGGGCAAGGCGGACCGGACCCCGCCCTGCGGAGTGAAATACCTGCGCTCCTCAGGCGACGGCACCTACCCGCTCCAGGCCACCGTCACCTGGAAGATCCGATGGACCGGCACCGGCGGAGCGGGCGGCAACCTTCCCGACGGCTCCTTCGGCGCGACCCAGGACGTCGTCGTACAGGAGGTCCAGTCCGTCAACCGATGACGAGCGCGAAGGCGCGCCGTCGGGCGACCACTCCACATGGAAGAGTGGTCGCCCGACGGGCTTCACAGGCGGAACCGCTAGAGTCACTTGCTCGTGCATAGGCAGGTGGCAGGGGAGGAAGAGAACGTATGGCGGGCCGGCTGGCCGTTGATGACGATGAGCTTGCGCACTTCATGAAGCTGTTGAAGAAATCGAGCAGTTCCTTGAAAGGTTTGCGCAAGGCATTGAGCGACGCCGAGGTCAGCGGACTCGGCACCGACGATCTGGACTCCGCTTGTCAGCACTTCCAGGACGACTGGAAGTACGGCACCGAGCAGATCGGCGAGCAGACGGAGAACCTCGCCAAGATCATCGGGAAGAGTAAGGACAGCTACAACGAGGTGGACAAGGCGCTTGAGGAGGCGCTGAAGAAGGCAGGGGAAGGCAAGGGTAAAGGGGCTGGCTCAAAGTGACCTACACCCCTGGCCTGGAACAGTCAGATGGGTTTCTCGACCCGAAGGCTCGTGCGGATCTGAACAAGCCTCAAGGCCTCAAGTCGCGCCCTGGGGTCTCGCACGCCGACTATCCGAACTTGGGCTTCAACCCGGCTCCAGGAAGCACAGACACTGTCCACGACCTGTACGTCAAGCTCGCGAACTGCGCCAAAGTCCTGGAGGACTCCCACGACTTGGTGACCAAGCTGCTGGACGGCAGCTACTGGAAGGGTGACGCGGCGGTAGCCTTCCGCGAGGAGCTTGACGGTGGTCCGTTGCCGCTCAACCTCAAGAACGCCGCGCACTCCATCCGAAAAGCTGCCCGGCAACTGAACCGCTGGGAAGGCGAACTGGAGGAGTTCCAGCGTCGCGCCAAGCGACTGGAGAAGGACGCGAAGGACGCGCGTGACGTTCTGGACGCCGCCAAGGGTCATGCGAGCAAAGCGAAGAACGACCCCGACCTTGACAAAAAGGGCGCCCGTCACGAGGACGCCCAGAAGTCCCTCACCCACGCGAACACTGCCGTGGAAGAAGCTCAAGCCGACCTTGACAAGATCATTGGCCAGGCGAAGAAGCTCGCTGAAGAACATGAGGAAAAGGCTCGGTACAGGGCGGGCAAGATCAGCGATGCCACAGAGAAACTGGCCCCGCATGAGCCGGGCTTCTTCGAAGATGCTCTCGACTGGATCACCGACAACCTGCCGGACATTCTCAGTTGGGCTGCGGCCGCAGTGGGCATCGCTGTCCTTTTCGTGGCCACAGGTGGAACTGCGGCAGCCGTCTTGCTCCTCGCCGCAGCCGTGCTGAGCGCGGCTGCTGTCGCCACCAAGCTCACTATGAAACCTGAGGTATGGGCATCGATCAAGGATGGCTTCACCAAGGGCGAGTTCGACGCCGACTTCTGGAGCAACATGGTCGGTCTGACAGCGGATGGCCTTGGTGCCCTGCCGGGAATCGGTGCTGTGATGAAGGGGGTGCCCATCGCGCTGCGCGGAGTCGGAGCAGCCGGCGAGGCGCTCACCCTCGGCGAGCGCCTGACCGCGGCCGGGGGCAAGACGATGGAGGCAGCCAAGGCCTTCACCGACCTGAAGAATCCGTTCACGGAGTGGGTGGTGCTCAAGGCCCCTCGTCTGGCCACACCGGTCAAGGTCGCCGAGGCAAGCGCCCCGTGGGCCGGCTTCGCCACCGCCACATACGGTTTGTCCGCAAGTCTCGTCGACTCATTGGAAAGCGACGCAGCCGGGAATGTCGCGACCTCAGTGGACGGCACGTTCCTTGGGCCAATCGATGTCGCCGAGACCGCAGACTTGGTGCGACGCATCTTCCAGTAGCAGGAACAGTACGAGCAAACCTCCTTACGTCGGACAAGAAAGCATCCCCGTCATGAGCCCTTCCAATTATTCCAGTGCCTGGGACCATGAACCCACCCGCGCTGCCTGGACGAAGCACATGGTGATGAATATCCTCGGCCAGATCGGTTGGACTGTGGCGTATCCGGGGTTGTTCTACGTGATGGTGGTCTTCACCTCTCAGGCTTTCGTCTTCGTCTTCCTTCCGTTCATCCTGTACTCGCTGTATCGCTTCTTCGTTCAGCTCACCTACTTTCCCTGGGCTTTTCGAATGCGCCGCGTCTTGCAGGAATATCCGTGGCAACTGCTCAAGGGGGTTCCCAGTGGCCTCGGCAAGTATCCCGGTGCCAGCGATGACGGAATGTGGTTCGAGTTTCGCAATCCGGCACGGTTCGAGGAGAAGATTCCTATGGTGTTCATCAAGCACCAGCGCTCTTACTGGTGGATGAAGCGCCTCGAGGGCCCCCGGACCAAGGCTCACCGCAGAGCGCAGATTGAACCTCTCTGGTTTGCAGGTGATCCGCGTTTTCTGGCTGTGGTCGCAGCGCCCGCTCGCGGAGGGGAGGCGCCCAAGCGACTGCACCTGCTTTACCAGCGTCCGGTCTTCGATCATCGGAGCGCGTCTGAGGCCTGGGAAGCGAACTCAGCCGATACCGAACGAGCCCGTCGTGCAGGCGCTAAACATCCGGAAACCACGTCTCAGCGAAGCGCCTAGCAGAGCCTGCGAGTCACATGACGAAACACACGCCGAACCTGGCTATCCATCCAAGCGTAAGAGAACCAGGAGACGGAATCTGGTTCGCAACTCCCGCTGGATACACACCCATCCCTCTGGATGTGCTTCTTGCGCCCCCGGAGTCCGCAGCGTCGGAAAGCTTTCGAAAAGCTTGGGATCCGTTCCTGCTCTCAGCCCCGGACGAGGTAACCCGACAGCACCTCATTGCGAACCTGGCTGCTGTTCAGCGGATGTTCCTCCCCATGCGTAGGGAAGGCACTGTTCATTGCTCTCTCGGCCTGCACAGAGATGACACGGAGGGCGGAGACGGCAGTGCGCTGATCTCCATGTTCACCGTAACCTGGACGAATACGTCTTGGGCGCCTCGGGCCGTTACTGCGGCTCGGTCCGTTGTCGACAACGAAAGCCACACGAACATCGAGTATGCCGAACTCCCCTGTGGCCCGGCTTCGTTCAGTGAGACCGTCCGTACACCGACCGTTGAGTCCGGCCTTCCGCAAGCACCGCTGCTGCAATGTCATGCTTACCTTCCGCACCCGGATGGCACCAGCTTGGCGCTCCTCCTCTTGGGGACAACCGCCGTTGCCCAGCGCGACCAGTACCGAGCGATCCTTCGCACCATTGCGGGAACTGTCAGCTTTGCGGACCCCTTCGGTCCCGGCGCAACCGAAGAAGGACCGGAGTAGAATCGGGTTGTCCATCAGCTCCTCGCCCGGGTAGGAAGAGCAGCATGACCGGACTCGGTGCTGTCTTTCGTCCCCAACTCGCCCCAGAACGACTGCGCTCTGTAGCCCAGCTCGCCGACCAGGCAGGCCTCGAAGAGCTCTGGCTCTGGGAAGACTGTTTCAGAGAGGGCGGTCTCTCCACCGCCGCCGCTGCCCTCGCCTGGACCGAGCGGGTGCGGGTCGGGGTCGGGCTGCTGCCCGTGCCGTTGCGGAACGTTGCCGTCACCGCCATGGAGGTGGCCTCGCTGCACCGGATGTTTCCGGGGCGGGCCATTGTCGGTGTGGGGCATGGCGTGCAGGACTGGATGGGGCAGGTGGGGGCGCGGGTCGGGTCGCCGGTGACCTTGTTGCGGGAGCATCTCGTCGCGCTGCGCGCTCTGCTGGGCGGGGAGCGGGTGACCACCGACGGGCGGTACGTCAGGCTCGACGACGTCGCCCTCGACTGGCCGCCCGAGGGTGGCGGGGGCGGCGTGCTGGCCGGGGCCACCGGGCCGCGTTCGCTGCGGCTGACCGGAGAGGCCGCCGACGGGACGATTCTCACCGCCTCCACCAACCCGGAGGGCGTGCGCAAGGCGCGGCAGCTCATCGAGGAGGGGCGGGAGGCGGCCGGTCGAGGGGCCGGGCGGCACCCTGTCGTCGTGTATCTGCTCGCCGCCACCGGGGCCGGCGCCGCCGAACGGGTGCGTGCCGAGCTGGCCGACGAGGGACTCGCATCCGTTCCGGACCTCGGTGTCGCCGGGGACGCCGGAGCCGTCGCCAAGGCCGTCGAGCGGCTGGCGGAGGCCGGGGCGGACACGGTGGTCCTCCAGCCGACCGGCGACGAACCGGACCCCGAGGGTTTCGTACGGTTCGCCGCGGAGGAAGTACGGCCCCTGGTCCCGTAGGCCCACGCGTCCCTGGACGCGGCTTGCGCGGCGCCGTTGTCAGTGGCCGGTGCCACACTCGTCGGCATGACTACCGAAGACGTGCGGCTGCGTGATGTCGTGGAAGACGATCTCGAGGTGTTCTGCGCCTACGAGCAGGATCCCGAGGCAGCCCTGCGGTCGAGGTTCACGCCCCGGCCGCGAGAGGCCTTCATGGCGCACTGGAAGCAGCGGGTCCTCGGGGACGACACCAACTTCGTGCAGACCGTGACCGTGGACGGCGACGTCGCCGGCAACATCGTCGCCTGGTGGGAGAAGGACCGCCGCTTCCTGGGGTACTGGCTCGGGCGCGCGTACTGGGGACGCGGCATCGGCAGCAGAGCCCTGGAACTCTTCCTGGAGCGGGAGCGGAACCGGCCCCTGCACGCCGATCCGTTCAGCGGTAACACCGGTTCCGTGCGTCTCCTGGAGAAGCACGGCTTCCGCCCCGCCGGCACCGTCCGGTACGACGACAACGAGCATGTCCTGCTCGTCCTGACGTGACAGTGCACCGCACCTTCGACGACCTCGTCGCCGAAGGAGCCTCCGTCCCCACCGAAGGCTGGGACTTCTCCTGGTTCGAGGGGCGGGCCACCGAGGCCCGGCCCTCCTGGGGGTACGCGATGTCGGCGGCCGCGCGGCTGGGGCGGGCGAGTGCCGTGCTCGACATCCAGACCGGCGGCGGGGAAGTGCTGGACTTCGCTCTCGCCCAGGCCCCGGAGCGGCCCCTGCTCGCCGTCGCCACCGAGGGCTGGCCGCCGAACGTGGCCAAGGCGACCGCCCTGCTCCGTCCGCGCGGGGTCGTGGTCGTCGCCGCGCCCGAGGACGCCCCGTTGCCCTTCGCCGACGGTGCCTTCGACCTGGTCGTGAGCCGGCATCCCGTCCGTCCGCACTGGGACGAGATCGCCCGCGTCCTCCAGCCCGGAGGGACGTACTTCGCCCAGCACGTGGGGCCGGCCAGCGTCTTCGAGCTCGTCGAGCGCTTCCTCGGGCCCCAGCCGGACGAGGTGCTCGCTGGTCGCCACCCCGAGCGCGAGCGGTCCGACGCCGAGGCCGCGGGGCTCGACGTGGTCGGTCTGCGAGCGGAGCGGCTCCGCATGGAGTTCCACGACATCGGCGCTGTCGTGCACTTCCTGCGGAAGGTGGTGTGGATGGTGCCCGGCTTCACCGTCGAGGCGTACGAGCCGCAGCTGCGTGCGTTGCATCGGCGGATCCAGGACGAAGGGCCCTTCGTGGCCCACAGCACCCGTCACCTCTTCGACGTACGCAAGCCGGGAACCCACCAGCTCTGACCAGCCCGCACCACAAGCACGACAAGCCTGCTCACGCATGCGGACCCACCCTCACCTCTCCGACCACCAACTCGGCCTTCGCCTCCAGCACCTCGCCCACCCGCTCCACCTGCTCACCCAGCTCCCGTTCCTGTCGTGCCGTCAGCGAGGCGAGAGGCTCGACGGTGACGGTCGTACGACGGCCCTGGCGCCGCTGGTGCCAGACGCCCGCCACCACACCGTCGACCAGCAGCACGGGATGGTTGCCCGCCTGGCCGCCCGCCAGGGCACGCTCGTAGGCCGCACCGGGGAACAGCCGCTCGCGGGGCTGCGCGGCGATGACGTACGCGTCGAAGTACGGCAGCAGCCGCACGCCCCGCGCGGGCCCGTCCGGGAAGTCGGTGTCACCCGCGGCCACCCACGCCCGCGTGCCCTCGAAGTCGACCTCCTCGATGCCGCCCGCGGCGGCCAGCTCCCGGAACACGGTGCCGGCCCAGCCGGGCGGCGCCGCCAGCCACTTCGCGAAGTGCTGCGGGGTCGCCGGCCCGTACGCGTGCAGGTATCGGCGGACGAACGTCCCCAACGCCCCGTCCGGACCACCGACCGTGCCCC
>NZ_MUKA01000602.1 GCF_002150735.1 Streptomyces africanus
GTCCGGCGTGGTGTCCACCCGGCCCCCCGGCCCCCCGGCGGGAGCCAGCCGCAGGGCCGACTCGCCGATCCGGAGCAGCGCCCCGGGGGCGAAACGGACCGCCCGGTCGCCCACGCGCATGCCGTCCAGCGTCGTGCCGTTCGTGGAGTCGAGGTCGGCGACCGAGACGCGGCCGTCGGCGCTCACCGTCACCGCGCAGTGCAGCCGGGAGACGTCCGGGTCGTCGAGCGGTACCTCGGCGTCGGCGGAGCGGCCGATGCGGATCTCGCCGCCGTGCAGCAGGTGGACGCCGCCCGCGTCGGGCCCGGCGACGACCTGGAGCTGGGCCGGGGCGTCGTCCAGCTCGGGATGCGGCTCCGGCTCGCCCGGCGCGCCCACGGACAGCACGGCACCGTCGGTCAGCGGGGGCTCGCCGAGCGTGCAGCGCTGGGCGTCGAGCCGCTGCTCCCCGGCGTACAGCACCGGGGTGCCCGAGCCGTCACCGCCGAGGACCACCTGGGCGAGCCCGGAGGCCACCGCCGCGAGCGCCGTCCCGGCGGGTGCAGTGACCAGCACGTCGCAGCGCGCGGCGCGGTCCGGGGCCGGAGCCGCCAGGCCCTGCGGGTCTACGACGGTCAGCCGGATCTGCATCGCCGTCAGCGGTCCCTTCTGCCCGGGCGCGGAGTCCCCCCACCCCGCCCCAGCACGTCGGCCAGTACTGCACGCATCCTCGCACCTGCCACTGACACCGCGCCCCTCGCTCCGGAAGAAGTGATCTTGATTGGTCGGCTCTGCCCGCAAAAGTGCCTGAGAGATGCCCCACTGGCGATCACTTGAGATCGGTCACGCTCACTCTCGGCAACCCCGAGACCGAGGTGAGCGTCTTTCCTTCGAACGCGTGCGAGAACGCATCCGTAAGACCCACAGAACGACGACACCCCGGTCCCCGGCGGCACGGCACTACAGTGGGTCGGACAGGCCAGCAGGCAAGGCAAGCACCAGGGAGCGCATGACGTGCGGCCGGTAGGCAGCAAGTACCTGCTCGAGGAGCCGCTCGGACGCGGCGCCACGGGCACCGTCTGGCGAGCCCGCCAGCGCGAGACCGCGGGCGCCGAGGCGGCCGTGCCGGGACAGCCCGGCGAGACCGTCGCGATCAAGGTCCTCAAGGAGGAGCTGGCCAGCGACCCGGACATCGTCATGCGGTTCCTCCGGGAGCGCTCCGTCCTGCTCCGGCTGACCCACCCGAACATCGTCCGGGTCCGTGACCTGGTCGTCGAGGGCGATCTGCTGGCGCTGGTCATGGACCTCGTCGAGGGCCCCGACCTGCACCGTTACCTGCGTGAGAACGGGCCCTTCAGCCCCGTCGCCGCGGCCCTGCTCACCGCCCAGATCGCCGACGCGCTCGCCGCCAGCCACGCCGACGGCGTCGTCCACCGCGACCTCAAGCCGGCGAACGTGCTGCTCCAGCAGTACGACGGGCAGATGCACCCGCTGCTGACCGACTTCGGCATCGCCCGCCTGGCCGACTCCCCGGGCCTGACCCGCACCCAGGAGTTCGTCGGCACGCCCGCGTACGTCGCGCCCGAGTCCGCCGAGGGCCGCCCGCAGACCTCCGCCGTCGACATCTACGGCGCCGGCATCCTGCTGTACGAGCTGGTCACCGGCCGCCCGCCGTTCTCCGGCGGCTCCGCCCTGGAGGTGCTGCACCAGCACCTGAGCGCCGAGCCGCGGCGCCCCTCCACGGTCCCCGACCCGCTGTGGACGATCATCGAGCGCTGTCTGCGCAAGAACCCGGACGAGCGGCCCAGCGCCGTGAACCTCGCCCGAGGCCTGCGCGTCGTCGCCGAGGGCATCGGCGTGCACGCGAACTCCGCGCAGATCGCCGCCGCCGAGGGCGTCGGCGCGCTCCTGGTGCCCGACCCGGCGCCCGCGCCGGACATGTCGGGCACGGGCGCGGGCGCCGGGTCGGGC
>NZ_MUKA01000603.1 GCF_002150735.1 Streptomyces africanus
CGTGCGGCCCTCCTCGTTCAGGCGGTGTGCGTCCGCCGCTCGTTCCAGGGGGAACGTCTCGGAGACGTGCACGCTCACCACGCCCTGTTCCGCCAGTTCGGACAGCCGCCGGAGGTCCTCGGCGTCGGGGCGGACNNCGGGCGCGGCCACGTACTCGGCGAAGGTGCCACGGGAGAGGAAGTCCTCGCGGACGTACCCGATGACCTCGTCCCCGACGTCGAACTCCGACACGGCGACGCCGGGGCGTACGACGACGCCCGAGACGTCCCAGCCGGGTACCACCGGGAACGCGGCTTCGAGGAGTCCGTCGAGGTAGCCCTCGCGGGCCTTCCAGTCGACGGGGTTCACGGCCGCCGCCCGCACCTTGACCAGCACGGAGTCCGGGCCGACCTTGGGATCGCGGACCTCTCCGAACGCCAGGACCTCGGGTCCGCCGTACCGTGAGTAACTGATCGCCTTCATGCATCCGACCTTCCGGGCTCGCCGCGCGGCACGCAAGCCGGATGGCCTGAACGAAGCGGCCTAAACCTCCCCGGCGCCCCGTGGGGGGAGTCGTCGGCCTATCGTGGCTCCGATCACGTTTCGGCCCCGCTCTGGACGACATACCGACCGGTCGGCATCATGAGTCGGTAACTGTTCACCTGCCCGTAGGAGCGACGCATGAGCCCCGACCACCCGCCCGGACTCGACCTCGACCGGCTGCGCGGCCTGCTCGACCGCGAGCGGCCCGGCCTGGTGAGCGGCGCACTGTCCGGCCGGCTGATCGAGGGCGGACGGTCCAACCTCACCTACTCCGTCTCCGACGGCACCTCCCGATGGGTCGTACGGCGTCCCCCGCTCGGCCACGTCCTGGCCACCGCGCACGACATGAAGCGCGAGCACCGGGTGATCAGCGCGCTGCACCCGACCGCCGTGCCGGTTCCGCGGCCCGTGCTGCTGTGCGAGGACGAGGAGGTGCTCGGCGCGCCCTTCTACGTCATGGAGTTCGTCGAGGGCACCCCGTACCGCACGGCCGACCAGCTCGCCCCGCTCGGCCCGGAGCGCACCCGGGGCGCGGTGCTGAACCTGGTGGACACGCTGGTGGAGCTGCACGCGGTGGATCCGGCCGAGGTGGGACTCGCCGACTTCGGCCGGCCCGAGGGCTTCCTGGACCGGCAGCTGCGGCGCTGGGGCAAGCAGCTGGACGCCTCACGCAACCGCGAGCTGGCCGGGATCGACGAGCTGCACGCCACGCTCGGACGGCGGCTGCCCTCCTCCCCCGCCCCGGCCGTGGTGCACGGCGACTACCGGCTGGACAACGTCCTGATCGGCGAGGACGACCGCATCAAGGCGATCCTCGACTGGGAGATGTCCACCCTGGGCGACCCGCTGACCGACCTGGGCCTGCTGGCGATGTACAGCCTGCCGCTCGACGCCCCTGACTCCCCCGTCTCCACGACGGCCGAGGCGGCGGGGCACCCGGACCCGGCCGAACTGATCGAGCGGTATGCCGCGCGCTCGGGGCGCGATGTCTCCGCGGTCTCCTGGTACACCGCGTTCGCCTGGTTCAAGCTCGCCGTGATCCTGGAGGGCATCCACTACCGCTACACCCTGGGCCAGACGGTCGGGCGCGGCTTCGACCGCATCGGCGGCCTGGTCCCCGTCTTCATCGAGCACGGTCTCACCACCCTTCAGGAAGGCTGACGGTCATGGACTTCGCGTTCGACGCGCGCACCGAGGAGCTGCGCGGCAAGCTGCTGGCCTTCATGGACGAGTACGTCTATCCGGCCGAGGCCGTCGCACACGAGCAGCGGGCCCGGCTCGCCTCGCCGTGGGAGGCCCCGGCGGTGGTCGAGGAGCTGAAGGCCGAGGCGCGCAGGCAGGGCCTGTGGAACCTCTTCCTGCCGGACTCCGAGTACGGCGCCGGGCTCACCAACCTCCAGTACGCGCCGCTCGCCGAGATCATGGGGCGCTCCCCACAGCTGGCCCCGACGGTGACGAACTGCGCGGCCCCGGACACGGGCAACATGGAGGTGCTCACCCAGTTCGGCGACGAGCAGCAGCGCAAGCAGTGGCTGGAGCCGCTGCTGGCCGGCGAGATCCGCTCGGCGTTCGCGATGACCGAGCC
>NZ_MUKA01000604.1 GCF_002150735.1 Streptomyces africanus
GCGCCGAGCTCCTGATGGGCCCGTTCCTCGCCGTGCTGATGGGGCTGTCGCTGGTCACCGTCCCGGAGGCGGCACGGGTGCTGCGGCAGGCCCCGCGGCGGCTCGGGAAGTTCTGCCTCCTGCTGGGCGGCGGGCAGGCCGCCGCCGCGCTGCTCTGCGCTGCCAGCTGTTCGCCTCCGTCGGTTACGTCGGCGGCGGGCTCGGCGGGGCGGTCGTGGCCGGCACGGTCGGCTCGGCCTGGGGCGTCGCCGCCGCGACCGTCAGCGGCTCGGCCGTGTGGTGGCTGCAGTTGCGGTCCGCCCTGCGCGAGCGCCACCACAACTCCGTTCCCGAAGTGAGGACCTCATGACCGACCGCCCCAGGCTGAGCATCGGCCTGCCCGTGTACAACGGCGAGGAGTACCTGGCCGAGTCGCTCGACGCCCTGCTCGGCCAGACCTACGAGGACTTCGAGCTGGTCGTCTCCGACAACGCCTCGACCGACGGGACCGAGGACATCTGCCGCAAGTACGCCGTGCAGGACTCCCGCATCCGCTACCTCCGGCTGCCCCGGAACATCGGCGCCACGCCGAACCACAACCGGGTGTTCGCCGAGTGCCGCGGCGAACTGTTCAAGTGGGCCTCGCACGACGACCTTTACGCCCGCGATCTGCTGCGGCGCTGCGTAGAGGCGCTGGACGAGCAGCCGGACGTGATCCTCGCGCACGCCGACCAGGCGGTCATCGACGCCGACGGCCAGGTGAAGGTCCCCTACGCGTACACGCTCGCCACCGACTCGCCGCACGCGCCGGAGCGCTTCCGCAGCCTGCTGTTCGAGCCCGGTGGGGACGACTTCTACGGGGTGATCCGGGCCGACGTGCTGCGCCGGGTGAAGCCGATGGACAGCTACCACCACGCGGACCGCACGTTCGTCGCCGAGATCACCCTGCACGGGCGCTTCCACCAGGTGCCGGAACTGCTGTACTTCCGCCGCGACCACCCCAACCGCGCCGAGCGGGCGAACCCTTCCAAGCGCTCCCGGTGCGTCAACCTGGACCCGCGCCGGGCCGGCCTGCTGCACCCGACGCCCCGGCTG
>NZ_MUKA01000093.1 GCF_002150735.1 Streptomyces africanus
CCCCACCGGCGCTGCCGCCCCGGACCCCGCTTCGGCCTGAACGGCCTCGTCCTCAAGCGCCGGACGGGCTGGTGGTGCCGGACTCGGCTGGAAAGTGGCCGGACGCGGCTCAAGAGAGCCCGCACGCAGCTCAACCGTTGCCGGACGCTCCTCCCCCGCCCGGTACACCGTAAGGATCTCGTTCGTCGACGTGTCCCGCACCGCGTTGAACCAGCGGCGGCAGCCCGCCGCGTGGCTCCAGCGTTCGGCGAAGGGGCCCCTGGGGTTGTCGCGGAAGAAGAGGTAGCGGGCCCACTCCTCGTCGGTGAGGGGGGACGGGTCCTGTGGGTACGGCACATGGGCCTGGCCGCCGTAGTGGAACTCGGCCTCGTCGCGGGGCCCGCACCACGGGCAGGGGATCAGCAGCATGGGTCGGCTCCCTGATGGTCCTAGTGGGCCACCGCGGCCGCGCCGTGCTCGTCGACGAGCGCGCCGGTGGTGAAACGGTCGAGCGAGAAGGGGGCGTTCAGCGGATGCGGTGAGTCGTGGGCGATGGTGTGGGCGTAGACCCAGCCGACGCCCGGGGTGGCCTTGAAACCGCCGGTTCCCCAGCCGCAGTTGAGGTAGAGGTTGTCCACCGGGCTGAGGCCGATGATCGGTGAGGCGTCGGGGCTGACGTCGACGATGCCGCCCCAGGTGCGCAGGACGTGGGCCCGGGCGAAGACCGGGAAGAGCTCCAGGGCCGCCGACATCTGCTCTTCGATGATGTGGAAGGCGCCACGCTGGGTGTAGGAGTTGTACGCGTCGATGCCCGCGCCCATGACCAGCTCGCCCTTGTGCGCCTGGCTGACGTACACGTGGACCGCGTTGGACATGACGACCGTCGGGTGGACGGGTTCCAGCAGCTCCGACACCAGCGCCTGCAACGGGTGGCTCTGGAGGGGGAGTTCGATGCCCGCCATGGCCGCGAGGACCGAGGTGTGGCCCGCCGAGCAGAGCGCGACCTTGCCCGCCCCGATCGGGCCGCGGGTGGTCTGTACTCCCACGACCCGGTTGCCGACGACGTCGAGGCCGGTCACCTCGCAGTTCTGGATGATGTCGATCCCGGCGGCGTCGGCGGAGCGGGCGAGGCCCCATGCCACGTGGTCGTGCTTGGCGATGCCCGCGCGCGGCTGGTAGGTGGCGCCCAGGACGGGGTAGCGCACGTCCGGGGAGACGTTGACGATCGGGCAGACGTCCTTGACGCCGTCCGCGTCGAGCCACTCGGCGTCCACGCCGTTGAGGCGGTTGGCCTCGACGCGGCGCACGCTGTCGCGGACGTCCTGGAGGCTGTGGGCGAGGTTCAGTACGCCGCGCTGGGAGAAGAGGATCGGGTAGTCGAGCTCCTCGGCCAGGCCCTCCCACAGCTTGAGCGCGTGTTCGTAGATGCCGGCGCTCTCGTCCCAGAGGTAGTTGGAGCGGATGATCGTGGTGTTGCGGGCCATGTTGCCGCCCGCCAGCCAGCCCTTCTCCAGCACGGCGACGTTGGTGATGCCGTGGTTCCTCGCCAGGTAGTGGGCGGTGGCCAGGCCGTGGCCGCCGCCGCCCACGACGACGACGTCGTACGAGCGCTTCGGCTCGGGGTTGCGCCACAGCCAGTCGGGGTGTTCGGGGAGCTCGGCGCCAGGGGTGCGGGGGCTCATCGGGCGTCTCCGTCCTCGGACAGGTGGGGGTAGAGCGGGTGCTTGGCGGCCAGGGCCTCCGTGCGGGCGCGCAGGGCGGGCACGTCCGGCTCCGGCTGGAGGGCGAGAGCGATCACGTCCGCGACCTCGGCGAAGTCCGCCTCGGTGAAGCCGCGGGTGGCCAGGGCCGGGGTGCCGATGCGCAGGCCCGAGGTGACCATGGGCGGGCGCGGGTCGAAGGGCACGGCGTTGCGGTTGACGGTGATGCCGATCTCGTGGAGCAGGTCCTCGGCCTGCCTGCCGTCCAGCTCCGAGTCACGCAGGTCGACCAGGACGAGATGGACGTCCGTGCCGCCGGTCAGGACCTTCACGCCGGCCGCCGCCGCGTCCGCCCGGGTGAGGCGTTCGGCGAGGATGCGGGAACCGGCGAGCGTACGGGCCTGGCGCTCGGCGAACTCCGGTGACGCGGCGACCTTGAACGACACCGCCTTCGCGGCGATGACGTGCTCCAGGGGGCCGCCCTGCATGCCGGGGAAGACCGCCGAGTTGATCTTCTTGGCGAGGTCGGCCTCGTTGGTGAGGATGACGCCGCCGCGCGGGCCGCCGAGCGTCTTGTGGGTCGTGGTGGTCGTGACATGGGCGTGCGGTACGGGGCTGGGGTGCAGTCCCGCCGCCACCAGGCCGGCGAAGTGCGCCATGTCGACCATCAGCAGGGCTCCCACCTCGTCGGCGATCCTGCGGAAGGCCGCGAAGTCCAGCTGCCTCGGGTACGCCGACCAGCCCGCGATGATCATCTTGGGGCGGTGTTCCTTGGCGAGGTGCTCGACCTCGTCCATGTCGACGAGGTTGTCCCCCTCGGACACGTGGTACGGCACGACGTTCAGCATCTTGCCGCTGTAGTTGATGCGCATGCCGTGCGTGAGGTGCCCGCCGTGCGCGAGGTCGAGGCCGAGGACGGTGTCGCCCGGCTGGAGCAGGGCGAAGAAGACGGCGGTGTTGGCCTGGGCGCCCGAGTGCGGCTGGACGTTGGCGAAGCCCGCGCCGAAGAGGGACGTGACGCGCTCGATGGCCAGCCGTTCGGTGACGTCGACGTGTTCGCATCCGCCGTAGTAGCGGCGGCCCGGGTAGCCCTCGGCGTACTTGTTGGTCGCGACCGAGCCCTGGGCCTCCATCACGGCGGAGGGCGCGAAGTTCTCGGAGGCGATCATCTCCAGGGTGGACTGCTGGCGGTGCAGTTCGGCGCGGAGCGCGGCGTGGACCTCGGGGTCCAGCTCCGCCAGGGGGGTGTTCAGCGCGTTCATACGGCGTTCGCGTTCCTCTCGGCGGCCTCGACGACATTGGCGAGCAGCATGGCCCGGGTCATGGGGCCCACTCCCCCGGGCATCGGCGCCAGCCATCCGGCGACCTGGGCGGCGTTCGGGTGGATGTCCCCCACCAGGCCCTGGTCGGTGCGGGTGATGCCGACGTCGAGGACGGCCGCGCCTGGGCGCAGCATGTCCTTGGTGATCAGTCCGGGCGAGCCGGCGGCCGCGACGACGACGTCCGCCTCGCGCACGTGCCAGGCCAGGCCCTTGGTTCCGGTGTGGCACAGGGTCACGGTGGCGTTCTCGGACCTGCGGGTGAGCAGCAGTCCGATGGGCCGTCCGACGGTGGTGCCCCGGCCGATCACGCACACCCGTGCTCCCGCGAGCGGCACGTCGTGGCGGCGGAGCAGTTCGACGATGCCGCGCGGGGTGCACGGCAGCGGAGCCTCGGCGCCGAGGACGAGCCGGCCGAGGTTGACGGGGTGCAGTCCGTCGGCGTCCTTGGCCGGGTCCATGCGTTCCAGTACGGCGCCCGCGTCGAGATGGCGCGGCAACGGGAGCTGGACGATGTAGCCGGTGCAGGCAGGGTCGGCGTCGAGCTCGTCGATCGTCTCCTCGACCTGCCGCTGTGAGGCGTCGGCGGGCAGCTCCCGGCGGAGGGAGGCGATGCCCACCTGGGCGCAGTCCCGGTGCTTGCCCCCGACGTAGGCGCGACTGCCGGGATCGTCACCGACCAGCACAGTACCGAGCCCCGGCGCCCGACCGGTCGTCGCGGTCACCTTGCCGACGCGCTCGGCGAGTTCGAGACGGATGGCGGCGGCGGTCGCCTTGCCGTCAAGGAGTTGTGCGGTCACCTGGAGTTCCTTCCAAAAAGGGGCGCGGGGAACTGCGCGACCAGCCACGACGAAGCCGCACTCGAAAACTCAGCCACGAAGACGGGACATGGCGGGATCGAACAGTGGCTCCTCGGCAACCACGGCCTCGACGGACTCGTCGAAGTACCCGATGTGCACCACGGTCCCCGGAGCCGCAAGCTCCACCGGCAGCCACGCATAGGCGATGCCCTTGCCGATCGTGTAGCCGTACGCCGCACTCGTGACGTACCCGACCGCACGGTCACCGTCGTACACCGGCTCCTTGCCCATCACGACCGCCCTCGGGTCCTCGATCGTGAGACACGTGAGCTTCCGCCGTACGTCCGCCCTCCGCCGCTCCAGCGCCGCCTTGCCGATGAAGTCGTCCTTGTCGAGCTTGACGGCGAACCCGACGCCGGCCTCGTAGGGGTCGTGCTCGTAGGTCATGTCCGTACCGAAGGAGCGGTAGCCCTTCTCCAGACGGAGGCTGTTGAAGGCGCCCCGGCCGGCGACGATGCCGCCGAGCGGTTCGGCCGCCTGCCAGAGGGTGTCCCACAGCTTCTGGCCGAGGTCCGCGGTGGTGTAGAGCTCCCAGCCGAGTTCGCCGACGTACGACAGGCGCATGGCCGTCACCGGGACGGAGCCGATGTGGGCGCTCCGGGCGCGGAAGTACTTCAGGCCGGCCGCCGAGAAGTCGGCGTCGGTGAGCGGCTGGAGGACGTCGCGGGCGCGCGGCCCCCACAGGCCGATGCAGCACGTGCCGGGCGTGATGTCGCGGACCTGGACCGTGCCGTCGGCCGGGAGGTGACGGGTGAACCAGTCGAGGTCCAGGTTGCCGTTGGCGCCGACCTGGAAGCGGTCGGGGGCCAGCCGGGCGACCGTGATGTCGCTGCGGATGCCGCCGTCGTGGTCGAGCAGCAGCGTGTACGTCACCGAGCCGACGGACTTGGCGACCTTGCCGGTGCACAGCCGCTCCAGGTAGGCGGCGGCACCGGGGCCGCTCACCTCCAGGCGCTTGAGGGCCGTCATGTCGTACATCGCGACGGTCTCGCGGGTGACCTGGGCCTCGGCGCCGACGATGGGCGACCAGTACCGGGCGGCCCAGTCGTTGGGCGTCGGGATGGAACGGTCTTCGACCAGGCCGGCGTTGGCCTCGTACCACTGGGGGCGCTCCCAGCCGTTCGCCTCCAGGAAGAAGGCGCCGAGTTCCTGCTGGCGGGCGTGGAACGGGCTGGTGCGGATCGGGCGCGGGTCGCCCGACGGCTGGAGGGGGTGGAGGATGTCGTAGACCTCGACGAAGTTCTGGCAGTCGCGGGCCAGCACGTACTCGGGCGAGAGCTGGTGCGGCTCGAAGCGGTTGACGTCGCACTCGTGGAGGTCGAACGAGGAGCAGTGGCCGTCGACCAGCCACTCGGCCATGGCCCGTCCGACGCCCGCGGAGTGGGTGACCCAGACGGCCTCGGCGACCCAGAAGCCCTTGACGTCCGGGGATGGGCCGAGCAGCGGCAGGCCGTCGGTGGTGAAGGAGAACAGGCCGTTGATGCCCTCTTCGACCTTGGCGTCCTTGGTCGCGGGAAGCAGCGACTGCGTCTCGCTCCAGGCCTCCTCGAAGTCCTCCTCGGTGAACTTCAGGACGGAGGGCATGTCCTCGGACTCGTCCACGGAGAGGATGTCGTCGGCGGAGACCGGCATCGGGCGGTGGCCGTAGGAGCCGATGCCCAGGGCGTCGAAGCGGTCGCGGTAGTAGAGGTCGGCGTCCTGGTGGCGCAGGATCGGGCGGACCGCCTCCTGCGTCTGGCCCGCCAGGGCCGGTACCGGGCCCGTCCAGGCGAGCTGGTGGGCGAGCGGCGTGAGCGGGAGGTTCATGCCGGCCATGCGGGCGATCCTCGGGCCCCAGATGCCGGCGCAGCACACGACGATGTCGGCGGGGAGCTCGCCCTGGTCGGTGAGGACGCCGGTCACCGCGCCGTCGGCCCTTGGGACGTCGAGGACTTCGTGTCGGGCGAGGAAGCGCACGCCGCGCTCGGTGGCCCGGCGGATCTGCGCCTCGACGGCGAGGACCGCCTTCGCGAGGCCGTCCGTGGGCACGTGGAGGCCGGCGAGGACCTTGTCCGGGTTGACGAGGGGGTGCTGCTCGACGCATTCCTCGGTGGTCAGCAGCCGGGATTCGATGCCCCAGGAGGTGAGCCAGCCGTGGCGCCGCCGGAGTTCCGTGACGCGCTCCGGGCTGGTCGCCACCTCCAGGCCGCCGACCTGGAGGAAGCAGGGCCGGCCGTCCACGTCGAGCGAGCAGAACTTCTCGACGGTGTAGCGGGCCATCTCGGTCATGGTCTTGGAGGGGTTGGTCTGGAAGACCAGGCCCGGGGCGTGTGACGACGATCCCCCGGTGGCGGGCAGCGGGCCCTGGTCGACGACGGTCACATTGGTCCAGCCTCGCGCGGAGATCTCATCGGCGAGCGCGGCCCCCACGACGCCCGCTCCGATGATGACCACCCGGGGTCCCGCCATCGCCGCACCTCCGACGTTGAAAGCGATGCAGTTGCTGTGTGCGCAACAGAGTTCAGGTTGCGCAACTCAATGTGCCCGCCGTGGACAGGCGTGTCAAGGGGTCCGCGACGCCGGAAAAACCCCGGAAGTGGCGGGGAGGAATCACCAGAAAACGAAGAGGCCCGGCAGGCTGGAGACACAGCCTGCCGGGCCTTCCCGGCGGGGTTCACACGGACACTCGTGCGCCCTACTTGATCCAGGCGTCGACCTTGCCGCGGTTGGCCTCGACCCACTTCTTCGCCGCGGCCTCGGGCGCCATCTTGTCCACCGCGATGTACTTGGCCACGGTGTTCTGGTCGTCGTTGGTCCAGTTGAACTTCTTCACCAGGTCATAGGCCGGGCTGCCCGACTTGGCGAACTTGGCGCTGACTATCTTGTCGAGGTTGTACACCGGGTAGTCGCAGGCGACCTTCTCGGCGTCGGCGTCGCAGCCCGTCTTGTACGCGGGCAGGCTGACCTTCTTGAGCGGCACCTCGGACAGGAACCACTGCGGCTCGTAGAAGTAGCCGATCACCCATTCCTTGTTCTTCTCGGCGTTGCGGTAGGCCTGGATGAGCGCGGTCTCGCTGCCGGCGTACACCACCTTGAAGTCCAGCTTGAGGTTCTTCACCAGTGCCTCGTCGTTGGTGACGTACGAGGGGTCGCCGTCGAGGAGCTGCCCCTTGCCGCCCGACTCCGAGGTCTTGAACTTCGACGCGTACTTGTCGAGGTTCTTCCAGTCGAGGATGTCCGGGTGCGCCTTCGCCAGCCACGGCGGCACGTACCAGCCGATGAGGCCCTTGTTGCCGGTCGTGCCCGCTTCGACGGCGGTCTTCTGCTGGGTGATGTACTTCTTCTTCAGATCGTCGTGGCCCCAGTTCTCGACGACGGCGTCGACCTCGCCCGTCCCGAAGCCCTGCCAGGCGATCTCCTCCTTCAGGTTCTTCTGCTCGACCTTGCAGCCGAGGTCGTGCTCGGCGACGTAGGCGAGGACCGCCGCGTTCGCCTCGTAGCCCACCCAGGGGTTGATGGCGAGGTTGAAGGTGCCGCACTTGCCCGAGCTGCCCGAGCCGCCCGCGCTGTCGTCACCGACCTTCGCGCCCGAGCAGGCCGTGAGGGTGAGGCCGAGGACGGCCAGGCCGGCAGCGCCGGCTCTGAAATGTCGTGCCATGGTGTGCTGCTCCTTATGCGCCGGCGCGGCGAGCCGCTGCCTGAGTGATCCGGTCGAACATGACTCCGAGCAGGACGATGGCGAGCCCCGCCGCGAGTCCCTTGCCGTACAGCTGGCCCTGTGAGAACCCGGCCACGACGTCGTAGCCGAGGGCACCCGCACCCACCAGGCCGCCCACCACGACCATCGACAGCACGTAGATCAGGCCCTGGTTGGTCGCGAGGGTCAGGGCGCCCCGCGACATGGGCAGTTGGACCTTGGTGATGATCTGCCAGGTGTTGCACCCGGTGGACGTCGCCGCCTCGACGGTGGTCTCGGGCACGGCCCGCACCCCGTCCGCGATGATCTTGATGGCGACCGGTGCCGCGTAGACGACCGCGGCGACGATGGCCGTGAACCGGGTCGCGCCGAACAGCGCGAGGAACGGCACGAGATAGACGAACGGCGGCATGACCTGGGCCGCGTCCAGGGTGGGCCGCAGCAGCCGGTCCACGAGCGCGCTGCGTCCCATCCACACCCCGAGGACGACGCCGAGCAGCATCACCAGCACCGTCGCCACCGCGGTGGACGCCAGCGTCGTCATGCCGTCCGACCAGACACCGGTACCGACCAGCAGGCCCACGCACACGGCCGTGGTGACCCCGGCGCGCCACCCGCCCAGCACCGTGCCGAGGGCGACGAGGGCGGCGCCGACGAGCCACCACGGGGAGTCGGTCAGCACGGTCTGGAACGGATTGAGCAGGCCGTTGGTGAGGGCGTCGCGGAAGGCGTTGGTCAGGCCCGAGAGGTTGTCCTGTGCCCAGGTGGTCACATCGGCCGTGGTCTTGGCGATGCTGCTGCCGATGCCGCCGTCGCCGGGGAACTCGGCAGCCCACACATAGGTGTGCGACAGGTACGCCAGCACCACCGTCACCACCGCGCCGGCCGCGAGCAGCTGCCGCCGCCACTTGAGGAAGGGGCTGTCCGAGCCCCGGGCCGTCTCCGCCCGTGCGCTCGCCGCTGTGGTGACCCGGTCCAGCACGATGGCCATGACGACGATGGCCAGACCGGCGTTGAAGGCCGTGCCGACGTCCAGCGACTGCAGGGCCTGGACGACGGTCTTGCCGAGGCCGGGCGCGTCGATCAGGGCCGCGATGGTCACCATGGCCAGGGCGGCCATGATGGTCTGGTTGACGCCCATCACCACGGTCCGCTTGGACATCGGCAGCAGGACCTTGAGCAGCGTCTGCCGCCGCGTCGCGCCCATCGAGTCCGCCGCCTCGACCGTGGTCCGAGGTACGGAGCGGATGGCGTGCGCGGTGATGCGGATCGCCGGGGGTGCCGCGTAGATGGCGGTGGCGATCGTGGCCGAGGCGGGACCGATCAGGAAGAACAGGGTCAGCGGCGCCAGGTAGACGAAGGTCGGCATGGTCTGCATGAAGTCCAGGAACGGCGTGACGATCCGGTGGAACCGTTCCGACAGCCCGGCCCACACACCCAGGGGAAGGGCGAACAGCAGCGCGACGAAGACCGCGGAGAGGGTCAGCGCCAGCGTGTCCATACTCTCCTGCCAGAGCCCTTGCAGGCCGAGGAAGGTGAAGCCGGCCACGGCCAGCAGCGCGACGCGCCAGTTACCCACGGCCCAGGAGACATAGCCGACGATGCCGACGACACCGAGCCAGCCGATCTGCGGAACCGGGCGGTCCGTGGACGGCTGCGAGATCAGCTCCTGGACGAAGGTCACCAGGGTGTCGATGACCAGGCGGATCTCGTTGAAGAAGTAGAGGAAGAGCGGGTTGGAGTTGCGGTCGGCGCCGATCGAGTCGTTGACGTCGTTGAACCACCGGTGCAGATCGGTCAGGTCGGCCGCCGCGAGGGACAGGGTCTGCTTGCCGCGCAGCACGGCGAAGAGCACCAGCCAGAGGACCAGGATCGCGGCCACCACCACGGCGCGGTTGACCGTCCGCACGCGCCGGGCGGGAGCGGGCTCCACGGTCCCGGTCTTCTCCGGTTTCTCCATCGCGACGGTCATCACGCGTCGCCTTCCTGCCCGGCGACCACCGCGAGGATCTCCTCGTCGCCGACGATGCCGAGCAGCTTGCCGTCCTCGACGACCTTGACCGGCTTCTCGGCGGCGAGCACCGCACGCGTGGCCTCCTTCACCACGACGTCGGGGCCGAGCTCGGGACCGTCCAGGGGGTCGTCGGGCTCCGCCGGGCGCATGATCCACCGCAGGGTCAGGACGTCACCGCGGGGCACGTCCCTGACGAAGTCGCGTACGTAGTCGTCGGCGGGGGCGCCGACCAGTTCGTCGCCGGTGCCGCACTGGACCGTCCTGCCGTCCCGCATGATGAGGATGCGGTCGCCCAGCTTGAGCGCCTCGGACAGGTCGTGGGTGATGAACACCATCGTCTTGCCGACCTCGTGGTGCAGCCGGATGACCTCGTTCTGCATGTCGCGGCGGATCAGCGGGTCGAGCGCCGAGAACGGCTCGTCGAAGAGGAGCACGTCCGGGTCGCCGGCCAGTGCGCGGGCGAGACCGACGCGCTGCTGCATACCGCCGGAGAGCTGGTCGGGATAGGAGCTCTCGTACCCCGAGAGGCCGACGAGTTCGACGACCTCCAGGGCCCGCTTGGTGCGCTCGGCCCGGCCCATGCCGCGTATCTCCAGCCCGAACGCCACGTTGTCGACGACCCGCCGGTGCGGCAGCAGCCCGAAGTGCTGGAAGACCATGGAGAACTTGCTCCGGCGCAGTTCGCGCAGGCGGCCCGCGTCCGCGTCGCGGATGTTCTCGCCCTCGAAGAGGATCTCGCCGGCGGTGGGTTCGATGAGCCGGGTCAGACAGCGCGCCAGGGTGGACTTGCCGGAGCCGGACAGGCCCATGACGACGAACACCTCGCCGGGCGCGACGTCGAAGCTCACGTCGCGCACGGCGGCGGTGCATCCGGTACGGTCCATCAGTTCGCGGCGGGTGAGCCCGCGCAGTTCCTCGGAGCCCGGTACCTGGTCCGCCTTCGGCCCGAACACCTTCCACAGCTCGCGTACGGAGATGACCGGCGTGCCTGCCGAGTCCTGGGGAGTGCCGCGCCGCTGCGGTACCTCGGTCGTTGCTGGGGTCATGTTCGACCTCTTTTCGGCGTTCAGCCGCGGAACCAGTGCTGCGGCCTGGGTTGGATGTTCTGCCAGATGTGTTTGGGCTCGCGGTACTCGTCCAGGCCGGTCGGGCCCAGCTCCCGGCCCACGCCGGAGTGCCCGAACCCGCCCCACTCGGCCTGCGGCACATAGGGGTGGTAGTCGTTGATCCACACTGTGCCGTGGCGCAGCCGGCGGGCGACCCGCTGGGCCTTGCCGGCGTCCTGCGTCCAGACGGCGCCGGCGAGTCCGTACTCGGTGTCGTTGGCGATGCGTACGGCGTCGTCCTCGTCGGTGAAGCGCTCCACGGTGAGCACGGGCCCGAAGGACTCCTCGTGCACCACCCGCATGTCCTGACCGCACTCGTCGAGCACGGTGGGCGGGTAGTAGTGGCCGCCGGCCAGGTCCGGGTCGTCGGGGCGTGCGCCACCGCAGCGCAGGACGGCGCCCTCGGCGAGTCCGGCCGCGACGTACGCCTCGACCTTCGCCAGGTGCTGCGCGGAGATCAGCGGGCCGGTCTCGGCCCGCGCGTCGAAGGGGCCGCCGAGCCGGATCCGCCGTGCGCGGCGGACCACCTCGTCGACGAACCGGTCGTGCAGCGCGTCCTCGACGATCAGCCGGGCGCCGGCCGAGCAGACCTGGCCCGAATGCAGGAAGACGGCCGTGAGCGCGAAGTCCACGGCCGTCTCGAAGTCGGCGTCGGCGAAGACGACATTGGGGTTCTTGCCGCCGAGTTCCAGCGCGACCTTCTTCACGGTCGCGGCGGCGGTGGCCATGATGCGTCTGCCGGTGTCCAGGCCGCCGGTGAAGGAGACCATGTCGACGGCCCGGGCCTCGGCGAGCGGTGCGCCCACCTGGGGCCCGGGCCCCAGGACGAGGTTGGCGGCACCGGCCGGAAGCCCGGCCTCCGCCAGCGCCTTCATCAGCAGGACGGACGTCGAGGGGGTGAGCTCGCTGGGCTTGAGGACGATCGTGTTGCCCGCGAGGAGAGCGGGCGCCACCTTCCAACTCGCCTGGAGCAGCGGGTAGTTCCAGGGGGTGATCAGTGCGCACACGCCGATCGGCTCGTATACGACGCGACTGACGGCGTCGTCGCGGCCGGTGTCGATCACCCGGCCCGCGTCGGTGCCGCCGAGCCCTCCGTAGTAGCGGAAGCAGGAGACGACGTCGGCGATGTCGTACTCGCTCTCCACCAGCCGTTTGCCGGTGTCCAGCGATTCGGCGCGGGCGAAGGCGTCGGCGTCGCGTTCGAGGAGGTCGGCGGTGCGCAGGAGGAGCGCGCCGCGCTCACGCTCGGGGGTGCGCGGCCAGGGCCCTTCGTCGAAGGCGCGGCGGGCCGCGGCGATGGCCGCCTCGGCGTCGGGGCGGGTGCCTTCGGACACCGTGACGCAGAGCGAGCCGTCGGCGGGGCAGCGGATCTCCCGGTGACCGCCGGCCACGGGATCCCGCCATTGTCCGTCCACGTACAGGTCTGCCACGTCGAGGGCCCTTCGAGCGAATCGCGTTGCGCATCGTGCATCGAATTGCTTGTGGTGGAACACTCTGGAGAAGCCCACAACCCACGTCAAGGGGTTGGCCGATGACGGTTTCGCCAAGGAGACAGCCACGAGGACGCAGCACCGGCAGGCCCGGAACGCCTCGCCTCCGGGCCGGTCGGCGATCTGAAAAGTGCTGGTTACGGCAGGGGACGGTGCCGGTAATAGGCGGCGGCGGACGGGGGCAGCGGATCCTTCCCGAGGATGAGGTCGGCCGCCTTTTCCGCGATCATCATCACCGGTGCGTAGATGTTGCCGTTGGTAATGTACGGCATCACCGACGCGTCGACGACACGCAGACCCTCCAGCCCGTGCACCCTCATACTGGCCGGATCCACGACGGCCGTCTCGTCGGTGCCCATCTTGCAGGTGCATGACGGATGCAGCGCGGTCTCGCCGTCCTCGGCGACCCAGGCGAGGATCTCCTCGTCGGTCTCGACGGACGGCCCCGGCGAGATCTCCCCGGCGTTGTAAGGGGCCATGGCGGGCTGGTTGAGCAGCCTGCGGGCGACCCTGACGGCCTCGACCCACTCACGTCGGTCCTGCTCGGTGGACAGATAGTCGAAGCGCAGCGCGGGGTGCTCGGCCGGGTCCTTGCTCTTGATCTTCACGGATCCGACGGCGTCGGAGTACATGGGCCCGACGTGCACCTGATATCCGTGTCCGCCGGCGGGCACGGAGCCGTCGTAGCGGACCGCGACGGGCAGGAAGTGGAACATCAGGTTGGGGTAGGCCACGTCCTCGTTGCCGCGGACGAAGCCGCCCGCCTCGAAGTGGTTGGTCGCGGCGGGGCCGGTGCGGAAGAGCCACTGGAGGCCGATGAAGGGGGCGCGCCACTTCGCGAGGTACGGCTGCATGGAGACGGGCTGCTTGCAGGCGTACTGGATGTACACCTCCAGATGGTCCTGGAGGTTCTCGCCGACGCCCGGCAGATCGTGTACGACGTCGATGCCGAGGGCGCGCAGTTCCTCGGCGTTGCCGACGCCCGAGAGCTGGAGCAGTTGCGGGGAGTTGATCGCGCCTCCGCACAGGATGACTTCGCGGGCACGCACCCGCCGGGGTCTGCCACTCCCCCTCCGGTACTCGACACCGACGGCCCGCTTGCCTTCGAAGAGGACGCGGGTGACGAGGGTGCGGGTCCTGATCGTGAGGTTGGGGCGTTTGCGTACGGGTTTGAGGTAGGCCTTGGAGGCCGAGAGGCGGCGGCCGCGGTGGACGTTGCGGTCGAACCGGGCGAAACCTTCCTGCCGGTAGCCGTTCACATCGTCGGTGGGAGCGTGGCCCGCTTCCTCCGTGGCCTTCAGGAAGGCCTCGAAGAGCGGATTCGTCCCCGGGCCGCGCTCCAGGACGAGAGGGCCGTCGTGACCGCGGAACTCGTCGTCCGGGCCGGCGGCGAGGCAGTTCTCCATCCGCCGGAAGTACGGCAGACAGTGCGCGTAGTCCCAGGCCTCCATGCCCGGGTCGGCCGCCCAGCGCTCGTAGTCCATGGGGTTGCCGCGCTGGAAGATCATGCCGTTGATGCTGCTGGACCCGCCCAGCACCTTGCCTCGCGCGTGGTAGACGCGCCGGCCGCCCATGTGGGGCTCCGGTTCGGACTCGTACTTCCAGTCGTAGAACCGGCTGCCGATGGGGTAGGTCAGTGCCGCGGGCATGTGGATGAAGACGTCCCAGGGGTAGTCGGGCCGGCCCGCCTCCAGGACCAGCACCTGGTTGCCCGGGTCCGCGGAGAGCCGGTTGGCCAGGGCACTGCCGGCCGATCCACCACCGACGATGACGAAGTCGTACTGCACGTGAGCCATGGGGCCTCGTCTCGCTCGCGCCGTTGAGAATGCGCGGCATGCTAGTACTCGTACCGCTATGCGCACCAGGTTGCGAAGCGCGCAACTTCTCCGAGGTCTGCACAAGGCCTTGACCTGCACCGCTGGCCGCTATGTTTAACGCCCGTATAGTTGCGTTGTGAGCAACTACCCTGCAGATGCCGAAACGACAACCGCGCCGACCGGTGGCGTGCAGTCCGTCGACCGCGCCATCACCGTGCTGGAGATCCTGGCCCGGCGCGGCGAGGCGGGAGTCAGCGAGGTGGCCGCCGAGATCGATGTCCACAAGTCGACCGCGTTCCGGCTGCTCGGCGCCCTGGAGGTGCGCGGCCTGGTGGAACAGGCGGGCGAACGCGGCAAGTACCGCCTCGGCTTCGGCCTCGTCCGGCTCGCCGGCGCGGTCACCGGCCGCATCGACATCACCCAGCAGAGCCGCCCGGTCTGCGAGCGTCTCGCCGAGGAGATCGGCGAGACCGTGAACCTCGCCGTGATGCAGGAGCACTACGCGATCAACCTGTACCAGGTGCGCGGTCCCGGCGCTGTCACGGCGTTCAACTGGGTCGGCCAGCTGACGCCGCTGCACGCCACCTCCAGCGGCAAGATCCTGCTGGCCCACATGCCGCCGAAGGAGCGTGCCGCGCTCCTGTCGGAGACCGGCCTCAAGAAGCTGACTCCCCGCACCCTGACCGCCAAGACGAAGCTCGAGAAGAACCTCGTCGAGGCGCTCGAACGCGGCTACTCCTGGACCCTGGAGGAGTTCGAAGTGGGACTGCACGCCATGGCGGCCCCGGTCCGCAACAGGGACGGCGAGGTCATCGCGGCGCTCAGCGCCTCGGGACCGGCGTACCGGCTCACCGAGGACCGTATGCACGAACTCGCCCCTGTGCTGGTCAAGGGCGCGGACGAGATCAGCCACCGCATGGGCTACCTGGGCTGACCTACCGCGGCCGCCCCATGCCGAGGCGCTCCTGGACGAAGGCGTGGAACTCGCCGATGTGATGCTCACTGGGGACGAGCACTCCGCCCTTGGCGTACAGCCGGGAGCTCATCGCGGGCTGGCAGCGCTCGCACGCGTCGAAGTCCTGCCGGTTGACCCGGTCGAAGAGCTCCACCGACCGGCTGACGTCCTTGCCGGTCTCGACGACGTGCCGGAGGTAGAGCCAGTCGCACTCGACGATGGTGCGATCCGCGGCGACCGGGTACATCCGGTGGAAGATCACATGGTCGGGCACGAGGTTGAGGAACACCTGCGGCCGTACGGTGATCGCGTAGTACCGGCGGTCCTGGTCCTCGGTGATGCCCGGAATGCGGTCGAGGCCTTCGGAGCCGTCGACGGTGAAGCCCTTGATCTCGGAGCCGAACTCCGCGCCGTGTCCCACGTAGTACTGGGCGGCGTACCCGTCCGCGAACTCGGGGAGGACCTCGGTCAGCTCGGGGTGGATCGTCGCGCAGTGATAACACTCCATGAAGTTCTCGACGATGAGTTTCCAGTTCGCCCGCACGTCGTAGACGATCCGCCGGCCGACGTCGAGGTGGTCGATGTCGTAGTGCTCGATCGACTCCGTGTCACCCAGGCGCGCCACCACATCGCCCACGACCTCGTCGAAGGGGGGCGGGTTCGCCGCGAGGCACACCCACACATAGCCGAGCCATTCCCGCGTGGCCACGGGGGCCAGGCCGTACTCGGTGCGGCCGACGTCGGGCATCTTCGTGAGGTTGGGTGCCGCGACGAGTTTGCCCGTCAGGTCGTACGTCCAGGCGTGGTAGGGACATTGGAAGGCGCGTTTGACCTCGCCGGTCTCGGCCGTGCAGAGCCTGGCTCCGCGGTGCCGGCAGACGTTGAGGAAGGCACGGACGGAGGTGTCCCGTGCCCGGGTGATCAGGACGCTCTCGCGGCCCACCTCGACGGTGCGGAAGGCACCGGGCCTGGCGAGGTCGGCGGAGCGCACGGCACAGAACCACATCGCCTCGAAGATGTGTTCCTGCTCCTGGGCGAAGACCGCGGGATCCGTGTAAGCGGAGCCGGGGAGAGTGGCGATCAGGCTGTCCGGCAGGCCGGTCGAGGTCACTGTGCACTCCTCGGGGAAGTGGTGGATCGCCCCGGTCAGGGCGCCTTGGCCGCGAGTTGCTTGCGCCAGCGCGTGAACAGCTTCGGCTGGTTCATCCCGAGCACGGCGACCGGATGTCCGGCACGCCGGTAGACGGCGAGGACGTCGCGGTCGTCCGCGGTGCCCGCCTCGATCGTCACGCTGTCGGCGCGGGCCGCGTTGCCGGCGAACTGGATCTTCACGCCGTACTGGTCGGACCAGAAGTACGGCGGCCGGGGCAGGCCCGGTTCGCACTCGCCCCAGGACAGCAGGGCGGCCACGGCCGCGTCGGGGCGTTCGCGGGCGCCGGTCCAGTGCTCGACGCGGCGGTGGGTGCCCGCGCGCGGGTCGTACCAGGAGGCGCAGTCGCCGACCGCGACCACCCCGGCCAGGCTGGTACGGCCGTCCGCACCGCACCTGACGCCGTCGTCGAGCTCGATGCCGGAGCCGGCCAGCCAGTCGACGCAGGGGCGGGCCCCGACACCCACGACGACGATGTCGGCGGCGATACTGCGGCCGTCCTCCATCAGGACGGCGTCGACACGGGTCTCGCCGCTCAGCCCCTTGACGCCCACGCCGCACAACAGGCGTACGCCGTGGTCCGCGTGGAGGGCGGAGACGATGCGTCCCATGGCCGCGCCGAGCGGTCCGGCCAGGGGGGTGGGCGCCGCCTCGACGATGGTCACGTCGAGGCCGAGCGCGGAAGCGGTGGAGGCGACCTCGGCACCGATGAAGCCGCCGCCGATGACGACCAGGCGTCCGCCCCGGGCCAGTTCGTCCCGCAGGGCGCGGGCGTCGTCCAGGGTGCGCAGGGTGTGCACACCGGCCAGTCCGTCCATGCCGGGCAGGGTCCGGGCGGCGGCGCCGGTGGCGATGACGATGCCGTCGGCCCGCACCTGCCGGCCGTCGGTGAGCCGCACGGCGCGGGGCGTGGTGTCGAGTCCGGCGGCGCGGGCTCCGAGCAGCCACTCCGCTTGCAGGTCCTCGTCGTCCGGCTCCAGCGCGAGTTCGGCTTCGCCGATGCCGCCGGCCAGGAACTCCTTGGACAGGGGCGGCCTGTCGTACGGGCGGTGGATCTCGTCGCCGATGACGACCAGCCGTCCGTCGTATCCCTGTTTGCGCAACGAGCGCGCCGCCGACAGACCGGCCAGCGACGCGCCCACCACGGCCACTGTCCTCACGCGACGCCCCCGGCGAGCCGGGCGGCGATGCAGGGAGGCAGGTTCGGGGCTGCCGTGGACAGCCGGACGTAGATCATGCCGTCCTCGACGAAGACCTCGTGCGTGCGCACCGGGAGCTTGGCCGGCGGGGCGTCGACGGCTCCGGTCTTGAGGTTGAACTTCGAGGCGTGCAGCGGGCATTCGACCTCACAGCCCTCCAGCCAGCCGTCGGCGAGCGAGGCGTCCTGGTGGGTGCATGTGTCGTCGATGGCGAAGAGTTCGCCGTCGTCGGTGTGGAACACCGAGACCGGCGGGTCGATGTCGAGCCTGTGGGCCTCGCCTCGGGGCAGATCCACGAGACGGCACGCGGCAATCATCATGACACCTCGGTGCGTATAGCGAAACGGATTGCGGTGAACGCAACGCCAGTTTGAGGGCGCCTTCAAATGCTTGTCAAGGAGTTCGCGGGACACCCGACGGCCTCGATTTCCGTTGCGTGTCGTGCAACTACCTGCGCCATAAGAAACGCAGGTCAGGGCGGAGCACCTGCCGGAACCGGGGCGCGAGCGCCCCGGCCGGCCCGGTGGCGGGCTGTCACCAGCCTCGGGCGGCCCACTCCTCCAGGTGTGGTGCCTCGGCCTCGACGGTCGTCGTCTCGCCGTGTCCGCTCAACAGCGCCCCCAGGTCTGGTGCGTACAGGCACACGGCACCCGGAGCGTGTCCGGGCGTGTGGAGGACACGCAGGCCGAGGCCCGCCACCGTGAGTACGTCGCCGTCGGCGAGCGGCCTGTCGGGCCGCCGGCCCGGGTGCGCCATCTTCCACAGCACCTGGTCGTCGGGGTGCAGGAGGACGGGTGCGCCCGTGGCCAGGGCGACGTCCGGTGCGGCACGCACATGGTCGTCGTGGGCGTGGGTGCACACGATGGCCGACAGCCGACGGTCACCGACGGCCGCCAGGACGGCGTCGGAATCGTGGGCCGCGTCGATGACGACCACCTCGTCGTCGTCACCGATGATCCAGACGTTGTTGTCGACGTCCCAGGTCCCGCCGTCGAGGCTGAAGGTCCCGCTGGTGACGAGGTGTTCGATGCGCGGTGCGCCGGCCATCACAGCACCACCACCGAGCGCAGCACGTCGCCGCGGTGCATCTTCTCGAACGCCTCCTCCACGTCACCGAGGCCGATGGTCTCGGAGACGAACGCGTCCAGGTCGAAACGGCCTCCCAGATACAGGTCGATCAGGGCCGGGAAGTCGCGCGAGGGCAGGCAGTCGCCGTACCAGCTGGACTTCAGCGAGCCGCCCCGTCCGAAGACGTCGAGCAGGGGCAGCTCCACCTTCATCTCCGGGGTGGGCACGCCGACCAGCACGACCGTGCCGGCCAGGTCGCGGGCGTAGAAGGCCTGCCGGTACGTCTCGGGGCGGCCGACGGCTTCCACGACGACGTCCGCGCCGAAGCCGCCCGTCAGCTCGCGCACCGCCTCCACGACGTCGCCCTTGGCCCCGTCGACCGTGTGGGTGGCTCCCATGGCCATGGCCCGGTCCAGCTTGCGCTGGTCGATGTCGACGGCGATGACCTTGCTCGCTCCGGCCAGCCTCGCCCCCGCGACGGCGGCCATGCCGACGCCGCCGCAGCCGATGACGGCGACGGAGTCGCCCCGGCCGACGGCACCGGTGTTCACGGCGGCGCCGAAGCCCGCCATGACGCCGCACCCGAGCAGACCGGCCGCCGCGGCCGGTGCCGCCGGGTCCACCTTGGTGCACTGCCCGGCGGCGACCAGCGTCTTCTCCGCGAACGCGCCGATGCCGAGCGCCGGCGAGAGCGGGGTGCCGTCGAGCAGCGTCATCGGCTGTGTCGCGTTGTGGGTGGCGAAGCAGTACCAGGGCCTGCCCCGGCTGCAAGCCCGGCACTGGCCGCACACCGCACGCCAGTTGAGGATGACGAAGTCGCCGGGCCCGACACCGGTGACTCCCTCCCCGACCGCCTCGACGCGACCTGCCGCCTCGTGCCCCAGCAGGAAGGGGAACTCGTCGTTGATCCCGCCCTCGCGGTAGTGGAGATCGGTATGACAGACGCCGCAGGCCTCGACCTGGACCAGCGCCTCACCCGGACCGGGGTCGGGGACGACGATCGTTTCGACGGAGACCGGTGCGCCCTTCTTCCGGGCGACGACGGCACGAACCTCGTGAGCCATGAGCTGCTCCTCACACGGGATACCCTGGCGAGTGCGTTGCCTCATTCGCTACACGCACCGCTATACGCAACCGAGCATCGCGGAGGAGCGCACCGAGGGTCAAGGGCTCGGTTCCAGCCGGGCCGACACGTGTGCGGCCGGTCCGATCCGGCCGCACACGGTCAGCGGTTCACGCGGTCAGGCGGTCAGGCGGTCAGGCGGCGACGGGCTGCGGCCCGGCCGCCGGAGCCGCCAGACGGCCCGTGCGGTGCAGACCCCACAGGGCGGCCGCGCACGCGAGGCCGAGTGCGCACAAGCAGATCCACGGCAGCGCGGGCATCCCCGCCTCTCGGGCGGCGTCGAGCGACGCGCCGGTGAGGAGGTTGCCGAGGGTGATGCCGATGCCGCAGATGGTGTTGTAGAGCCCGTAGTGGGTGGCGACGAGCCGGTCACCCGAGAGGCGGACGATGGTGTCCATCTCGAAGGGATAGGCGATCATCGTGCCGACGGCCAGCAGCAGAGCGGCCAGCATGGGCGGTACCGCGGCCAGCAGCCACAGGCCCACGCCCGCGTCCGGAACGGGCACCGCGGTGGCCAGCGACAGGGGCACGAACGCCAGGCCCATGGCGGCCAGTCCCCGGGTCAGGGCCTGGCCCGGCTCGTAGCGGGCCTTGCACCAGGCGGTCACCCGCGTCTGGCCGACGATCGTGCTCAGCCCGGACGCGGCGAAGAGCGCCGCCACCGCCGCTGTGCCGAACTCCCCGTCGCCGCCGACCCGTCGTACCTCCAGCGGCAGCGCGAGATAGACCTGGAAGGAGAGGACGTACGAGCCGATCATGGCGCCGGAGAAGAGCAGGAACGGCCGGTTGGCGAGGATGCCGCGCCACTGGGCCAGTACGCCGTCGCGGTCCTGCCCCTCCTTGCCGCCTTTGGTGTCGCCGGCCCGTCGCGCCGGCAGGGCACGGATCTGCACGATGCTGAGGAGCGCGAAGATCCCGGCCGAGACCAGGCAGGTGACGCGGAAGTCCACGCCGGTCAGCACCATGCCCACGAGGGGACCCAGCAGGATCCCGGCCTGGTAGAAGACGTTGAACAGAGCGAACGCCTCGACCCTGCGCTCCCCCGCGTCCGCGGCGAGATACGCCCGGACGGCCGGGTTGAACAGGGCCCCGGCGAGCCCGGTGGCCGCCGAGGCGGCGATCAGCGCGGCCAGCGAGTCGACCAGGCCGAGCGTGGCGAAGCCGGCCGTGCGCAGCACGCATCCGGCCACGATCATCGGCTTGTAGCCGAACCGGTCGGCGAGTGTCCCGCCGACCAGGAACATGCCCTGCTGGCTGAAGTTCCGCACGCCGAGGACCAGTCCGACGATCCAGCCGGCCAGTCCGAGGGTGCCGGACAGGTGAGCGGCCAGGTAGGGCATCAGCATGTAGAAGCCCAGGTTGATGGTGAACTGATTGACCATCAACAGCTGGACGCTGCGTTCGTAACCGCGTACCTGTGCGAGGGTGCCCTTCACCGGTTCTCCTCCGCGGCGGCGAGGGTGAGCGGGTCGACCACGGTGGTGCACCGGGTCCAGCGTGCGACCTCCTTCTCGTCCGCGCGCCCGACCACCTCCGGTTCCGGAGCAGGAGGGGCGTCGAGGAGGCCGTGCGCGCCGCAGTAGTCGTCGTCGAAGACCGTCCCGAGGTAACGCTGCGGACCGTCCGGGAAGATCGCGGCGATCCGGCTGTCGGCGGGCAGGGTGCGGGCCAGCCATCCGGCGACCAGGGCGACGGCGCCGACGCTCCACCCGCCGGTGGCGTAGTGCGAGCCGGCCAGCTGCCGGCAGGTCCACACCGCCTCGGCCGGGGCCACCCAGTGGACCTCGGCGAAGTTGTCGTAAGCGACGTTGCGGGGGTAGATGCTCGATCCCAGGCCCCGCATCAGCCGTGGCCGGGCCGGCTGGCCGAAGATCGTGGAGCCGATGGTGTCGACGCCGACCACCTTCAGCCCGGGGTAGAGCTGCTTCAGCACGCGGGAGACGCCGGCGGAGTGCCCGCCCGTGCCGACGCTGCACACGAGGACGTCGATGTGGCCCAGCTCGGACGCCAGTTCCAGGGCGAGCGGGGTGTAGGCGGTGGTGTTGTCCGGGTTGTTGTACTGATCGGGGCACCACGCATCAGGATGCCGCGCCATGAGCTGCTCCACGCGCTCACGGCGAGCCTGCTGCCAGCCGCCGGTGGGGTGCGGCTCGGAGACGACGTTGACCTGGGCGCCGTACGCGGTCAGCAGCCGGGTCATCGACATCTCCAGGCCGGGGTCGGTGACCAGGGTGACAGGGTGGCCGTACACCATTCCGGCCAGGGCGAGGCCCAGTCCGAGGGTGCCGCTGGTGGACTCGATGATCCGGGCGCCGGGGCGCAGATCGCCCCGGGCGCGGGCGCGTTCCACCATGTGCAGACCCGGCCGGTCCTTGATGCCGCCGGGGTTGAAGCCCTCCAGTTTCGCCCAGAAGCCGCGGTCCGGGGGTGTCAGGGGCTCGGACACCCGCAGCAGCGGCGTGTTGCCCACCAGTGCCGACAAGGCGGACCGCTCGGGCAGGGCGGCGGTGTTCGTCATGGACTGCATGTCATTTCGCTCTCGCTCGATGAATACGCGGGGCACGTTCATCTCGCGCCACGGCCGCGCGGGGGACGGTCGCTCCGTCCGAGGTCGTGGGGCCGTCGCGCGGCAGCCGGGCGGGGCCGGCTGCGAGCGAGAGGTCTAGATCCGCCACCGCGAGGTGCGGACCAGCGCGGTTCTGCCGGTACGTCTTATGCGGGTTCGCAACTGCCGATGCCGGGGCTGCGGCCGCAGGAGCGCCTCGGGAAGGCCGGCGAACGCCGTCGTTGCGGCTTCGGCGGGTGGCTGGTGAGCGGCCTGCGCCGTCGTGCGGGCGGCCCCGTCCAGGCCGCACTCCTCGGCCTCATGGTGCCGGTGCGGCCCATGAGGTACCACATCGCTCGCCACCGCCGGGCGTCCGAAGGCCGTGGCGACGGTGGGCGTCAGCCGCTCCTGCTCTTCGAACTGCCCATGCGGCAGGGCGCACAGCCCGAGCATCACGAGCAACGCTCCGGACAGCAGAGCGAGAAGCGGGCGCCGCCGACACGAGTCGGCCGGGGCGTGCGGGGCAGGCGTGGGGGTACGGGAGTGTGTCGGCACAGGTTCTCCGTGCGCTCGCCCCTTTCGGCCACGGCGGCAGCCACGGCGGGAAGGAAAGGCGGGCAGGGGTGGGGGAATCACGGCGTAGACGCAGCCGTGGGAAGAAAGAAGAAAGAGGACCGGTGTTTCTAGACCTGCTGGACCACGGACAGCCTCAGGGCGGACGACGACGCGGCGGACAGCGCCGGCTCGTCGCGGCCCGGCCCGCCCGAGACGCGCCCGGGGTCGGTCGATGCGGCGACCGACTGCGCGAAGCACGGTGGTGTCAGCACCGGGCCCTGCTGCGGCTGGCCGGATACGCAGTGCTCACCGGTGTGCGAGGAGCCATGGCCCTCTCCCGGCTCACCTATCGCGACGAGCCGCGGCGCGGTCTGCTCGTGCGGCGGGGCCACTGGGGCCACCGCGCTGGTCGCCAGGTGCCCTTCCGTGCCCTCGGCGCTCAGCCCGTGGGCGGACACGATGCCGAACAGCAACACGACCATGGCCAGCACGCGCAGCAACGGACCCGCAGACGCGCGAGCCCGCACCAGGCGCGGGAGTGACCAGGCCGTAATCATGCCGTGATCCTAACGGCTCGTGGACCTTGGTCCGGTCAACTCCCGCGCCACAGCGCGTTAACGAGCCACACACATGACCGATTCGCTTCGGCGGAGATCACGGACCGTCTGCGGCCGCCCGCATCTTGCATATACCCCCCAGGGGTATATTGTGGAATCGTTCGAGAGGAGCGGGTACGAGCCGCTCCCGAAGCGTCCACGCATCGACATCCGAGGATGGAAAGCCATGACCGACCTGAAGAACTCCGGCTCCTGCTGCTCCACCGACGGTTCGTGCCACTCCGGCGCCGCGGCCGGCACACAGGACGGCGGGGTCACCACCGTCTACAAGGTGTCCGGCATGACCTGCGGGCACTGCGAGGGCGCGGTCTCGCAGGAGATATCCGCGCTGAGCGGCGTCACCGCCGTCACGGCAGTCGCCGAGACCGGTGAAGTGACGGTCACCTCCGCCGCCCCGCTCGACGAGGAGGCCGTCCGTGCCGCCGTCGACGAGGCGGGTTACGAGCTCGTCGGCACGGCGTGAGCCCGTCCGGGACCAAGCGGCCCCGGACCACCGCACACCGCCGCCTGGCCGCCGTCCGGAACGACGGCGACCAGGCGGTGTTTCTGTTTGCGGAAGACCCTGCCCCACGCCTCTTCCGTACCCCCGGGGGGGTCGGGCCGTCAGCGCGGACCGGCGCCTCAGCGACTCTGGTCCGTCCGGATCGACTTGGTCAACGCGGGTCCGAGGCGGGACTCAGCGGTCCCGCCCCGGACCGTAGTGCCCGAGGAACATGTCCACGCCGCTGACGATGAGGCGGTCCGTGAGGCTGTCCTCGATGTGGGTGCCGTAGGTGCTGAAGACCATGTGAGGGAAGACCAGCAGCGTGTAGAGCTGCATGATCGCGACTTCCAGATCGGGGATGACCAGCCGGCCCTGGTCCGCGAGCGCGCGCAGGGCACCGGCGACGGCCGGATGGTGACCCTCGGGACCATGGCGGTGCCAGGCCCGCCCGAGTTCGGGGAAGCGGTGCTGTTCGGCGGCGACCAGGTTGCGCAGGGCGGTGATGTCCTTGTTCGTCCTGACGGTCTGCACCCAGCTGTGGGCGGCCTCGATGAGGGCCGCGCGCAGGTCCTCGGCCTCGGGCAGCTCTTCGAGCGCGGCCGAGGAGGCGTGGCCGAGGGGTTCGTCGAGGGCGCTGGTGATGACCGCGGTGAACAGCGCTTCCTTGCTGCCGAAGTGGTTGTAGACGGTCACTTTGGACACGCCCGCCTCGGCGGCGATGGCGTCCATTCCGACGCCGAAGCCGTCCCGCAGGAAGAGTTCGCGCGCCGCCCGGACGATGGCCTGCCGCTTCAGTTCGGCACGGGGGCCGCTGGGGGGCTGCTTGACACTGTCCACGCTCATGAGCCGATCCTAGCAATTGACTGAACTGAACAGTTGAGTTCATATGTACTGGCCCGTACAGTTCAGTTGTGGGCGGTGACCTGTTTCCGCCTCTGCTCCGACAGGAGGACCCGTCATGACGCATCCGGCTCATTCCGCAAGCCGCACCCACCACGCGCCGGAACATCACCCGCCGCCGGCCGACCCTCGCCGCTGGGCGGCACTGGCCCTCATCTGCGTCGCCCAGTTCATGTTGATCCTCGACGTCACCGTGGTGAACGTCGCGCTGCCCGACATGGCCGCCGACCTGGACCTCGACCGGGCCACACTGACCTGGGCAGTGACGGCGTACACGCTCTGCTTCGGCGGGCTGATGCTGCTGGGCGGCCGCCTCGCCGACGCCCTGGGCGCCCGCCGCACGCTCCTGGCCGGCCTCGCGGTGTTCACCGCCGCCTCCCTGGTCACCGGCCTCGCCGGAACCGCCTCCGTGCTGCTCGGCGGGCGGATCGCCCAGGGCGTCGGCGCCGCTCTCCTCTCCCCCGCGGCCCTCTCGATCGTCACCACGACCTTCCACGGCACGGAGCGCAACAAGGCGCTGGGCGTGTGGGCCGCGATCGGCGGCTCGGGCGCCGCGGCCGGCGTCCTGATCGGCGGCGCCCTGACCGACGGGCCGGGCTGGCAGTGGGTCTTCTACATCAACGTGCCGATCGGCCTCGCCGTCCTCGCCGCCCTGCCGGCACTCGTCCCCGCCCACGCCCCGCAGCCGGCACGACTCGACCTGCCCGGCGCCCTCCTGGTCACCGCGGGGACGGGCTCCCTCATCTACGGCCTGGTCGAGGCGGGCGACAGCGGCTGGGCCGACACGGCCACGCTGCTGCCGCTGGCCGCCGCGGTGATGCTGTACGCGGGGTTCGCCGCGGTGGAACGGGCGAGCCGCGCCCCTTTGATGGACCTGCGGATGTTCACCCGCCGACCGGTACTCGCGGGTGCGTTCCTCATGCTCATCGCCACCGCGCTGCTGATCTCGTACTTCTTCCTCGGCTCGGTCTACCTCCAGCACGTCCGCGGTCTCACGCCGCTCAGGACCGGCTTGCTGTTCCTGCCGGCGGCCGTGGCCACCGGTCTCGGCGCCCATCTCGCCTCCCGCCTCGTCGGCCGGATCGGCGCTCGCGCCGTCGCCGTGGCCGGCATGGCGCTCGCCGCCGTCGGATCGGCACCCCTGACCCGGCTGTCCGACGAGGGCAGCGTGTACGCCGGCCTGCTCCCCGGCTTCGTCGTCGCCTCCTTCGGCCTCGGCATGGCCTTCGTCACCGCCACCACCACCGCGCTGGGCATGATCGACCACCACGAGGCGGGTCTTGCCTCGGGTGTCGTCAACACCTTCCACGAGGTGGGCGGTTCGATCGGCGTGGCGATCGTCTCCACGATCGCCGCCTCGGGCATCGAGTCCGGCTCCGTCGGCGGCTTCACCGACGCCTTCACGGTCTGCGCCGTCGCGGCGGCCGCGAGTGCCGCGGTGGCCCTGGCGCTCGTACCGCGCGGCAAGCCGCAGGTGAGCGGGGGGCCGCACGTGCACTGAGGACCGTTCCACCCGATCCGCCTGGAGAAAGCTTGGCCATATACCCCCTGGGGGTATATGGTTCTGGCTGTGGGGCTCAAGGAACGGGCCGCATTCGACGGGATTGGGGAAGAAGGTCATGGACCACACCGCTCACCACGCCGGCGACGGGCACGACCACGCCGCCCACGAGGGTCATCATGACGGGCACGCCGGAGCGTCCTGGGGAATGGCGGTCAAGGCGACGCTGCACTGCCTGACCGGCTGCGCCATCGGCGAGATCCTCGGCATGGTCATCGGCACAGCCCTGGCGTGGGGCAACGTGCCCACCATGATCCTGGCGATCGCGCTCGCGTTCCTCTTCGGCTACTCGTTCACGCTGTTCGCGGTCCGCCGGGCCGGTCTTGACTTCAAGACCGCGCTGAAGGTCGCGCTCGCCGCCGACACCGTCTCCATCGCCGTGATGGAGCTCGTCGACAACGCCATCATCGCCGTCACGCCCGGCGCGATGGACGCCCACCTGTCCGACGGGCTGTTCTGGTACGCACTGCTGGGCGGCTTCGCGATCGCCTTCCTGATCACCACGCCGGTCAACAAGTGGATGATCGGCCGCGGCAAGGGCCACGCCGTCGTCCACGCCTACCACTGACCATCAGCCGGACCGGTTCAGAACCCGCCTGGGTTCTGTCTCCCTGGTCAGCGTCCTGTCCAGATGAGGATGGCGGCGAGGTGGAGTGCGGCCTGGTGGGCGATCGCGAGTTCGTCGGTTCGTGTGGCCAGGCCGCGCCACTGTTTGAGGCGGTTGATGCACCGCTCGACGGTGTTGCGCTGCTTGTAGGCCTCTGCATCGAAGCCGGGCGGACGCCCACCTTGGCTGCCCCGCCGCAGACGGTGGCCGATCTGGTCCGACGGTTGTGGGATGACAGCGCGGATCTGCCGGCGACGCAGGTGACTGCGGCGTCGGGGAGGTCCCTCCAGGGCGACTTGGTGCAGCACTTCCACGCGATGGCCTCCAGGGTTCGGCGGTGGTCGGCCCACCGCCGCCCACGAACCGGATCGGCCGGCATCAGCGGCTCGATCCGATCCCACAACGCATCAGTCTTGCCGTTGGACAAGCCGCACCGTCGGTCAGTCCAGGTCGGACATGTCGAGCACGAAGCGGTAGCGGACGTCGTTGCGAGCCAGGCGTTCGAGAGCCCTGTTCACCTGGGACGACGGCAGCAGCTCGATGTCGGCGGTGATGCCGTGTTCAGCGCAGAAGTGCAGCATGGCGGCGGTGGACGGGCGGCCGCCGCTGCCGGCGGAGCTGAGCTTCTTGCGGCCGACGAGCAGGTCCATGGTTTCCACGGTGACCGGTCCGAGGTGACCCAGGTGGCTGAGGGTGCCGTCCATGGCGGCCACACGCAGGTACGGAGCCAGGTCGTGAGGAGCGGAGATGGTGTCGATGACCACATCGAACTGGTCGCGGACCGCTTCCATCTGCTTCGGGTCAGTGGACACGACGAATCCCTGCGCCCCCAGGCCGCGCGCTTCGTCAGCCTTGTCCAGGGTCCGGCTGATGACGGAGGTCGTGGCGCCGAGCCCGGTCGCCATCTTGACCGCGAGGTGTCCCAGGCCGCCCAGCCCGGCCACGGCGACGGTACTGCCTGGGCCAACTCCGAGCGCCCGCAGCGGTTCCCAGACGGTGACGCCGGCGCAGAGCAGGGGGGCTGCGGCGGCTGCGTCGAGTCCCGCAGGGAGATGGTAGGCGAACTGATTGCTCACAACGTACTCGCGGGAGAACCCGCCCAGCGTGGTCGACCCGTCCTGCCGGTCGGCTCCGCCGTAGGTCAGTGTCGGGACATCACGGCAAAAGTTCTCCTGGCCGGCCTGGCACATGCGGCACATGCCGCACGAGTCGACGATGTTGCCGACGGCCACGCGGTCGCCGGGCGAGAAGTCGGGAACCGCGCTGCCGACCTCGGTCACCACGCCTGTGAACTCATGCCCGGGTACGAGCACGCCGTTCGCGTCGCTCTCGTGCGCCCGCAGCGCGTGGAGATCTGTGTGGCAGACACCGCAGTACTCGACACGTACCGCGACGTCGTCCGGGCGCAGGTCCCGGCGCTCCAGCGCCGCGCGGCGCAGAGTCCGCGTCGCGCTGTCCGCCTGCCATCCGGTCGTGGAACGCATCTCCGACTCCTAAGACAGACTGTTCGGTCTATTTCACGGTAGACACATGCGTGCCCAGAAGTAAACAGACGAGTCTGTCTGTTAAGGTGCGGAGTATGCCTGACCAGCCATCCAGCAGCCGTGGAGCCGCCACGTATCAGCGCATCGTCGACGCCGCCACCCAGGAATTCGCCCAGTACGGCATCGCCGGTGCACGCATCGAGCGGATCATCGCCGCCGCACGCACCAACAAGGCACAGCTCTATGGCTACTTCGGCAACAAGGAGCAGCTCTTCGACGCGATCTTCTTCGCCTCACTGGAGCGGATCACCAATGTCGTCCCCATCGACGCCACGGACCTCGCCGACTGGGCGGTGCGCCTCTACGACGAGTACCTCAGCCGCCCTGATCTGATCCGGCTCGCGACCTGGGCGCGCCTGGAGCGGCGCCCGACCGGGTATCTCGTGGCGAACCACGACCGCTACGACGACCACAAACTCCGCGCCATCGCAGAGGCTCAGGCCGCCGGGCGCATCAGACAGGGAGACCCCTTCGACGTGATGGCCATGGTCATCGCCATGTCCATGGCCTGGTCTCCGGTGAGCAACGTCTACGCCGCCTCCGCCCATGAACCCGCGAGCATGCACGAACAACGGCGCTCCCTGCTCCGAGACTGCGTAAGCCGCGCCGTCGTCCCGGACCAGGGAGCCTGAGCACACCACGACGGTCTCGGTTGAGGGGCGAAACGAGTGGGGCGACGAGCAGCCCTGGCCAATCCCAGAGATCCTCACCACGGCCAGAAGGAGCCCGAGGGTGAGGACGTTGCCCTGCGGTACCGCGCTGGCCTCACTCCTCCGGTATCGAGTGCGGCGCGGTCGGTGTGGATCTCGTGGCCGGTTGGCGCAGCAGTTGTTCGATGAGGCGTTCCTTGGCCAGGGCGAGGTGGCGCCGGTAGGTGCCGTAGGGCACCCCGAGTCGTCGGGCGGCGGCCTTGTGGGTGCGGGAGGCCGAGATGTAGGCGGCGGTGAGGGCCTCGTGGGCTTTGACGCCTGCCGGGTCGCTCTGTATCGCGTCGAGGGCGGTGGTGATGGCGCCGCGCAGGTCCGCGGCCGGGTCGGGTGAGCCCGGCGCCACGAGATGGGAGCGCAGCAGGACGCTGGTCGCGAATTCGCGCGGGGTGTGCCAGGTGCGCAGCGCCTCGAGTACGCCTTCCTCGAACGCGGCGCGCGCCGGCTGGTCGCCTGGGCCACTCATGGAGCCGGTTGCGGGCCATGTCGCCGTGGGCGTGACCGCGGTGCGAGCCCGGTGTCGCACCCACTGTTCCACCGTTTGCCGTCGCCAGTCCCGGCCGTAGACGTGCTGTGGCAGGCCGCCGACGTCCACGGCCGCGACCTCGGGCATCCCGGCCGCGGCGAGGTAGCGTCCCCACCGGTCGGCGTCTTCGAAGACGGTGAAGGTCACCGCGCGTTGCTGGGTCCTCATCTCCTCGGCGATGGTGCGCCGGCTGATGAGTTCCATCAGAGGTGAGGGCCGCTGGTGCCCGCCGGGTTGCACCGCGAAGCGGCGGATGCCCAGGTGCTCGCCCGGTCCCAGGGGAGCGGCTGCCTCCACGAGGTCCCAGACTGCTGCGATGACCGGGTCTGCGGCGCGGTCCTCGGGCAGCGGTGCGTCCAGCCGCAGGATGGCCATGAACGCAACGGGTGTGGTGGAGCCCGCGTAGCGGTGGACGCGGAAGGCCTCCGGCTGGCGGCGCAGCCAGTATGCGACCGCGGCTGCCGATGCCGGGCCCTCGGCCTCCTCGGCCATGCGCAGCACGGCGGGCACGTCTTCGGAGCGGAGCGGAGTGTCCTCGATGTGGGGGTGCGTCCGGTAGTTATACAGATGGTCCGGACCGCCCTGGTCGCGGAAGAGGGACATCCATTCCGCGACTCGTAAGAGCGCGTCGTCGGCGGTGGCGGAGCGCACGGCGTGCAGACCGGCGAGCGAGATGCGGGCGCGGACGTCGTCGTAGCGCTCTGGGTCCCGCCAGCGCAGGTCGGCCTCGAGGGTCGCCCGCACCGCGTCGTGCGGGTGCAGCCCTTCCGGTGTGACCTCGATGTAGGGCAGCTGGCGCAGCCAGGAGAACACCGTATTGGTGTCCTCGTCACCCAGCACTTTGCGGAGCAGGGGCTCGCGGGTGACGTAGGCCTGCGCGACGACTTCGAGGGCGCGTCGGTGGACGGCACTGGGCAGGTCGCCGACCAGCCGCTCGACCAGGGTCGTCAGGGTGTCGCCGGTGGGGTACCACGGCGCGCCGGGTGCGGCCGGGGGCACGGAGGCGGCCAGGGAGAGGGCGAGCGGGCTGCCTCCCGCGAAGGCGACGAAGGCGCCGCGCTGCTCGGCGGGGACACCCCGGGCGGCGAGCAGGGCGTCGGACTCGGCGGGATCGAGCGGCCGTAGGGGCAGTGCGGTGAACAGTTGCGCCCACCCGGGGTCCAGCGACCATTCGGCGTCGGGGGCGGTCCTGCCGGCCACCACCACGATCGCCTGGTCGGCGAGCCGTAGCAGGAAGGTGTCGCGCAGCCACGTCTCGAGGGGCTGGCATTGTTCGAAGGTGTCGATGAGCAGCACCGCGCCGGGTTCGGCGCACGCCGGGGCGGCGGCCTCCTCCAGTCTGCGTGGATCGGCGTCAAGGAACCGTGCGTCCACATGCACCACGCGGCGGCCGGCGAGCTCCGCCTGCCGGGCGGCGTAGCGCACGAGCGAAGACTTGCCGATGCCGCCGGGGCCGTGCAGGTAGGCGACGAGCGGAGCGTGCGCCGCGCCCGACAGCATCAGGTCGAGCACCGCCCGCTCCTGCTCCCTGCCCACCAGCGCTCCGGCTCGAGCCTCCGCCAGCCGGTCCGCCAGGCCCCTTCCACCCAATCCGGGCTCCTCTCGTCAGGCCCATCTTGCCGTCGAAGATCCGATTGATGAAGCGCTTTCCACGTGAGTAGCACCGAGTGCGGGGCAGCTCAGGGGACGGAGAGCGCTGCTCGCAGCGGGACATGTCGTTGTGCCTTCTGCGTGGCCTGAGTCGAGTCCTTATGCTCCGCCCTTACGGCGGCGAGGCGCGGCCGAGCGGGACGGCATCGAGCGCATGTGGTCGCGCACCGGCGCCAGCAGGCCGGCGAGAGCCTTGACGTCGTCACGCGAAAGGGGCTCGAACAGCAGGCGGTTGACCACCTCGACATGCCCCGGCAGCACCCTCGCAAGCAGCGCACGCCCGGCATCGGTGACGGTGACAGTGATGCTCCGCTCGTCGTCCGGCGAGGGAGCGCGGACGACCAGGCCCTCCTTCTGGAGCAGGCCCACCTGATAGGTGAGACCACTGCGGCTGTAGACGACGCCGTCGGCCAGGTCGGTCATGCGGTGACTGCCCGTCGGGGAGTCCCCGAGCCGGGCCAGCAGCTGGAACTGCACATAGCTGAGATCACCGGCCTCGCGCAGTTGCTGCTCGACTGCATGCCGAAGCAGGCTGGCCACCTCGACGAGGTCGAAGTAGGCGCCGAGCTGCACGGGGTCGAGCGACGGCAGTGAATCAGACATGACCGAAGTCTACTGCTTCGAATTCGAAGCGTGTGGCGTGGCGCCGTGCAGCCACCAGGGTCTCCCAGGCCCGATGGCGTGACCTCGTGAGCGCACGGTGTGGGCAGTGTTGGGCCCGACTGAGCACCGCAGAACGTCGAGTTCGGACAGTGCCGCGGCGCAGGGTTACGAGCAGGAGGACGGCGCCGCCGCCCACGTATCCCGAGGACCGGCCATGAACATCCCCTGCTTCGCACGACGTCGTCCTCGGCCCTCACCGGTGACGGCACGACAGCCCGGCCGCAGCGCAGAAGCCATGAACACGATGCCGGGATGAGCACCGCCGCGTGGAGCCCGGTGTCCCTGGCAGTCCTGTGCGCCGGCGTCGGTTACGGGCGCTCGACTCGCCTGCTCGCGGACTGGGTTTCCGAGGCTGTGTGCCGGTCACTGGCAGCTGGTGGCGCGCGCGCCGAGGTGGAGGTGCTGGAGCTGCACCGGCTGGCGGCCGACCTCGCTCAGCACTCCACCCACGACCGCGTCAGCCTTGACCTGCGGGAGGCCATCGCGGCGGTCGTGACAGCGGACGGGCTGGTGGTGGCGACCCCAGTGGTCGCCGCATCACCGAGCAAGGCGTTCGACTCGTTCTTCGACGTCATCGGGGACAAAGTCCTCTCCGGCATGCCAGTACTGCTCGCGCTCGACAGCAGCTCCCGCCGGCAGCCACCCGACCTCGCGCAAGTGATGCGCAGGCGCCTGACCAGCGTGCACGCCGAACCCATGCCCACGATCGTCGTCGCCCGCCCCGCCGACTGGCAGGCCACCGCGCTCAACGACGCGGCGCGGCTGCGCGCCTGCATCGACCGAGCCGCCGTCGAACTCGCCGTGGCGATGCGTTCGCACCGGCGGTGACCGACAGCACTTGCTTCGAATTCGAAGTAGATGTATCGTCATCAACAGTTGCTTCGAATTCGAAGCAAAACTGATCGCAGTGAAGGTGAGAACCCAAATGAAGGCAGTGCGTTTCCACGAGTACGGCGACCCGAGCGTCCTGCGCTACGAGGACGTGGAGCAGCCCGTCCCCGGGGCCGGGCAGGTCCGCATCCGCGTCGCCGCGACGTCGTTCAATTCCGTCGACGGCAACATCCGCGCCGGCTTCATGCAAGGCCCCATACCGGTGGTGCTGCCCCATACACCCGGCATCGACGTCGCCGGCACCATCGACGCGGTCGGCGACGACGTCGACGGCATCGCCGTCGGCGACGACGTCATCGGCTTCCTGCCGATGGACGGCACCGGAGCCGCCGCGCAGTACGTCCTCGCGCCGGCCGATGCCCTGACCCCGGCGCCCAAGAGCGTCCCCCTGGCCGACGCCGCCGCACTGCCGCTGGTGGCCCTGACCGCGTACCAGGCGCTGTTCGACCACGGCAAGCTGACCGCCGGGCAACGTGTGCTGATCAACGGAGCCGGCGGAGCGGTCGGCGGCTACGCCGTGCAGCTGGCCAAGAACGCCGGCGCCCACGTCATCGCCACAGCCAGCCCGCGCAGCAGCGGGGCGGTCACCTCGGCCGGCGCCGACGAAGTCATCGACCACACCACCACCGGAGTGACCGCCGCGGTGACCGAGCCGGTCGACCTCGCACTCAACCTCGCACCGGTCGCCCCGGACGAACTGGCCTCGCTGGTCACCCTGGTCCGTCCCGGTGGGGTCGTCGTGAACACCACGGTATGGATGCCCGCACCCAGCGACGAGGAGCGCGACGTGCGCGGCATCGACCTGTTCGTCCGCAGCGACGCCGACCAGCTGGCCCGACTCGTGGCGCTGGCCGACGGCGGCGAGCTGCGCGTCGATGTCGCCGAGCGGGTGCCGCTGGCCGAACTGCCGGCGCTCCACGCCCGGGCCGCCGAAGGCGCGGTGCACGGCAAGGTCATCGTGGTCCCGTCCGCCGCCTGACGCCGATCCTCCACCGAGAGGAAAAGACCATGGCACTCGGTCTGGATCCCGAAATCGCCGAGGCGCCGGCCCCGATGGCCGGCGCGATGGCGGACGCCACACCACCGGCAGTGGGGGACATCGCGGCGCGACGCGCCATGTGGGAGCCGATCATCGGTGCAGCGGGAACGGCCCAGCCGATCCCGGCCGACGTGCAGACCAGCGAGCACCACACGACTGCGGGCGACGGCGCGCGGATCACCATGCGCTGGTACACCAAGGACGGCGCGGCGCCGGGCCCGGCCGTGCCGTCCTTCCACGGCGGCGGATACATCTTCGGCCACATCGACCTGTTCGACGGCCCGGTCTCCCGCTACGTCTCCGCCAGCGGCGTGCCGATGCTGTCAGTCCAGTACCACGCGCCCCCGAACACCCCTTCCCGACCCCGCTCGAGGACGCCGACACCGCACTGCGCTGGCTGCACGCACACGCCGCCGAACTCGGCATCGACCCCGACCGGATCGGTGTGATGGGTGACAGCGCGGGCGGCGGCATGGCCGCGGGACTGACGATCCTCGCCCGCGAGCGCGGCGGTCCGAAGATCGCCCGCCAGATCCTGCTCACCGAGCGCGCTCACCCCGCGCCTCAGCAGGGGGTATGCAAGCCCGTCACACAGGCGGCCCCGGCCCCTCGCTCCGTGCCCGCCGCGATGGGACCCCTCGGACACCGGCAAGAACACACTGAAGCACCGATCGGCCGAGCCGGACTCCCACTTCGCGCCGCACGCGCATCGACGGCCGGGAGACTGCCGGACTCCATATCCGCCCGGCACCTGATCCTCACCTGACTGACCTTTGAAGGAGACGACTTCGATGATTCCCGACGACGACCTGTCCCGCTCGCTGACCGTGGCGGACCCCGACGATCCCGGTACGACGTACATCTCTCTGGTGGGCAACACGTACGCCATGCTGGTCACCGGCGAGCAGACCGACGGCCGGTACTGCTTGATCGACATGCGCGTCCCCGACGGCGGCGGCCCGCCGCCCCATCGGCACGACTTCGAGGAGATGTTCACGATCCTGGAGGGCGAGATCGAGTTCTCCTTCCGCGGCGAGAAGCACACCGTACGGGCCGGGTCCACGGTCAACATCCCGGCCAACGCCCCGCACAACTTCCGCAACGTCTCGGGTGCGCCGGCCCGCATGCTCTGCATGTGCACCCCGGCCGGCCAGGACGAATACTTCACGCGCATCGGCGATGTCGTCGCGGGCAAGGACGCGCCGCCGCCGCAGCTGTCGCAGGACGAGCTCGCGGAGCGCCGCCGCCGCGCGGCCGAGTTGGCCTCGACCTACCGGAGCGAGTTCCTGTGACCCGCAGGGCCGGCAAGCCCGGCACGGGTCGACAGGGTGAAGTCTCCTTAATCAGCGTCCTGTCCAGATGATGATGGCGGCAAGGTGGAGTGCGGCCTGGTAGGCGATCGCGAGTTTGTCGGTTCGTGTGCCAGGCCGCGCCACTGTTTGAGGCGGTTGATGCACCGCTCGACGGTGTTGCGCTGCGTGTAGGCCTCTGCATCGAAGCCGGGCGGACGCCCACCTTGGCTGCCCCGCCGCAGACGGTGGCCGATCTGCTCCGACGGTTGTGGGACGGATGAGGGCCATGACAGACACGGTCCAGGCAATGTCGTCGGCGGCGTCCGCTGCCGCGAGAAGGGCGGCGAGGATCTTCCACGTCCCCTCGACGGCCCACCTGATCAGCCGTTTGTGAGCGGTCTGGAACGAGCCCGGTTCGTCGGGGAGGTCCCGCCAGGGCGAGTTGGTGCGGTACTTCCACGTGATGGCGTCCAGCGTTCGGCGGTGGTGGCCCACCGCCGTCCACGAACCGGATCGGCCGGCATCAGCGGCTCGATCCGATCCCACATCGCATCAGTGATCACTCATCGGACAGGCACACCCGATCAACTGATGACCCACCAAAGAGACACGCTCTAGGCGCGTCCGTCGACAGCGCCCGCCCTCAGATTCCAACGGCCGTTGCGGCCGGTGAGGGTGACAGCGGACAGCGGCGGAACGTCGACGCGCCAGAACGACGACATCGGCGCATCCAGCGCACGTAGCACCGCGGCTCGCGCCACGGCCTGTTCCACCACGGCGTGCGCCCGTCCCGTATCAGCCGGCAGTGTGTCCAGCCAGGCGGCGACCCGACCACAGACGTCCGCCACGGATTCGCCTCCGTGCGGGGCGGCTTCCGGATCCGACATCCAGGCAGCCAGGCTCGCACCGTCGTCAGCGGCGACCTCGGCGAGGGTCCGGCCCTGCCAGCTCCCCATGTCCATGTCCCGCAGCGGCGGTTCGACCACCACCGCGTCCCAGCCCAGGGACCGCGCCGTCTGCCGGCACCGCTCCGACGGCGCCGTATACAGAGCCGACGCCGCCGGCAGGGCTCCGGCGGCTGCTCGCGCCTGCCGCACGGCCCGTTCGTCGAGCGGCGTGTCGCCGAAGCGCACATCGCTCTCGACAGGCGCGGCGGCACACAGCAGCGTGAGCCGGACGGTCATGGCAGTCCCTTCGCCGGATTCCGCCAGTGGGCGGTTCATCGTACGTGGCGTACGCCATGTTGGCCGAAGTCCCGCTTGCCCCTACCATCTGGGACGACAAGGACGACGGCGCCACGGAAGTCCGGTGCAAGCCCGGCACGGTCGCGCCACTGTGTGCCACCCTCCCCCGAGGTGTGGTGAGTCAGACCCAACGCCGTCGTCGAGTGCTCCACACGATGCGGGACGCGATGTTCCCGAGGAGGTCTCGCCATGGCGCAGTCCACTGCCGCCCCCACTCCCACCACCACCCAGACCCTCACGCCGCTGCCGTTGCGGGCGATCGCCCCCTGGGCTGTGTTCTTCGGCGTCCTGATGCTCGTTCTGCTCTACTTCGTCGGCGCCGAGCAGGGCGCCACCGCACTGGTCTCCGGTGAGGGCGTACACGAGTGGGTGCACGACGCCCGCCACCTCCTCGGCTTCCCCTGCCACTGACAGGGCGCCCTTCATGAACTCCACGACCGTACGCACCCTGTTGGTGCGCGGCATGCTCGCCGGCCTCGCCGCCGGCGTGCTCGCCTTCGTCTTCGCCTATGTCGTGGGAGAGGGATCCGTCGACGCGGCCATCGCGTTCGAAGAGTCCCACTCCCATGAGCACGGCGAGGAACTCGTCAGCCGGTCCTTGCAGTCGACGGCCGGTCTCGCGACAGGCGTCCTCGTCTTCGGCGTCGCCATCGGCGGCATCGCGGCGCTCGCGTTCTGCTTCGCGCTGGGCCGCATCGGCCGGTTCGGCGCCCGGGCGACCGCCGCGTTGACCGCGCTCGCCGGGTTTCTCCTCGTCTACCTGGTGCCGATCCTGAAGTACCCGGCCAACCCGCCGGCCGTCGGCGACCCGGACACCATCGGCCAACGCACGGCCCTGTTCGTGCTGATGATCGCCCTGAGCGTCCTGCTGGGCACAGGCGCCGTCCTGCTGGGCCGCAGGCTCGCGCCGGGCTGGGGCAACTGGAACGCCTCCATCACCGCCGGCGTCGCCTTCGTGGCGGCGGTCGGGGTCGCGATGGCGGTCCTGCCGCACGGGGACAACATCCCCAAGGGCTTCCCCGCCGCCGACCTCTGGGAGTTCCGCCTGGCCTCGATCGGCATCCAGGCCGTGCTGTGGTCGGCGTTCGGGCTCCTGTTCGGCTACCTGGCCGAACGCGTCCTCGAACCGCGGCCCGTACGCGGCCGGGTCTCCACACTGACGGCCTGACAAGGAGGCCATGTGGCGGAGGGGGTACCGGGGGCGCGCCCGGTACCCCCTCCGCTCGCAGTCGCGTGAAACCCCCGGGGGCCGGAGCATCCGCCCCCGCTTCCCCGTCAGCCGGGCTGCCGCACCGGCTCCCCTGCGTCCCGTCGTGCGTACGCCGCCCAGTCCACGATCTGTACCGCCGCTCCGGCGGCCTCCGTGCCCCGGCAGTGGGCGTGGTGCCTGCGGGCGATGCCGTCCAGATCGAGGCGGGAGCCGAAGGCGGGGTGCGCCGCCAGCCGTCGTGCGTACGCCCACAGACGGGGGTGGTCGGTGATGCGGTGCACCGCGGCGGCATCCAGGTGGTGGCGGTGCACGGTGTCCAGCTGGACCAGCGTCACCCACAACTGCACGTCCGCCAGGCTCAGTTCGCCGCCCAGCACGTACTCCTGGGAGGCGAACCGCCACTCCAGCACATCCAGGGCGCTCAGCAGGGTGGCCAGCGCGGTGTCGCGTGCCGCCGAGTCGGTACCGGACTGCCCGGCACGCTGGGCGGTCCAGGTGATGCCCTGCTCACAGAGCCGGCCTACGCCCTCGATCGCCTTCTCGGCACCACGCGGGTGGAGATCAGGGCCATGACCACCGAACCGAGTCAGGTCCCGAAGGATGTCCGGGGCGTGCGTGCTCACGATCCGCCCGGTCCAGCCGTCGCTGAGCACCGGCGCCACGGCCGGGCCCGGGTGCTGGTGCCAACTGGCCTCGTACAGCGGACGCAGTGCCCGGTATCCGCCACCGGGTGCGTCGGGCACGGCGGGCAGCAGCGTCACCGGGAGCGTGTCGTCGAGGCCGAGCAGACGGTGCGTCACGGCGATCTGCAGGCAGTGCGGACAGGAGAGGGCGAGATGGAGCCGGTAGCGGCGTGGCGCGGCGTAGTAACCGCTGCGCGCGTCGCAGCCGATCCTGCTCCGGAAGGACGGCACGGCTGTCGGGGATGTCGCGGACATGCGTCTCCTTGGGCGTGCTTGGGTCTGGGCGTACGACGGCGACGGCACGCGGCAGCTCCGGCGCGGCCGGGATGCGGTACTGCTGCGGAAGGGTCAGGCGGGGGCGGGGGCTGAGCCGCCGTCGCGCAGGGAACTCGCCGCACTGCAGACGCGCACGAGATCGATGTGGCGGCGGGACGTCAGCAGGGGCAGTGGCCGGACGGCGACACGCACGGCGTCACCGCCGAGGTCCAGCGCGACACATCCCATGATTCCCTACCAGCTCACTAGGATTCCCGTAGTGAAGTGTCCGGCCGCGTCCACGCCGCGTCAAGAGGGCCGTTCGAGGGGCCGGTTCGGGATGCGGCCAGCAGCGCGCGGACCGCCTCGACGGCGGCGCCGGTCACGGAGGGGTCCGCGCCGTGCCGGGGGCGCGCGCTGAGCCGTACCGGAGGAACGGTGGGCAAGCCCTCGACCGGGCTCAGCCCCTCGGGGTGCTGGCCGCCGGGCACGGCGAGCAGCGCGGCGCCCAGTCCGGCGCGGGCCGCGTCCAGGACGCCCGCGAGATATCCGGCCTCGGCGACGACCGTGGCCGGTGTGCGGTGGGCGGCCAGCGCGGCGAGGGCGCCGGACGGCCGGTGCTGCTCAACCATGCGCGGGTGGAGCCCGAGCTGGGCTCACCGGCGCGCGGCGGGCTGCCCGCGACGGTGGCCCGGCGCACGGCGACCGGCTGGACCCTCACCGGCCGCAAGCGGTTCGCCACCGGCGTCGAGGGGCTCGACTGGCTGCTGGTGTGGGCCACCACGGACGAACCCATACCGCGGGTCGGCACGTTCGCCGTGCCCGGTGCCTCCCCCGGCATCGAGATCACCCACCGCTGGGACCACCTGGGTCTGCGGGCCAGCGGGAGCCACGACATCGCACTGCACGAGGTCGAGATCCCCGCCGGGAACGTGGTCGACATCGCCGCACACGGTCCGGGCGCCGAGCAGGACAACCGGGCAGCCGCTGCCCTCCATCTCCCGCTCGCGGCTCTCTACCTGGGCGTGGCCCGCGCGGCCCAGCGGTACTTCCACCGTTTCGCCCACGATCGGATCCCCGCCAACCTCGGCCACCCGGTCGCCCGCACGGAACGCTTCCGGCGGGCCGCCGGCGAGATCGCCCTGCGGCTGGACTCGGCCGAGCAGTTGGTGTTCGGCGGCGCCGAACGCGTGGACGCCGCCGACCGAACGTACGCCCCTGAACTGGCCCTGGGCGCCCGTATCCTGGCCGACCGGCACGCCGTCGAGGCGGTCGGGCTGGCGATACGGCTGCTGGGCAATCCGGGGCTGAGCCGTGACAACCCGCTGGAGCGCCACTTCCGCGACATCCAGTGCGCCCCGGTCCACGCCCCGCAGGAGGACGTCGCGCTGCTCGCCGTCGGCAGCCGTGCGCTGGAGGGCACCGGATGACCGTCACCCAGTCCCGCACCGCCGAGGCCCTGCTGACCGCCCTGAGCCGTGACCTGCCGGGGGACGCCCTCCGCACCGCCCCCGAGGCCACCGCCCCGTACGCCGCCGACCGTTCCGGCAGCCGCCCGGACGGCGAGCCCCTGGCCGTCGTGCGCGCCGCGAACGCCGAGCAGGTGCGGACGACACTGCGGCATGCGCACGCGCTGCGGGTGCCGGTGGTGCCGCGCGGGGCCGGGACCGGACTGTCCGGTGGTGCGAACGCCGGCACGGGCACGGTCGTTCTGGACCTGTCGCGGATGAACCGGATCCTCGACCTGGACCCGCACGACCAGATCGCCGTCGTCGAACCGGGCGTCATCACCGCCGAACTGGATCGCGCGGCGCGCGAGTTCGGGCTGCGCTACGCCCCCGACCCGGCGAGCGCGGCGATCTCCACGGTGGGCGGCAACATCGCCACCAACGCGGGCGGGCTGCGGTGCGCCAAGTACGGGGTGACCCGGGACGCGGTGCTGGGCCTCGACGTGGTCCTCGCGGACGGCACGCCGATACGGACCGGCCGGCGCACCGTCAAGGGGGTCACCGGCTACGACCTGACGGCCCTGCTCACCGGCTCCGAGGGCACCCTGGGCGTGATCACCGCGGCCACGCTGCGACTGCGTCCGGTGCCGGAGACGACCGCCACCGTCGCGGCGTACTTCGACACCTTCGCCGAGGGAGCCGAGGCCGTGTCGGCGCTGACCGCCGCCCGGCTGGAGCCTTCCATGGCGGAGTTGCTGGACGGTCCGGTGCTCGGCGCCGTGGACGACGCTCAGGGCACGGACCTGCGCTCCCGTGGCGGTGCGCTGCTGCTTGTGCAGTGCGACGGACAGGCGGCCGCGACGGAGGCGGAGCGGGCGGTACGGCTGCTGCGCGGGCGCGCGGCATCGGTCGAGACCACCGACGACCCGGCGGAGGCGGACCGGCTGCTCACGGCCCGCAGACTCGCCCTGCCCGCCCTGGAGCGGCTGGGGCGGGTGCTGATCGAGGACATCGCCGTGCCCAGGTCTCAACTGGCCGCCGCGGTACGGGAGATCACGGTCGCCGCCGAGCGTCATGACGTACGGATCTTCACCTTGGCCCATGCCGCGGACGGCAACCTCCACCCCATTCTCGTCCTCGACCCCGACACGCCCGGCATCCCTGACGCTGCCTGGCGGGCGGCGGGCGACGTCTTCACCGCGGCACTGCGCCTGGGCGGCACCCTCACCGGGGAGCACGGCGTGGGCACCCTCAAGCGGCGGTGGCTCGCGGACGAACTCGGCCCGGAGCAGCACGCGTTGCAGCACCGCATCAAGGCGGCCTTCGACCCGCACCACATCCTCAACCCGGGCAAGGCCCTCTGAGGAGGAAGGCTAGGGACGTGCCCGTGCTCCGGCTGATTCCCGCTCCCGCACGGCGAGTTCGCGAAGGCGCGCGGCCGGGTGGTCGTCCCGGACCCGAGGGCCGCCGCCCGGACCCTGCAGGCGCTCGCGGAGCGTGGAACCGGCCGGCGGGTCCGGGACCCTGCCGCGGGCGCGCAGCTCCGGGACGACCAGGTCGACGAAGTCGGTGAAGGTGCCGGGGGTCACGGCGTAGGCGAGGTTGAAGCCGTCGACGTCGGCCTCCTCGACCCAGCGTTCCAGTTCGTCCGCGACCGTTGCCGGGGAGCCGGCCACCACCGGTCCGATGCCGCCGATGCCCAGGTAGCGGGCGATCTGGTCGGGGGTCCAGCGGCGGGTCGGGTCGGCGGTGGAGAAGATCGCGAGCGCCGAGCGGACGGCGTCGGTGTCGATGTACTCCAGCGGCTGGTCCGGCGTGAGTGCGGACAGGTCGAGGCCGCTCCAGCCGCCGTAGAGGGCGAGGGCGCCCTCGTAGGAGGCGTGGGAGAGGAGGTCGGCGTGCTTGGCGCGGGCCTCCTCGTCGGTGGGGGCGGTGATGGCGGTGAACAGGATGAAGATCTTGACGCTGTAGGGGTCGCGGCCCTCGGCGGCGGCTTTGGCCCGGATGTCGTCGACGACGCGGCGGGTGGCCTGCGGGCTGACGGCGTTGATGAAGACCCCCTCACCGTGCCGGGCGGCGAAGGACCGGCCGCGCGGCGAGGCGCCGGCCTGGAAGATGACCGGGGTGCGCTGCGGGGACGGCTCGGACAGGAACACGCCCGGGACGGTGAAGTGACGGCCCTTGTGGGCGATGTCGCGGATGCGGCCGGGGTCGGTGTAGACGCCGCGCTCACGGTCGCGGACGACCGCGTCGTCGTCCCACGAGTACTCCCACAGCTTGTAGCAGACCTCCAGGAACTCCTCGGCGACCTCGTAGCGGTCGTCGTGGGCGACCTGTTCGCCGAGTCCCAGGTTGCGGGCGGCGCTCTCCAGGTAGGAGGTGACGACGTTCCAGGCGATCCGGCCCTTGGTGAGGTGGTCGAGGGTGGTGAGGGTGCGGGCGAGCTTGTACGGCTGCTCGTAGGTGAGGGACACCGTGACGCCGAAGCCGAGGCGCTCGGTCACCGCGGCCATCGCGGACACGGCGGGCAGCGGGTCGGACAGCGGGATCTGGGCGCCCTGGCGGACGGCGGCGTCCCGCGAGCCCTGGTAGACGTCGTAGGCGCCGAGTACGTCGGCGATGAAGAGGGAGTCGAACCCGCCGCGCTCCAGCAGCCGCGCCAGGTCGGTCCAGTAGGCGAGGTCGGTGTAGCGGTGCGCCTGGTCGTCGGGGTGTCGCCACAGGCCTGGCGACTGGTGGCCGACGCAGGCCATGTCGAAGGCGTTGAGGTGGATACGGCGGGTCACTTGAGGGCTCCGGAGGACAGGCCGGCGACGAGCCGGCGTTGGGCGGCCACGGCCAGGACGTAGACGGGCGCGACGCCGATGAGGGACACCACCGCCTGCTGGCCGAACTCGACGTTCTTGTCGCCCTGGAAGAGGGAGAGCAGCACCGGCAGGGTCTGCGCGGTGCTGTCCTGGGCGAAGCTCAGGGCGAAGAGGAACTCGTTGTAACTGAGGAAGAAGCAGATCAGCGCGGCGGCCGCGACGCCCGGCGAGATCAGCGGCAGCACGACGCGGCGCAGACTCGCCCAGGTGCCGAGCCCGTCGAGCCAGGCGGCTTCCTCGATCTCCTTCGGCACCTGGCGCACGAAACCGTCCAGGAGCCAGATCGCCACGGGCACGTTGGCCAGCCCGTCGACGAGGGCCAGCCCGGCGACGGTGTTGTTCAGCTCCAGGTTCCGCAGCAGATAGAACAGCGGCAGGACCGCGACGACGGGCGGCGCGCAGTAGCTGGACAGCACCAGGGTCGCGAGCCTGGCTCCGCGGCGTCCGGCCCGGGCGGTGAAGTACGCGCCGGGGACGGCGACGAGCAGCGTCAGCACCACGGAACCAGCCGCGACCGCCCAGGAGTTGGCGATGTAGTGGCCGAGGTCGACGGCCCGGAACGCGTCGGGCCAGTTCCGCCAGAACAAGCGGGAGGGCAGCAGTCCGCCGTTGAGGACGTCGTCGCGGGAGCGGACGGACAGTGAGGCGACGTACAGCACCGGAACGGCGGCGAGGAGGGCGATGACCGCGAGCAGTGCGGTGAGGCCGGTGGTACGGCGGCGGGCGGCGGGTCGGGCCGGGGACCTGACCGCGGTTTCGTGGGCGACGGTTTCTCCGGTGGCTTCCAGCGTGGTCATACGGCCACCTCCTCGTGCCGCTTCCGGCGCACCGCCACCAGGCTCGTGACCAGGCCGATGAGCAGGGAGAACAGCACGGTGGCAGCGGCCGCGCCGCCGACGTCGAACTCCTGGAGGGCGGTGCGCTGGATGTCGTAGGTGCTGGTGGTGGTCGAGAAGCCGGGGCCGCCGGCCGTCACGACGTAGACGATGTCGAACACCTTGAAGCCGATCACCAGCTTCAGCAGCACGACCGACAGCAGCGTCGGTTCGATGTACGGCAGGACGACCGAGCGGACGGTGCGCCAGCGGCCGGCGCCGTCGAGGGCGGCGGCCTCGCGCAGGTCGTCCGGCACGCCGAGCAGGGCCGCGTACACGAGCAGCATCACGAACGGCGTCCACTGCCAGCTGTCGATCACGACGAGGGTCACGAACGCCCCGGTGGCGCTGCCGAGCGGGTTCACGCCGGGCAGGCCCAGGGCATGCAGCACGCCGCCCAGGGCCCCGCCGACCGGGGCGAGCAGCAGTTTCCACGCCACGCCGACCATGACGGGCGGAGTGACCAGCGGCAGCAGCAGGAGGGTGCCGAGCAGGCCGGGGCGCCGGGCCCGGGCGCGCAGCAGGAGCGCGAGGGCGGTGCCCAGCACCAGCTGGACCGCGGCGGCGAGCACCGCGAAGAGCACCGACCGCCACAGCGAGCCGGTGAACGACTGGCTCTCCAGCGCGGTACGGAAGTTGTCGAACCCGGTCCAGCGTTGCAGCGGCCGGGCGAGGGTGGAGTCGGTGAACGCCAGGCCGATGACGTAGACGAGCGGGTAGGCGGCGAACACCGCGAGGAAGGCCACCGGCGGCACGGCGAGCGCGCCGGGGACGCGCACGGCGGACCTGGCCGTCATCCGGACGCTCCCTTGAGTTCCTTGGCCCAGGCCCGCTGCGTGTTGGCCAGGGCGGTCTTCGCGCTCTGCTTGCCCTGCAGGCCCAGCGCGAGTTCGTCCACGAGGGTCTGCAGCAGCTCCGGGGCCTTCGGGACGGTCGGCCAGGGCAGGGGGTCGCCCGCGAGACCGGTGCGGACGACCTCGTAGGAGCCGGGCGAGTTCTTGCGGAACGCCGCGGAGTTGAGCGTGCTGGTGCGGACGGGGTCGGCGCCCGCGTCGGGCTGGGCCAGCACGAGGAGGTTCTGCCGCGCGGCGGTGGCCCACTTGACGAAGGCGGCGGCTGCCTCCTTCTGCTTCGACGCCGTGGACACCGCGAGCCCGAAGCCCGCGTCCAGCGAGGTGCGCGGCTCGGTGTTGTCGCCGCCGACGGGGAGCGTGGTGACGGCCCACTTGTCGACGACCTTGGACTGCTTGGGGTCCTGGGCGCGCTTGGCGAAGTCGGTCCAGAAGTCGAGCATGGCGCCCTTGCCGTCGAGGAAGGCGGGCAGCGCCTGGTCGAAGCCGATCTGCAGCGGGGTGGGCAGGGCGTGCGGTGCGGCGTCGAACAGCACCTGGGCGGCGGCGATCGCCTCCGGGGTGTCGAGCGTGGGCGCGTCCGACGCGTCGAGGAACGAACCTCCGTATCCGGCGAGGCGGTTGGCGAAGTCGCAACCGAGGATGACCGGGACCTGCTGGGCCTCGATGATGGTGCCGTAGTACCTGCCCCGGGCATCCTTGGTGATCTTCGCGGCGATGTCGTTGTACTCGTCCCAGGTCCTGGGCGCCTCCACCTTGTGCCGTTCGAAGATCTCGGTGTTGTAGAAGAGGATGTGGGTGTCTCCGTCGTAGGGCAGCCCCCAGCGCTTGCCGTCGTACCGGGTGTACGTGTCGTACAGGGACGGCAGGAAGTCGCTCTCCTCGATGTCCTTGTGCGCCTTGATGTACGCGGTCAGGTCCTCGATGACGCCGCCCTCGGCGAGGGTGCCGACGGCCGCGTACCAGTACATGAAGACGTCGAACTGGCCCGCCCCCGACTGCACGTCGAGCACGGCCTTGGCCGTGAGCTTGTCGTACGGCACCGGCGTCACCTTGAGCTTGGCGCCGGTGGCCTCCTCGAAGGGCCTTCTCAGGTACTCGAAGGACAGGGCGTTGGGCTGGTTGGCGAGGATCTTGAGGGTGACGCCGTCCAGATCCGGCTTGGCCGTCGGGTCGAGGGCGGCGGAGGCGGAGCCGCCGCACGCGGTGAGGAGGGGGCCGGCGGCGGTGAGGGCGGCGGCGCCGGCGGAGGCGCGCAGGAGCGTTCTGCGGGACAGCGGGGACGACGGGGACATGGGGTGGTTCTCCTGGCTTGTTACGTGTAGAGGGTGAACGGCGGGTGGGCGCCGTTGAGGAAGTGATCGCCGACCTCGCGGAGCTTGTAGGCGACCGGGTCGTGCAGGGTGTGGGTGCGTACGTTGCGCCAGAACCGGTCGAAGCCGTACGCGGAGGCGGTGGACCGGGCGCCGGTGGCCTCGAGGACGCGGGCGGTGATGTCGAGGGCGGCCCGGGTGGAGGCGACTTTCGCGGTGGCGACGGTGACGGCGATCTCGCCGCGCTCGTCGGCGGTGAGGTCCGGGCCGCGGTCGAGGCCGCGCTGGACCGCTTCGGCGGCGTGGTCGGCGAGGACCCGCACCGAGCGGGCGGAGACGGCGAGTTCGCCGTAGGTGGCGAGCGTGTACGGATCCTCGGTGGCGGCCTCGACGCCCGACAGCAGCCAGGGACGGGTGGCGGTCCTGGTGTACTCGGCCGCGGCGGCGAGCGCGCCCTCGGCGATGCCCAGGTAGAAGTGGACGAAGACCAGCTGGATCGCGGGCGTGACCAGCGTGGCGAACGGGGACAGCGCCTCCTCGTCCTGGGACAGGGAGCCGAGGATGTCGTCCGCCGCCACCGGCACGGCGTGGAACTCCACACTGCCGCTCGCCGACAGCCGCTGTCCGAAGTTGTCCCAGTCGTCGTTGCGGACGACTCCGGGGTGGGCCGGGTCGACGAAGACGACGACGGGTTCGCCGGTGTCGGCTCGGGCGGCGCCGACGACGAGCCGGTCGGCCACGCGGGCGCCGGTGGCGAAGGACTTGCGTCCGTCGAGCCGGAAGCCGGCGCCGTCCGGGGTCAGGGTGATGTCGGGGTCGCGCGGGTTGAAGGCCCCGCCCCACAGCCATGCGCCGTCGGCGGCGGCGCGCTCCAGGCGCTCGACGGTGGCGGGCCGGCCGAAGAAGCGGGGGTTCCAGGACAACAGGTAGTGGTAGCCGAGGAGCTGGCCGATGGAGCCGTCACCGGCGGCGATCTCGCGGATGACGGCGTAGGCGGTGCGCCAGTCCGCTCCCCCGCCGCCGCGCTCGGCCGGCACGAGGAGGGTGAGCAGACCGGCCGCGCGCAGCCGCTCGATCTCGTCGAAGGGCGGCTTGTTGGCCTTGTCGCGTGCGGGGGCGTCCTGGGCGAGGTCGGCGGCGACCGCGCGGGCGGTGGCGATCCAGTCGGCGTGGGGTCGGGGGGCTGTGCCGGTCATGGTGGTGCCGTCCTCAGACGATTCCGTTGGCGGGCGGGTGGACGCCGTTGAGGGCGTGGTTGCCGAGGTGCTGGATCTTCCATCGGCGCGGGTCGTGGAGGGTGTGGGTGCGGGCGTTGCGCCAGTGCCGGTCCAGGTTTCGGCCGCCGGTCACGGACCGGGTCCCGATGAGCGCGAAGACGTCGTTCGCCACGGTCAGCGAGGCCGTGTCCGCCTGCGCGCGGGCGGCGGTGACGGCGAGGGACGCCCCGGCGGCGAGCTCCGCGTCGGCGGGTGCCCGGCGGGCGGCGTCGATGGCGGCGCCCGCCCGGTCGAGGAGGGCTTCGGCGGCACGGACGAGGAGGGACAGTTCCCCGAACTGCTGGATCACCAGCGGTTCCTCACTCGCCCGGTCGGCGCCCGACTCGCCCCAGGGCCGGGCGAGCGTACGGATCAGCTCGCCGCCCTCCTCCAGCGCCGCGCGGGCGATGCCGGTGTCGACGGCCGCGTGGATGAACTGGCCGAAGGCGCCGAAGACTTCGGGCCGTTCGAAGGTGAGGTGGTGGAGCACGACCCGGTCGGCGGGGACGTGCACGTCCTCGAACTTCACGGTGCCGCTGGCCGTGCCGCGCTGGCCGATGCCGTCCCAGTCGTCGACGACGGTGACGCCGGGGGCGTCGTGCGGGACGAACGCGGCGGTGAGACTGTCGTCCGGGGCGAGCGCGAAGACCGGGATCCAGTGGGCGAACAGGGCACCGGTGGAGTAGTTCTTGGTGCCGGTCAGGGTGTACGAGCCGTCGGGACGGGGCTCCAGGCGGGTGGCGAACTCCAGCGCGTGTCCGGTGCCCTTCTCCGCCAGGGCGTTGCCGAACCTGCGCCCGGCCAGCACCTCGGCGTAGAAGAAGTCGCGCTGCTGCGCCGTCCCGTTCTCCTTCAGCACCTCCACGAAGAAGAAGTGGTTCTGCGGGATCTGGCCGATGCTGGAGTCGGCCGCCGACAGCAGCCGGACGACCTCCCCGAGGGTGCGGGCGCCGACTTCGGCGCCGCCGTGGGAGCGGGGCACGGTGATGCCGAGCAGCCCGGAGGCCGACAGTTCGTCGAGTTCGGCCCGCGGCAGGATGCGCTCGGCGTCGCGCAGGGCGGCCTCGCGGGAGAACTTGTCGGCCAGCTCGGCGGCGACGGCGACGGCCTCGGCGTCGTCGGCGATCACGTGGGTCATCGTGGGCTCCCGGCGCCCGCGAAGGGGATCTGTGCCGAGGGGGCGGCGGCCTGGTTGCCGGAGGGGTGCGTCCACAGGCCCTGTGCCTGAAGCCTCGGCAGCACGCCCTCGCCGAACCAGTACGCCTCCTCCAGGTGGGGGTAGCCGGAGAAGATGAACTCGTCGATGCCGAGGGCGTGGTACTCCTTGATCCGCTCGGCGACCTCGTCGTGGCTGCCGACCAGGGCGGTGCCCGCGCCGCCGCGCACCAGGCCGATGCCGGCCCACAGATTGGGGTGGATCTCCAGACGCTCGCGGCTGCCGCCGCCGTGCAGGGCGAGCATCCGCCGCTGGCCCTCGGACTCGCTGCGGGCGAGGCCGGCCTGCACCGACGCCACGGTCTCCGGGTCGAAGCCGTCCAGCAGCCGGTTCGCCTCGGCCCAGGCCTGCTCGGCGGTGTCGCGGGTGATGACGTGCAGCCGGATGCCGAAGCGGATGCTCCGGCCCTCCTTCTCGGCCAGCGCCCGGATCCACGCGATCTTCTCGGCGACCTTCGCGGGCGGCTCGCCCCAGGTGAGATAGACGTCGACGTGCTTGGCGGCTACGTCGCCCGCGATCGGCGAGGAGCCGCCGAAGTACACCTCCGGAAGCGGGTCGGGCACCCGGGCCAGCCTGGCGCCCTCGACCTGGAGGTGCTCGCCGACCAGGTCGACGCTCTTGCCCTGCCACAGCTCCCGTACGACTTCGAGGAACTCGCCGGTTCGGCGGTAGCGGGCGTCCTTGTCGAGGAAGTCGCCGTACGCCCGCTGCTCGTGGCTCTCGCCGCCCGTGACGACGTTGAGCAGGAGCCGTCCGCCGGTCTGCCGCTGGAAGGTGGACGCCATCTGCGCGGCGAGCGTCGGCGAGACGAAGCCGGGCCGGAAGGCGACGAGGAACTTCAGACGTTCGGTGTTCTGGCTGACCATGGCGGTGGTCAGCCAGGCGTCCTCGCACCAGGCGCCGGTGGGGGTGAGCGCGCCGACGAAGCCCAGGTCCTCGGCGGCACGGGCGATCTGGCTCAGGTAGGCGACCGTCGGCGGCCGGTCGCGCCCGGACTCCGTGGCGGGGGTGCCGTGGCCGCCGCCGACGACATGGCGGCTGTCGCCGTTGGTGGGCAGGAACCAGTGAAAGGTGAGGGACACGTGGGGTCTCCGTTCGGGGTTGTCCGTTACAGCAGGCCGTGCCGGGGCGGCTGGGTGCCGTTCAGGAGGTAGCGGCCGATGTGCTGGACCTTCCAGCGGGCCGGGTCGTGCAGGGTGTGGGTGCGGGCGTCACGCCAGTGGCGGTGCAGGCCCAGGGAGTCGAGCGCCGAGCGGGTGCCGGAGACCTCGAAGAGGGCGCTGCCGACCTCCACGGCCGCCTCCGCCGCCGTCACCTTGGCCGCGGCCACCGCGATCGAAGCCGCGGCGGCCGAGTCGTCGGTCAGGTGGGCGTGGGCGGCGTCCACGGACCGCGCCGCGGTGGACAGCAGCGCGTCGGCGGCCCGTACCCGGATCGCCAGTTCGCCGAAGCGCTGGATCAGCAGCGGGTCCTCGGTGGCGCTCTCGTGTCCTTCGGCGACGCTCTCGAACCAGGGGCGGCTCTTGGTGCGCACAAACTCCACCGCCTCGGCCAGCGCGCCGGCGGCGATCCCGGCGTCGATGGCGGCGTGCAGCAACTGGGCCACAGCTCCGTGGAGTTGGGGTCCCCGGAAGGTGAGGTGGTGCGGCACGACCCGGTCGGCGGGCACGGGCACCGACTCCAGGCGGACGGTTCCGCTGGCGGTGGTGCGCTGTCCCATGCCGTCCCAGTCGTCCACGACCGTGAGGCCGGGTGCGTCGCGCGGTACGTACGCCACGTGCAGGTTGTCGTCGTCGGCGCGGGCGAGGACGGGGATCCAGTCGGCGAACAGGGCGCCGGTGGAGTAGTGCTTGACGCCGTCGAGGACGTACGACCCGTCCAGGCGCCGCGCGAGCCGGGTACGGATGTCCTGCACATGGCTGGTGCCCGCCTCGGACTGGGCGTTGCCGAACCGCTTGCCCGCCAGCACCTCGCCGAACAGGAACTCCTTCTGCTCCCGCGTCCCCTGCCGGCGCAGCACGCCCACGTACACGAAGTGGCTCTGCGGGATCTGGGCCAGGCTCGCGTCGGCCGAGGCCAGCAGCCGGAAGATCTCCGCGAGTGTCTCCGTACGGACGTCCGCGCCGCCGAACTCCGCGGGCACCGTCACGGCGAGCAGTCCGGAGGCGGACAGCCGCTCCAGCTCCGGACGCGGAAGCCTGCGCCGTGCGTCCCGCTCGGCGGCGTCCTTGCGGAAGTCCGCGGCCAGTTCGGCGGCGACGGCAAGAGCCCCGGCGTCGTCGGCGATCACGGTCACGGCACTCATGCCGTGGCCGCCAGCAGTGCCGAGCGGCCATCGAGAGCGAGCGAGAACTGGTCGGTGACCTGGGCCAGGGGCTCGGCGGCGCCCGGTGCGACGGTCAGCGCGCCGTCGTCGCCCACGGTGATGTCCTTGTCGAGCGTGAACCAGCCCGGGGTGATGTGGGCGGCGCCCAGGGAGCTCAGCACCGGGCGCAGGGCGTAGTCGATGGCCAGGACGTGGGCGGTGCTGCCGCCGGTGGCCAGTGGGAGGACGGTCTTGCCCGCCAGCGCGTACTGCGGGAGCAGGTCCAGCAGCGACTTCAGCAGGCCGGAGTAGGCGGCCTTGTAGACCGGGGTGCCGATCACGACCCCGTCCGCCTGCTCGAACAGCGCGGTGGCCTCGACGATCGCCGGGTGGCCGAAGTCGGCGCGCAGCAGGGCCTCGGGCGGGAGAGTGCGGACGTCCAGAGGGATCACCTCGTGCCCCTGGGCCGTGAGCCGGTCGTCCAGGTGGCGCAGGAGACGGGCGGTGCGGGAGGTGGCGGACGGGCTTCCGGAGACGGACAGGACGGTGGCCATGAGGGGACCTTTCAGAAGTACCGGGTGGGGTGGGGAAGTTCGCCGTTTCGAGGGCGGTCAGGCGTGGGCGGTGACGGGCGCGGGCTCCTGTGCCTCCAGTTCGCGCACGAGGGGCAGGACCCGCTTGCCGAAGTACTCGACCTCCTCCAGGTAGTGCAGGAAGCCGAGGAGGAAGAGGTCCACGCCGAGCCGCTTGTAGGCGACGATCCGCTCGGCGATCTGCTCGGGGGTGCCGATCAGGCCCGTGCGGAAGCCGTCGTTGTACTGGACCAGGTCCTCGAAGCTGGAGCCCTGCCACATGCCCTTGCCGTCCGCGGTGGACGGACCGGCCTGCTGCACGGCGTCACGGAAGCCGTGCACGGCCGGTGTGTCGGCCTTGGCGACGATCTCGCGGAGCGTCTCGCGGGCCTCGGCCTCGGTGTCGCGGGCGATCAGGAAGCCGTTGAGGCCGAACTTCGGCGGCGTGCGGCCCGCTTGGGCGGCGGACGCGCGGACGTCGCCGATCTGCTCGGTGACGCCGTCGAAGTCCTTGCCGTTGCTGAAGTACCAGTCGGAGACGCGGCCCGCCATGGCACGGGCGGCGGTGGAGTTGCCGCCCTGGAAGATCTCCGGGTGCGGGCGCTCGGGGGTGTTGAGCGGCTTCGGCTTGAGGGAGAAGTCGCGCAACCGGTAGAAGTCACCGGCGAGTTCGGCGTAGTCCTCGGTCCAGATCTTCCGCAGGGCGCGGATGAACTCCTCGGAGCGCCGGTAGCGCTCGTCGTGCTCCAGCCAGGGCTCGCCGAGGGCGGTGAACTCGCCCTTGAACCAGCCGCTGACGACATTGACGGCGAAGCGGCCGTGCGACAGGTGGTCGGCGGTGGCGCCCAGCTTCGCGAGCACGCCCGGGTGCCACAGGCCGGGGTGGACGGCGGCGATGACCTTCAGCCGCTGGGTCGCGAGCAGCAGGGCGAGGCTGAAGCTGGTCGACTCGTGCTGGTACTCGGCGCCGTAGCTCGCCATGTAGCGGACCTGGCTGAGGGCGTAGTCAAAGCCGTTGTTCTCGGCGAGCACGGCCAGTTCGCGGTTGTAGTCGTAGCCCCAGTCGGTGCGCTGCTCGATGGTGCTGGTGACCAGGCCGCCGCTGACGTTCGGCACCCAGTAGGCGAAGCGGAGGGGGTCGGACACGGGCGGTACGGGCATGGGGAGCTCCTGGTAAAAGCACACACGAAAAAAGCACGTGTGGTGACAGGGAAAAGAGTGCGGTGATCGCGATTCAGGCGTGCGGGGACGCCGCATCCGGCACAGCCGAAATCACCATGGAAAGCGGCCGGCGGTGGAATTCACGAGAGAGAGCGGCGCGGGTGCGAGGGTTTCCCTCGGATGCGCTCAGGCGCGACAGCGACAGCAGGAGCTGGAGACACGCGCAAGGTCGACATGGCGTCGCCGCGTGAGATCCTGTCGCTTCATGTCATCGATCCAACCAGCGGGGAGTCGGACCGGTCAAGAAAGCGCGGAAGTGATTCCACATGCTGAGAGTCGGTATTCACGAGGTTGTGACAGGGATTCCCTTGAACCCGGCGCCCGGCGGACGGCAGTCTCCTGGCGTGCGTATCGAACAGCTCGAATACATCGCCGCCGTCACACGGTTGGGATCACTGCGGCGCGCCGCCGAGGAACTGCACCTGTCCCAGCCCGCGCTCAGCGAGACCATGCGCAATCTGGAGCGCGAGCTCGGCGTGGACCTGTTGGAGCGCAAGCGGTCCGGGGCGAAGATCAGCGACGAGGGCCGGGAACTGCTGCCGCACATCATGAGCGTGCTGGACGCGGTCGACCGCCTGCGCGGTGCGGCCGGCGACCAGCACCGCATCAGCCGCATGGTCCGCCTCGGCACGGTCAACACGGCCACTGTCCCGCTGGTCATCCCGACGGTGCGGGAATTCCGGGCCTCGCACCCGGTCACCCAGGTCGAGCTGGTCGGCGCGCAGCAGTCCGAGATCCACCGCGGGCTGCTGGAGGGCGCGTTCGACCTGGGGCTGGTGAACTACCTCGGGGGCGATGACATGCCACCCGGCTTCGACACCACGGAACTCCTGCGCGGCCGGCCCGTGGTGTGCCTGCGCCCGGACAGTCCGCTGGCGGCCCTGGACGCGGTGGACGTGGACAGCCTCCTGGCCGAGCCGCTGGTCGTGATGCGGTCCGGCTATGTCATGCACCGATTCGTGCACCGCCTGCTCGGCGGCAGGACACCGTCCTTCTCGTACTCGACCGACGGCGCGGAAATGGGCAAGCTGATGGTCGCCGAGGGCCTGGGGGCGACGGTGCTGCCGGACTTCAGCGTCGTCGGCGACCCTCTGGAGCGGCGGGGCGCACTCACCGTACGGCCGCTCGCCGGGGACGCGACCGAGGTGCTGCTGGTCCTGCAGCGCCGCCACTCCGGCTCCGTCCCCCGGGCCGTGCGCGATCTGCACGAGCTGTTCGTGCGCAACTCCCGTGCGTACGAGGCCTCTTCGTGAAGGAGGCTCGGCCGGTCCGCCGGACAGCCCTGCGTGCCGGGGAGCGCCACCAGCGGCGCCGCAGGTCCGTCAGGCGTCGAGCGCGTCGATCAGGGCCTTGGTCACGTCGTCCGTCGTGGCCGTACCGCCGACGTCGCGGGTGAGGATGCCGGCGGCGGTCGTGGTCTCGATCGCCTTGAGCAGACGGGCCGCCTGGTCGGGCAGGCCGAAGTGCTCCAGCATCAGCGCCGCGCTGCCGACCGCGCCGATCGGATTGGCCAGGCCCTGACCCGCGATGTCCGGGGCGGAACCGTGCACCGGCTCGAACATGCTGGGGAAGCGGCGCTCGGGGTTGAGGTTGGCGCTGGCGGCCAGGCCCAGGCTGCCGGCCAGGGCGCTGCCGAGATCGGAGAGGATGTCGGCGTTGAGGTTGGAGGCGACGACGACCGAGAGGTCCTCGGGGTGCAGGACGAACTTGGCGGACATCGCGTCCACGAGCACGCTCTCCGTCTCGACGTCCGGATAGTCGGCGGCGACGCGCTTGAAGACGTCGTCCCACAGGACCATGCCGTACTGCTGGGCGTTGCTCTTGGTCACGGAGGAGACCTTCTTGTGCGCCCTGGTCCGGGCCAGGCCGAAGGCGAACCGCATGATCCGCTCACAGCCCACCTCGGTGAACAGGGCCGACTGCACGGCGACTTCACCGCCGGGTCCGCGGCCGGAGAGGTTGCGGCCGCCGAGGCCCGCGTACTCGCCCTCACTGTTCTCGCGGACGACCACCCAGTCCAGCTCGGTGTCGTCGGCCTTGCGCAGCGGGCTCTGGACGCCGGGCAGGAAGTGCACGGGGCGGACGTTGGCCCACTGGTCGAAGTTCTGGCAGATCTTCAGGCGCAGGCCCCACAGGCTGACGTGGTCGGGGACGGTCGGCCAGCCGACAGCGCCGAAGTAGATCGCGTCGAAGTCCTTGAGCCGCTCCAGGCCGTCGTCGTCGATCATCGTGCCGGTGCGCTCGTAGAACGCGCAGCCCCAGGGGAACTCCTCCCAGGCGAAGGCGAAGGGAGCCGCGGAGCCATGGGAGGTCTCGGCCAGGGCGTCGAGGACGGCCCGCCCGGCGGCGACGACCTCCTTGCCCACCCCGTCGGCGGGGATGGCGGCGATGCGGAACGTGCGGGGTGCGGCTGTCATGGCCTCCGGCTCACTGTCGTGCGGTCGGTTCGAGTCAACACAGCGGCGTCCCCGCGCGTCCAAGACCTGCTTCCGATACGACGTATAGGCGTGGCCGATCGGTCCTGCGTCAGGCGGCGTGCACCCGCCGCTGCGCCAGCGACCTGGTGAGGGCGAGGAACGCCCGCGCCGCCGGGGTGAGGTGAGCGGGCAGGCTGACCATGGCCACGTGGAGGTGGGCCGTCGGCTCGATGGGGGCGACCACGGCGCCGCAGCGCCGGGCCAGCCGGGTCCAGGAGGACGGCGTCACGATCGCCACGAGGACCTGGACGTACAACTGCCGGTACCACGGTTTCGCCGCGATGCGTACGGCCTGTGCGGCTCGCTCGTTGTCCGGGGTTTGCGTCATTGCAGCCTCCCTGATCGCGCGCCACCGAGCCCGATCGGCAGCCTGGGCCACAGTGAACCGGGCCACGTGTCAGGGGGTCCACGACCAAAAATCGATGCCCCGTATAGGCCGTGCCTATCAGTACCGGCACCGGCGATGTCAGTTGCGGCCACCGGCTGGTCGTCACCGATCTGCGGGGCGACGGCGCCCTCTTCTTCGGTTCATCGTCGATCCGCGAGCGGCACTACTGGGAGGCTGTGGGACGGCCGTGGTCGGAGCTCGTCGCGACCACGTGCGACGAGTCCGCACCCGGGGCGGGTCACACAGGCTGGACCATCGTCATGCCCAATTCGACCGCCGCACCCGCGAGTTCGTCGAACGAAGCCTCGGCGGTGTCATCCCGGCCGTGGGATACGCGTAGAGCCCCGTGCCTACGGAAACAATCGCGCCCGCACCGTTGACGCACCGGCCGGGCTGCCCTTCATAATCGGCACTCGATGTCATCGCTGACACAAGTCAACGTTGACACCTCGTTTTTTGGTCCGTCCGCACCGGGGCCGCAGTCGCCGCTGCACGGACGGCCGCGGGACAAGGAGACACCATGAGCTCTGTACGCGTATCCCGGCATGCCCGCCTGCGATCGATGGCGGCGGTGGCGACGGTCTGCGCCCTGTCCGCCGCTCCGCTCGCTCCCCAGGCGGTCGCCGCCGACACCCCGAGATACACGGAGACCTACCGGCCCCAGTTCCACTTCACCCCGGAGAAGAACTGGATGAACGACCCCAACGGCCTCGTCCACTACAAGGGCGAGTACCACCTCTTCTACCAGTACAACCCGAATGGCAACGCCTGGGGCGACATGTCCTGGGGGCACGCGGTGAGCAAGGACCTCGTGCACTGGGAGGAGTTGCCGCTCGCCCTGTCGCACGACGACGAGGAGATGGTGTTCTCCGGCAGCGCGGTCGTCGACTGGAACAACACCACGGGGTTCGGCACGAAGAAGAACCCGCCCATGGTGGCGATCTACACCAGCGCCTACAAGGACGGCGGCAAGCAGGCCCAGTCGCTCGCGTACAGCACCGACCGCGGCCGCACCTGGACCAAGTACCAGGGCAACCCCGTCATCGACATCGGCTCCACCAACTTCCGCGACCCCAAGGTCCAGTGGTACGCGCCGACCAAGAGCTGGCTGATGACGGTATCGCTGTCCGCCGAGCACAAGGTGCGGTTCTACTCGTCGAAGAACCTCAAGGACTGGGAGCTGCTGAGCGAGTTCGGGCCGGCCGGTGCTACGGACGGCGTGTGGGAGTGCCCCGACCTGTTCCCCCTCGCGGTCGACGGGGACAGGAAGAAGATCAAGTGGGTCCTGGTCGTCAACATCAACCCCGGGGGCATCGCTGGCGGTTCGGCCGCCCAGTACTTCGTCGGCGACTTCGACGGCAAGAAGTTCACCGCAGATGACAAGGGCACCTACACGCCGCCCACGGGGAAGGTCGTGCAGGACTTCGAGGGCACCGGCTTCGGTTCATGGGCGGCCACGGGCACCGCCTTCGGCCAGGGACCGGCAACGGGAGCGGTGGACGGGCAGAGGACCGTCGAGGGCTTCGACGGCAAGGGCCTCGCCAACAGCTTCCACGCGGGTGACGGATCCACCGGCACGCTCACCTCTCCCCCATTCACCGTCGACAGCCCCTACCTGAACTTCAAGATCGGCGGCGGACGGCATCCACGCGAGGCCGGAACCGTCATGGACAGCACTCCGCCCGAGGGGACGGTCCTCGCCGACTTCGAAGGCGGAACCTACGGCGACTGGACGGCGACCGGGGACGCCTTCGGTACCGCACCGGCCACCGGCACCCTCCCCGGCCAGGGGCAGGTCTCCGGCTTCCTGGGAGACGGGCTGGCCAACACGTTCCTCAACGGCGACGCCACCACCGGCACTCTCACCTCGCCCGAGTTCACCATCGACAAGAAACACATCAACTTCCTCATCGGCGGGGGCAATCACCCCGCCGGCTCGGACCGCCCGACCATCGTCGAGCTCGTCGTGGACGGCCAGGTCGTCCGCAGCGCCACCGGTAGGGACGCCGAGGCACTCAACTGGGCCTCCTGGGACGTCAGCGACCTCGCCGGCAAGCAGGCGCGGATCAGGATCGTCGACGACAACACCGGCGGCTGGGGCCATCTCAACGTCGACCACCTCATGCTGTCCGACACTCAGGCGCAGCGCGTGTCCCAGGAGACGTCCGTCAACCTGATCGTCGACGGCCAGGTCGTCCGCAGCGCGACCGGCACCGACAGCGAGACCCTGGACTGGGCCTCCTTCGACATGCGCCCGTACGCCGGCAAGAAAGCGCAGATCCAGGTCGTCGACATGAACACCGGCGGCTGGGGCCACGTCCTGGCCGACCAGTTCACCGCTGCCGACAAGCCCGCCCAGTCCGTCGTACAGCGCGCCGACTGGGCCGACTACGGCAAGGACTACTACGCGGCGGTGTCCTGGGAGAACGCGCCGGGCGGCAAGCGCTACATGATCGGCTGGATGAACAACTGGGACTACGGCCAGTCCGTCCCCACCTCCCCCTGGCGCGGTGCGCAGAGCGTTCCGCGGGAGATGGCCCTGCGCACCGTCGACGGCCGGATCCGGCTGACCAGCAAGCCGGTGGGCAGCCTGGAATCCCTCCGGGACAAGCGCCCGGCGACGGCGTCCGACATCACCGTCAACAGCGCGTCCAAGCCCCTGATCAGTCCCGCGGCCAAGGGCAAGGCACTCGACATCGAGGCGACGTTCTCCCTCAGGGACGCCGACCGCTTCGGCCTGAGGGTCCGCACCGGAGCAGGCGGCGAGGAGACCGTCATCGGCTACGACACCACGACCCAGGAGCTGTACGTCGACCGCACCCGCTCCGGCGCCGGGGACTTCAACAGCACCTTCCCCGGCGTCCAGACCGCACCTCTGAAGCCGAAGGACGGCAAGGTCAAGCTGCGGATCCTGGTCGACTGGTCGTCCGTCGAGGTCTTCGGCGGCGAGGGCGAAGCAGTGATCACCGACCAGATCTTCCCCGATCCCTCCAGCACCGGCGTCGAGGTCTTCGCCCAGGGCGGCACCGCCACCCTCAGCCACATGCGGGCGTGGCGGCTGAAGTCCATCCGGCGGTGACGAGCCGCGGCTTCCGGCGTGCAGAACTACGGATGCGTGGCCAGCGGATCGAGGAACGTCAGTACCGAAGCGTCCTCCTCGATCAGCGGCGTGAGGGCGGCGTTGAACGGGGCGCCGTACGGGGCGTCCAGGTGTGCCTTGAAGGCGTCCTCGTCACGGTAGACCTCGAAGATCCAGTAGGCGCGCGGGTCGGCCGCCTTGGTGTAGACGTCGAAGGCCAGGTTGCCTTCCTCCTCGCGCACTTTCACGGCGTACTCCTGGATCAGGCGGGCGACCTCGGCCTCCGCTCCCTCTCGGGCGGTGAACTCGGCGAGCAGGGTCTTCGTCATGGTTTCCTGTCCTTTCAGTGGGTGGAGTCGAGGTGCCGGACGAGGCCCTCGTCCGTCGTGAGCTGCGCCTGCCAGGGCGGGTTCGGGCCGGCGACCGAGCAGGTCAGGGCCGCGACCCGCGTGGCGAACAGGCAGGCCGCCTCGACATCGCCGAGACGCAGGTCCGTCAGCCTGCCGCCGAGGAGTCCGCGGGTGCCGAGGTGGTGCAGCAGTCCCGCGGTGAAGGAGTCCCCTGCCCCGACCGTGTCGACGACCTGCGCCGGCGCCGCGGGCACCCGCACCCGCTCCCCGTCGAGTGAGGCCAGCGCGCCGTCCGCGCCGCGCGTGATCACGACGAGCCGCGCCCCGGCCGCATGCCAGGTGTCGCACGCCTGCTCGGGCGGCGTCCCGGGCAGCAGGAGCTCCAGGTCGTCCTCGCTCAGCCGCAGCACATCCGCGAGGCCGCACCAGTGCGCCAGCCGGGCGCGGTAGACCTCGGGGTGCACCAGGAGGGGGCGGACGTTGGGGTCGATGCTGATGGTCGTCCGGGGCGCGGCCGTTGCCAGGAAGTCCTCCACCACCCCTGCCCCGGGGTCCTTGACCAGGGCCAGCGACCCGGTGTGGAGACAGGCGGTGCCGGCCAGGTCCACCCCGGCCAGTTCCGCGTTCGTCCACTGCCAGTCCGCGGTGGCCTGGGCGTGGAAGGAGAACGCGGCCTGCCCCTGGGCATCCAGTTCGGCCACGGCCAGCGTGCTGGGCTCGGCGGCCTCGACGGCGTGCGACAGGTCCACGCCGGAGGCTTCCAGGTGGGCGCGGAAGAGGCGGCCGAACACGTCACCGGACAGCCGGGCGAGGAAGCGGGCCGGGGTGCCCAGCCTGGCCAGGGCCACGGCCGTGTTGGCCGGTCCGCCGCCCGGCAGGACGCGCAGGGCGAGTTCGTTCCGGGTCCCTGCGGACTGGGTGAACGCGTCGGCGACGCACTCCCCCAGGACGGTGATCTGGCGCGGGCACATGGGCGGCTCTTCTCTTGGGACGCGTCAGCGAAACGGGCAATTGCGAGCAGTCCCCGGACCGGTTCGGGCGGGTGGCGGCCACGGCGTTGCCAATTTGTGACGGGTGAAAGGCATTGACGTTGCCTGAAGGCGGAGTCCATCATCCTCGCCAAGCAGTGTCAACGCTGACATGAGTCAACGATGACACCTCGGGCGGCATGCGCCCGATGCCGGCCGCTCGTCCGCAATCCCGCAGGAGTCGTTCATGTCACGTATCTCTCGTCTGCCTTCCTCCATGCTCAGAGTCGCCGCGTGCACGGGCATCGCGGCCCTCACCCTGACCGCCTGTGGATCCGGATCCGGGTCGGGCACGGCGAACGCCGGATCGGGCAGCGTCAAGGTCGGTCTGATCACCAAGACCGACACCAACCCGTTCTTCGTGAAGATGAAGGAAGGCGCGGAGAAGGCCGCCAAGGACAACGGCGTCCAACTCGTCACCGCGGCGGGCAAGTTCGACGGGGACAACGCCGGGCAGGTCACCGCCGTCGAGAACATGGTCGCCTCCGGGGTGAAGGGCATCCTGATCACGCCGAGCGACTCCAAGGCGATCGTGCCGGCGATCGAGAAGGCCAAGGCCAAGGGTGTTCTGGTCATCGCCCTGGACACCCCGACCGACCCGGAGAGCGCGGCCGACGCCCTGTTCGCCACCGACAACCTCAAGGCGGGCGAGCTGATCGGCGAGTACGCCAAGGCCGCCATGAAGGGCAAGACCGCGAAGATAGCCGCCCTGGACCTCGCGCCGGGTGTGTCCGTCGGCGTTCAGCGGCACAACGGTTTCCTCAAGGGCTTCGGCGCCACCGACAAGGACGTCGCCTGTGCTCAGGACACCGGCGGTGACCAGTCCAAGGGCCAGACGGCGATGGAGAACTGCCTCCAGAAGGAGCCCGGCATCAACGTCGTCTACACCATCAACGAACCGGCCGCGCTGGGCGCGTACACGGCGCTGAAGGCCAAGGGCCGGGAGAAGGACGTGCTGATCGTCTCCGTCGACGGCGGCTGCACCGGCACCAAGGCCGTCAAGGACGGCAAGATCGCCGCGACCTCGCAGCAGTACCCGCTGAAGATGGCCGCCGAGGGCGTCAAGGCCGTCGCGACGTACGCCAAGGACGGCAAGAAGGCGTCCGGTTACACCGACACCGGCGTCACCCTGATCACCGACAAGGCGCAGGACGGGGTCACGTCCAAGGACACCGCCTACGGCCTGGACAACTGCTGGGGCTGAGCCGCCGGCCGACCCCCGGCTGCCGCCGTAGCTGCCGCCGTTCGACACCCCTCAGCGGGGCGGCCGGCCCCTCCTCCCCGACCGGGGACGGCCGCCCCCTCGTCCTCCTGCCGTCCGAGAAGGACAACCTCCCGTCCGACAAGGACCGACAAGGACTTCTGTCTTCCGACAAGGACCTCGCATGACTGCCACGTCCACGCCACCCTCCACCTCCACGCCGTACGCCGAGCTCAAAGCACCGACCACTCTGCGCAGACTGCTCACGCAGCCGACCACCGGCCCGCTGGCCGCCCTCCTCCTGGCCTGTGTCTTCTTCTCCGTCTCGACCGACCAGTTCCTCACCGGCGGGAACTTCTCGCTGATCGTGCAGCAGGTCATGGTCGTCGGCACCCTCGCCATCGGCCAGACGCTGATCATCCTCACCGCGGGCATCGACCTGTCCTGCGGAGCGGTGATGGCGTTCGGCAGCATCGTGATCGCCAAGATGGCGGCCGAGGGCTCCCTGCCACCGCTCGCCGCGATCGCGTTGGGCCTGGTCGTCTGCGCCGGCTTCGGCCTGCTCAACGGCGCGCTGGTGCAGCGGATCCCGCTCCCGCCCTTCATCGTCACCCTCGGCATGCTCAACGTGGCGTTCGCGCTGACCCACATCTACTCCGAGGAGCAGACCGTCACCAACCTGCCCGGCCCGCTGACGGCGCTCGGGCAGACCTTCCCGCTCGGCAAGACGGACATCACCTACGGCTCGCTGGTCACCATCGCCCTGTTCCTACTCTTCGCGTACGCGCTGAGCAGCACCAGCTGGGGCCGGCACGTCTACGCCCTGGGCAACAGCCCGGAAGCCGCGCGGCTGAACGGCATCCGCACCTCCCGGCTGACCATCGGCGTCTACACCGTGGCCGGCCTGATGTACGGCGTCGCCGCCCTGCTGCTCATCTCCCGCACCGGAGTCGGTGACCCCCAGGCGGGGCAGACCGACAACCTCGACAGCATCACGGCCGTGGTGCTCGGCGGCACCAGCCTCTTCGGCGGACGCGGCTCCGTCCTGGGCACGTTCATCGGCGTCCTCATCGTCGGCGTCTTCCGCAACGGCCTTCAGCTGATGGGCGTCGCCTCCATCTACCAGACCCTCATCACCGGAGTCCTGGTGATCCTCGCGGTGACCGTGGACCAGATCTCGCGGAAGAAGGCCCGATGACCACCACCACTGCGACCCCCGTCCTGCAGGCCCGCGGCCTGGTCAAGCGGTACGGCCACGTCACCGCCATCGACGGCGCCGACTTCGACCTGCTGCCCGGCGAGGTCCTCGCCGTCATCGGCGACAACGGCGCCGGCAAGACCAGCCTCATCAAGGCCCTCACCGGCGCGGTGGTCCCCGACGCGGGCGAGATACGCCTGAACGGCGAGCCCATCACCTTCTCCGGCCCGCAGAGCGCACGCGCCCACGGCATCGAGACGGTCTATCAGGACCTGGCCGTGGCCGCCTCGATGGACATCGCCTCCAACATGTTCCTCGGCCGCGAACTGCGCCGCCCCGGCATCCTCGGCAGCGCCTTCCGCATGCTCGACAAGAAGCGCATGCGCAAGGAGGCCGCCGAGCACATGGCCGACCTGAAGATCGGGCTGCGCTCGCTGACCCAGTCGGTCGAGACCCTCTCCGGCGGACAGCGGCAGGCGGTCGCGGTCGCCCGGGCCGTGGCCTGGGCCCGCAGCGTCGTCGTCATGGACGAACCCACCGCCGCCCTCGGCGTCAAGGAGTCCGGACAGGTCCTCGACCTCATCCGCCGCGTCCGCGACAAGGGCATGCCGGTCGTCCTGATCAGCCACAACATGCCCCACGTATTCGAGATCGCCGACCGGATCCACGTCCACCGGCTGGGCCGGCGCGCCGCCGTGATCAAGCCCTCCGACTACTCCATGGCGGAGGTCGTCGCCATCATGACCGGCGCGCTCAGTGTCGACGAGGCCGGAGATACTGTCGTAGCGGATTCCGCGGCGGCGAAAGCCGCCGGAGTCCAGGCCACTTGACAGCTCACCCCCGCTCTCGCAAGTTCCGGCCGAGGCCGCGGCCGGAACCCGAGAACACACAGGAGACGGTTTCCTCCATGGCAGCGAGCCGCCGCCCCACCCTTGCCGATGTCGCACGAGAAGTCGGCGTCAGCGCCAAGACAGTCTCGCGCGTCCTCAACGAGGACGGTCCCGTCTCGGCGCAGACGCGGGAACAGGTACTCACCGCGGTGGCCAAGCTGGGCTTCCAGCCGAACCTGATGGCACGCAACATGCGCGTCGGCGGTCCGGACACCACCATCGGACTGGTCATCCCCGACCTGGGCAACCCCTTCTTCGGGGCCGTGGCCCGCGCCATCGAGGACACGGTCCGCGAACGCGGACTGACCCTGCTCATGGGCTCGTCCGCGGACGACCCCGACCGCGAACGCGCCCTGACGGACAAGTTCCTCGCCCGTCGCGTGAGCATGCTCATCGTGGTGCCGTCCGTCGGCGCCGACCACTCCCACCTCAAGGCCCACCGCTCGGCGGGGCTGCCCGTCGTCTTCCTCGACCGCCCGGGAGCCGGCCTGCCCACGGACAGCATCGTCAGCTCCAACCGTGCCGGGGCCCAGGAGGGCGTCGCCCACCTCATCGCCCACGGGCACCGCCGGATCGGATTCGTCGGCGACCTGCCCGTCAGGCTGTACACCCGCCGCGAGCGCCTCGCCGGATACCGTGCGGCCCTGCAGGAAGCCGGCCTCCCCTACGACCGCTCGCTCGTCGTCAACGCCCACGACCAGCCGGGCGCCGAGTCCGCGACCGCCCGGCTCCTCGAACTGGCCGATCCTCCCACCGCCCTGTTCGCCGGGAACAACATCATGGCGCTCGGCATCGTCGCCCAACTCGCCCGCGACAAGCGCAAGGACGTGGCGGTCGTCGCCTTCGACGACGTCTCTCTCGCCGAGGCACTCGAACCGGCCCTGACCGTGGTCGCGCAGGACCCCGAAGAACTCGGCCGCAGCGCCGCGGCCACCGCCCTGGCCCGCCTCGACGGCGACCGCTCCCGGGCTCGCACCATCACCGTTCCCACCCGGCTGATCGTCCGGGGCTCGGGGGAGCAGACCGCGCCCCGTTCCTGAGCGGCGCCGGCGCGCTACCCGACGCCGGCCGGGCCTTGGCGGACACCAGGGCTCACTCCATCCGGGAAGCAAACGGATTACCCTATCCAGTTCCGTGGTACTGTGGTGACCGTGAACCGGACAGGCCTATCCGTATCGTTGAATCGGATAGCTCTATCCAGATATCAGTTCGACTGCCAGTCTTCCCGAAAGGACTCTGCCGTGACCAGCATCGCCATCGTCGGAGCCGGCCCCCAGATGGGCCTGGCCATCGCCCGCACCTTCGGCTCCCAGGGCTTCGACGTCGCCCTGATCTCCCGCAACCGCGACAAGCTCGACGACCTCGTCGGCAAGCTCTCGGCCGACGGCGTCACCGCCGCCGCGTTCCCCGCGGACGTCCTCGACCGCGACGCGCTCACCCAGGCCCTCAAAGACGCCGCCGGCCGGTTCGACGGCATCGACGTCCTGGAGTACTCCCCGGTGGGGACGTTCGGCGTCACCACGCTGACCGCTCAGGCCACCACCGCACCGTCCGATGTGGAGTTCGAGATGAACTTCCAGCTCTACGGGGCCATCGCCGCCACCCAGGCGGTGCTGCCCGGGATGCGCGAGGCCGGCACGGGCACCCTGCTGTACACCACCGGCGCCGGCTCGATCTGGCCCGACCCGAGGGTCGCCAACGTCAACGCCGCCGCCGCGGCGCTGCGCAACTGGGTGATGAACCTGCACAAGGAGCTGGCCGACGCCGGCACCGGCGTCCAGGCCGCCCACGTCGGCATCGACTCCTCGATCGGTGTCTCCGTCATCCCCGGCGTGGAGGCGGCCCGGCCCGAGCAGATCGCTCCCCTGTACTGGGAGCTGCACACCACCAAGCGCGACCGGAGCGAACTCGTCTTCAAGCTCGCCGACGACGGCTTCCCGCGCGGCTGAGAGCGCGCCGAGCCGTACCCCCCGAGCCGGAGGACGAGGCGAGGTCAGCTGCTCTTGCCGGGCGGCGGTGTGGTGGCGCCCTGGCCGACGCGGAGCATGGCCTTGTACAGGGGTTCGCGCCCGGGTGAGGCGGGCAGGGGGCCGCGCGCCGGGGCCTCGAGGGACTGGATCATCAGGGCGACGACGCGCCGCCAGGCGTCCGGGGCAGCGTCGCCGGTGGCGTTGACGACCCCGGCGTTGGCCATGTGGATCAGCACCAGGTCCGAGGGGTCGAAGTCCTCGCGCAGCCGGCCGGTGGCCTTGGCACGGTCGATGAGGCGCAGCATGGCCTGGTACGCCTCGTTGCGGCGCTGCTCCAGGACCTTGGCGGTGGGGAAGGTCATGGTCAGGACGTCGGCGAAGCCGTTGTCGGCGGCCTGCATCGCGCAGGCCGTCTCGATGTAACCGACGAAACCGTGCCAGGGGTCGGGGTCCTCCAGGGCGAGCGTGACCGCGTCGGCGTAGGCGTCCATGCGGTCGGAGAAGACGGCGTCGACCAGCTCCTCCTTCGTGGGGAAGCGGCGGAACATGGTGGCGATCCCCACGCCCGCCTCACGGGCCACCGACGCCATCGAGGCGCTCAGGCCGTCCCGAGCGAACACCGAGCGTGCGGCGGCGATGATCCGCTCCCGGTTGCGCTCGGCGTCCTTGCGCAGCGGCGGGGCGGCGGGACCGTCGGATTGCTGGGCGCCAGGACTCATACCAGCCAGTCTAGCAATCGGATCACCCTATCCATTTTCGCTGGATGTGGGCGGTGCGGAGGCTGCCTGGGACCAGTCGGAGAAGCTGAACTGCGCCAGACCCCAGTAGGAGGTGGGGCTGGCGGTGGTCGCGAAGACCAGCCACTGGTTGTTGTACCGCACGACGGAGAAGTCCTTGATCGCCGCCACGTCGGGGTGCCGGGCGTCCGGCTTCGGACCGGCGCTTGGCACCGTCTGCGGTCGAGGCGTTCTGGACCTCGACGGCCTTGCCGCTGTTGCGGTTGATCAGCACGTACCACGCGTTCGTATCCAATGGCTACCCGAGGTAATACATCCCATGACCAGAGATCTCGCGCTCGCACCCGACCGTCAGCTCCTGTTTCCTAAGGGGTTCCTGTCCCCCAGTGGACAGCTCCCCCAAGATCGCCCCCCCTAATGCATCCCATGTCTCTGGCATCCTTGCGTCTTCGCCGAACCCTGACGCCCCTCCCCACGAAAGACAGGAAAGCCATGCACTCCGCACGTCCCTCCGCGGGCGACACGACCTCGCCCGCGCCGGCCCTGGTCGCGCTCCCCGACCGCGGGATCCATGACACCGCTCCCGCCGATGCCTGGACCGACGGCTTCCTCACCGGCAACGGCGAATACGGGGCCGTGGTGTACGGGACCCCGGCGCTGGAGAAGACCGTCTTCGACCACCACCGCCTCGTCCTGCCGAACGGCACCCGCGACGTCACCCCGCCGGTGCTCGCCGGCCGGCTGGAAGCGGTGCGGGACAAGGCGCTGGCCGGGGACTACGCCGGAGCCACACGGGACTTCGCCGCCGGGTGGGAGCTGCGCTGGACCCAGACCTACCACCCCGCCTACGAGCTGCGGATCGCCACCGCGGAGGACCCCGCCGCCGACGCGTACGTCCGGGTCACCGACTTCCGCACGGGCGAGGTCACCTCCGCCTGGTCGGACGGGCACGGCACCTGGTCCCGCCGGGTCTTCGTCTCCCGCGCCGACCGGGTCGTCGTCCACGAACTGGTGCCGGCCCCGGGCCGTACCGTCGACGTCACCCTGAGCGTGCACACCGCGCTCGACGACACCGCGACCGACCACGGCGGGGGCGACACCCTGCACACCCGCATGCGGTTCACCACCCTGGCCGACATCGGTGAGGGCTCCGGCTGGCTGAACCTGCGCGGCACCTACCCCGAGGGACTGGGCGCCCACGGCTACGAGGGCGTCACCCGGGTCGTGCCGACCGGTGGCACGGTCGCCGTCAGCGGCTCGACCGTCGTCGTCACGGGGGCGGCCAGGCTCACCCTCCTGACCCGACTGGACAGGTACGAGACGCCCACCGCCTGGGACGCGAGGCCCCTGCACGCGGGGCTGGCCGCCCTGGAAGCCGACTACGAGGTGCTGCTCGCCCGGCACACCAAGATCCACTCAGGCCTCTACGACCGCTCCCGGCTCGACCTGAACGTCCCCGAGGCCGACCGCCGGCTGTCGACCACCGAGCTGATCACCCGCCAGAACGCCGACCCCGACGTCATCGACCCCGCGCTGCTGGAGCGGCTCTACGACAGCGGCCGCTACCTCTTCCTCAGCTCCAGCGGCATCCTGCCGCCCCGCCTGACCGGTATCTGGACGGGGGCGTGGACCGCCGCCTGGGCCGGTGACTTCACCACCGACGCCAACGTCAACCTCCAGGTCGCGGGCGGCACCATCCTCGACCTCACCGAGGCCATGGAGGGCTACTTCGACCTGATCCTCGGCCAATTGGACCACTGGCGCACCAACGCCAGGAACCTCTACGGCGCCCGCGGCTTCCTCGCCCCCTCCCGTACCGACGGCGAGTACGGCCACATGCTGCACTTCGACGGCGGCGACTTCCCCGGGCACTGCTGGACCGGCGGCGCCGACTGGTTGCTCCAGCCGCTCCTGGAGTACTACGAGGTCACCGGCGACCAGGCGTTCCTGCGAGACAGGCTCGGTCCCGCGCTGCTGGAACTGGCCCTGTTCTACGAGGACTTCCTCACCCGCACCGACACGGACGGCAAGGCGGTCTTCGTGCCGTCCTTCTCCATGGAGAACGCCCCGGGCAACACGGGCGAGTACCTGTCCGTCAACGCCACCGGCGACATCACGGCCGGCAGACACGCCCTCAAGGCCGCCATCCACGCCGCGGGCGCCCTCGGCGTCGAACAAGGCAGCGGCGGGGGCGTCGAACGCTGGACGGCACTGCTCGGCAGGATTCCCGAATACCGGGTCAACGAGGACGGCGCGCTCGCCGAATGGTCCTGGCCCGGGCTGACCGACCACTACGACCACCGCCACGTCCAGCACCTGTACGCCGTCTGGCCGCTGCACGAGATCAACCCGGAGGAACGGCCCGACCTGGTGCCCCCGGCGCTCAGGGCGCTCGAATTGCGCGGCGACCAGAACCTCTCCGCACACGGCAGCCTCCATCGCGCCCTGGCGGCCGCCCGGCTCAAGGACGGCGCCCGGGTGTACGACAACCTCCGGAAGATCATCGGCAATGACATGCTCTTCCGGTCGCTGATGACCTCCCACAACCCGGGCCGCCACATCTACAACGCCGACGCGGCGAACGCCCTGCCCGCCGTCCTGGCCGAGGCGTTGCTCTACACGAGGCCGGGCGTTCTGGAACTCCTTCCCGCACTGCCCGAGCAGTGGGACAAGGGCACGCTCACCGGCATCCGGGGCCGGGGCGGAATCCGGGTGCACAGCTTGGACTGGGATCTGTCCGACGGCACCACGACGGCGACCGTCACCTCGGACCGGACCCAGGACGTCACGCTGATCAGCCGCCGCGGCATCGCGGCCGTCACCACCTCCGCACGGGTCGGTCCCTCCCTGCTGGGCCCGCATGCCCGGACCATCTCCCTCAACGCCGGGCAACGCACCCGGATCACGCTCTCCCTGCCGACGGGCGGACCTGCCCCCTCATGACACTCGGAATGTTCGGACGTCACCCAGGTGGATCCGGCTGCGCGACGTACGCCTGGTGCGCTGAGGCGACCGCCGCCCCGCCCGTCAGTTCCGCTCGGTCGTTCCGACGGGGAGCGGTTCGCTGGAGCGCAGGTGTTCCCTCAGCCACTGCTCGGTGTTGCTGACGTGGAGCAGCGCGGCGGCCTGGCTGAGGGCGGCGTCACGGGTGGACAGCGCCCTGAAGATCGCCTCGTGCTCGGCGAGAGTGCGGCCCGCCGCCTTGTCGTCGACCAGACCGCGCCAGATGCGGGCGCGCAGGGTGCGGCCGGAGATCCCTTCCAGGAGGGTGAGGAGGCTCTCGTTGCCCGTGGCCGAGACGACCGCGCGGTGGAAGGCGGCGTCGTGGGCGTTGAGCTGTTCGACGTCGTCGCGGGCCTCGCGCATGGCCTCCAGGTGCCCCTTCACCTCGGCCAGTTGGGCATCGGAGATCCGGGTCGCGGCAAGGGCCGTGGCGACGGGTTCCAGGAGCCGCCGTACCTCCATGAGGTCCTGCAGGGCGACCGAGTCGCCCTGCAGCAGTTCCACCGCGCCGCCCAGACCCTCCAGCAGCAGGCTCGGCTGCAGGCTGGTCACATACGTGCCGTCGCCCCGCCGGACCTCCAGGACCCGCGCGACGGCCAGCGCCTTGACCGCTTCGCGGGCGAGGTTGCGGGACAGGCCCAGCTGGGCGGCCAGGTCCGGCTCCGGAGGGAGCTTGGACCCCGGCGGCAGGGCACCGGTCCGGATCAGCTCACGGATCTGCTCGATGGCCTTGTCCGTCAGAGACACCGCTCGTCCCTCCCCCCACCGTGCCCGTGAGCACGTCCGACCTGATCAGCGTGACGCTGATGATACTGGGACGCGGGTGCGGGACGGCGATCACCCGGACATGAAGCACTGCAATACATGCCATGTCTGGTGATCGAAATGCAGGCCAGTTCAGGGCAAACCAGTCAACTCACCTGAAGGAACGGCCACTTTCATCCCTGCACGCTGGTTGACATCCCAGGGCGACATGACCGACCTTCATGCGTGGTCCTGCATTCCCCCCTGCCCCTTCCGCATCAGGGATGTGTCCATGTCGAGCTCGATCAACAGACGCCAGTTCGTGGCCGGTGCAACCTGCGTGGCCGCGGCGGCCGTTGCCGGAGATGTGCTCGGTGCGCCAGTCGCCGAGGCGGCGCCCAGCAGGTACAGGCCCGACTGGGACTCGGTCGACCAGCACCCTCCGGCCCCGGAGTGGTTCCAGGACGCGAAGTTCGGGATCTACTTCCACTGGGGCGTCTTCAGCGTCCCCGCCTTCGGCAACGAGTGGTATCCGCGCAACATGTACGAGAGCGGGAACGACGCCAACCAGCACCACATCGCGACCTACGGCCGGCCCACGGCGTGGCCGTACCACAACTTCATCAACGGGGCGCGGGACCTGGCGGGCAACGCCGTGAAGTTCGCGCCGAAGCTGAAGTCGGCCGGCGGGAAGTTCGACCCCGACGAGTGGGTGCAGCTGTTCGTCGACGCCGGCGCCAGGTTCGCCGGCCCGGTCGCCGAGCACCACGACGGCTTCTCCATGTGGGACAGCCAGGTCAACGAGTGGAACTCGGTGAAGAAGGGCCCTGGTCTCGACCTGCTGCGGCTGTTCTCCACGGCCATCCGCGCCAAGGGCCTGAAGCTGCTGGTGGCCATGCACCACGCGTACAACTTCACCGGCTTCTACGAGTACGCCCCCGCCCAGACGGACCCCAGCCTCAAGAAGCTCTACGGGCAGTTGGGGCCGGCCGCCCAGAACCAGCTCTGGTTCGACAAGCTCAAGGAGGTCGTCGACCGCGCCCGGCCCGACATCCTGTGGCAGGACTTCAACCTGGTCGCCGTCGACGAGAAACAGCGCCTGAACTTCCTGGCGTACTACTACAACCAGGCGAGCAGCTGGGGCCGTGAAGTCGTCGCCACCTACAAGGACGGCATGAACGGCAAGGGCGAGGTCTTCGACTACGAACGCGGCGGCCCGGCCGATCTCACCACCCCCTACTGGCTGACCGACGACAGCATCTCCAGCAGCAGCTGGTGCTACACCCAGGGCATCGGCTACTACACCACCCAGCAGATGCTGCACTCGTTCATCGACCGGGTCAGCAAGAACGGCAACGTGCTGCTGAACATCGCGCCGATGGCCGACGGCACCATCCCCCAGGCACAGAAGGACATCCTGCTCGGTATCGGCGACCACCTGAAGCGCTTCGGCGAGTCGGTGTACGCGACCCGGGCCTGGACGGCGTACGGCGAGGGCCCGACGAAGATGGGCGGCGGCTCGTTCACCACCCCGCACGCCGGTACCGCGCAGGACATCCGCTTCACCCGCAACAAGGCGAACAACGTCCTGTACGCCACCGTCCTGGGCTGGCCGGGCAGCTCGCTGACGATCAAGACTCTCGGCTCGGACCGGATCAATCTCTCCTCGCTGAGGTCGGTGAAGCTCCTCGGCACCACCGCCGGCACGTACATCGACCTGCCCGCGCCGGCCCAGAGCGCCTCGGGCCTCAGGGTCACCCTGCCGTCGTCGGCACCCTACAGCGCCAACGCCTACGTCCTGAGGCTCGACTTCTCCGGCACGATCCCCGGCCTGCGGCCCCTCGCCGGCGCCGTCGCCTTCACGGACGTCGACTACACCGGCGGCTCCGCCGTCCTCACCGTCGGCGACTACACCGCGGCCGATCTGACCGCGGCCGGACCGGGCCCGCGCACCCTCTCCTCCCTCCGGCCGGCCCCCGGGTACCAGGTGATCGGCTACTCCGGAGACAACTTCACCGGTACCTCCTGGACCTTCACCGCCGACAACCCCGACCTCAGGGTCACCGGCAACAACGACCGGATCACCTCACTGAGGGTCCAGTTCAACCCGGAGACGTACTTCCGGATCACCAATGCCACGAACGGCCTCGCCCTGGACAGCGGCGGCGACGTCGGCTCCGGCTCCGACCTCAAGCAGTGGGCCTGGGACGGCAGTCCGAACCTGCAGTGGCATGCGGAGGCTGTCGGAGGCGGTTACTACAGGCTGGTCAACCGCACGAACGGCATGGTCGCCGACGGCTGGGGCGCCACCGCCGACGGCTCCGCCGCCCGGCAGGCCCCCTGGAACGGCGGCACCAACCAGCAGTGGACCATCACCCACCGGGGCGGCGACCGCTATTCCATCGCCAACCGCACCACCGGCCTGGTCCTCGACGGCGGTGGCAACGTCGCGTCGGGCTCCCTCACCAAGCAGTGGACCTACGGCACCAGCACCAACCTGCTGTGGACCTTCACCGCGCTGTAGCACAGGGAGCCGGAGGCGCCGGCCCCCCTCAGCCACGCCCCCGGCGGTCAGGCACGCCCCCGGCCGGGGCGCCGTGGAACAGAAGCCGACCTAGTCTGGAAGCTGCGGCTGGAAACCAGTCCTGACGGGCCCAGGTGTCCGGACGGAGGCGAGGCGCGTGGACATGGCCGGCAAGCAGAACGCCCGCGCTGCCGCGCTTGTGGTGGGCCCGGACGGCTCGGTGAGCGGCTGGAGCGAGAGCGGGCGGCTGCTGCTGGGCTGGACGGCGAAGGAGGCCGTCGGGCGGCCCGTGACCGACCTGCTGGCCGCTCCCCCGCCACCCGGTTTCCCCGAGAGCTCCGGCAGCGGACCCGACCACACGGCGCTCATCCCCCTGCGCCACCGGGACGGCTCCACGGTGGACGCTCTGGTGTCGGCTCACCCGCTGTTCGGCGCCGACGGCCGGGCGCTGGGCCACACGGTGACCGTCCAGCGCTGGGAACGCCGCCCGGTGATCGCCGACCTGGCCTTCGAGCAGAGCCCCTTCGCTCTGGGCGTCTACGACCCTGAGCTGCGGTTTCTGTGGATCAACGCCTCCTCGGGCCGGGTGATCGCGCACTCCGAGGAGCAAGTGCTCGGTAAGAAGTACCGCGAGCTGTTTCCCGAATTCGACCGCGAACTGTTCCCCGAGAGGGACGACAAGCCCTACACCGACCAGCTCGCCGAGGTGGCGAGGACGGGCAAGCCCGCACGTCTCATCACCGTCTTCCAGCCGCTCGGCAGTAACTACGCCAACGCCTGGGCCACCAGCATCTGGCCTGTCCGGGACGCCGAGGGCAGGGTCCGCGCGGTCGCCAACTGGGGATTCGACATGAGTGCGGAGTACTGGGCCAGGCAGCGCCTGCTCATGCTCAACGAGGCCAGCCGCGGCATCGGCCTGACACTCGACGTGATCGGCACCGCCCAGGAACTGGCAAGGACCTCCGTGCCGAGATTCGTCGACGTCGTCACCGTGGATCTCTTCGACGAGGTGCTGCGCGGGGAGGAACCGCCTCTTTCCCCCGTCTCCGCCTCCGGCGAAGCCGTCGCGCTCAGCCGCGCCGCCCAGCACAACGCGAAGGGTGACCCCGGCCGAGTTCCCGGGCCCCCGGTGCCGGTCAGTCACGCTCCCGGTTCCGTCGCCGTCCGCTGCATGGCCACCGGCAGGTCCACGGTTCAGCTCGCCGCCGAACCGGGCGAGGGCGGCGAATGGGCCTTCGGGCCCGGGCTCGCCGCCGACCCGGCCCACTGGCCGCCGGGCAACCCGTTGATCGACGAGTCGATCGCCGCGGAGGGGCTGACCGGCCGGATCACCGTGCCGCTCCGGGCCCGCGGCGCGCTGCTCGGCGTGGTCGCGTTCTCCCGCAGCGACCGGCCCGAGGCCTTCACGGCCGACGACCTGATCCTCGCCGAAGAGCTGACCGCCAAGGCAGCCGTCGCCATCGACAACGCCCGCCGCTACTCGCGCGAGCGCACGACCGCACTGACGCTCCAGCGCAGTCTGCTGCTGCAGCAGCTGCCCAGCCAGGAGGCGCTCGAGGTGGCCTCCCGCTACCTGCCCGCCGGGACCGGCGCGGAGGTGGGTGGTGACTGGTTCGACGTCATTCCGCTCTCCGGCGCGCGGGTCGCCCTGGTCGTGGGCGATGTGGTCGGTCACGGGCTGCACGCCTCGGCCAGCATGGGCCGGTTGCGCACGGCGGTCCGCACGCTCGCCGACGTGGATCTGCCGCCGGACGAGTTGCTGACCCACCTGGACGACCTGGTCATCCACCTCGCCAGCGACCTCCAGCCCGCCGGCCGCTTCCAGCCGACCGGCGAGTTCGGGGCCACCTGCCTGTACACCGTCTACGACCCGGTCTCCCGACGCTTCACGATGGCGAGCGCAGGGCATCCGCTGCCGCTGATCATCTCCCCGGACGGCACCAGGACCCCGGCGCCCGCGCAGCCGGGACCACCGCTCGGCATCGGTGGGCTGCCGTTCGAGGCCACCGAACTCGAGCTGCCCGAGGGCAGCCTGCTCGCCCTCTACACGGACGGGCTGGTGGAGAGCCGTGAGCGCGACGTCGACCAGGGGGTCACCGAGCTGCTGCGGGTCCTGAACCATGCGGTGACCTCGCTGGAGGGCCTCTGCGACACGGTGATGGACGCCCTGCTTCCCGAACGCCGCACCGACGACGCCGCCCTGCTGGTCGCTCGCACGCACGCGCTGGATCCCCAGCATGTCGCCGACTGGGACGTCGTACCCGACCCCGCACAGGTGCCTCGCGCCAGGAAGTTCGCCCTGGAGCAGCTGGAGGCCTGGGGCCTGGAGGAGGCGTCGTTCGTCACCGAACTGGTGGTCAGCGAACTGGTCACCAACGCCATCAGGTACGGCGAGCCCCCGATCATGCTGCGGCTGATTCGCGACTCCTCCCTGATCTGCGAGGTCTCCGACGCCAGCAACACCGCCCCGCACCTGCGCCGGGCGCGCGCCTTCGACGAGGGCGGCCGGGGCCTGCTGCTCGTCGCCCAGCTCACCCAGGGGTGGGGCACCCGGCACACCACCGACGGCAAGACGATCTGGTGCACGCAGCCCCTCGGCGAGCCTCAGCCGCACGGGTCGGCGCCGGAGCCGTAGATACTGCGTGATATCTCCGCCACCTCGAACAGAAGTGCAATCGAAGCGCTTCGACGATGACGTTCGCCCCGGTGTACGTCAATGAACCCAGCAGTAGCTTGTGCGTCGCGGTAGAACCTCTTGTTTCACATGAAAATTGTCCGCTACCTTGCGCGTGGCAGTGAAGCGCTTCGACAGCCGCCGAAAGGGCTGACATGTCCAAGGAACAAGGGACCTTCCACTGGGGGCATGAGGCCCTTCACCTGGAAATCGTCCTCGATGACGACGGCAGCCCGCGCCTCACGCAGCTCGGGCTGCCGGGCGAGGCGCAGACCATCACCGGTGCGTCCCTGCCCCTGGTGGAGGTGACGGCCACAGGTCACGGGCGCGGCTGGTCGGGCGGCCGCCTGATCCATACGGATCTCGGCGGACGACTGCGCCACAGGAGCCACCGCGCGACCCGCGACGGCGGCTGGCACACGCTGACCGTGCAGCTCCACGACCCGGACTCCGGGCTGGCCGCGGAGGTGACCTACCGGTCGCCGGACGGCATCCCCGTACTGCGCGGCGAGGTGACCCTGCGCAACGAAGGGCGGGCCACGCTCCGCCTCGAGTCGGTCAGCTCGCTCACGGTGGGCTGCCTCACCCCGCCGGACCCGGCGGGCATCGACGCCGCCGATCTGCTGTGGGCGGAGAACGACTGGCTCGCCGAATGCCGCTGGCAGCGACAGCCGATGCGCCGGACCACACCGTCCCTCAGCGGACGCGTGAGCTACGGGCACGGCAAATCCGGCTTCGCCCTCAACGGACAGGGCACCTGGTCCAGTTGCGGACACCTGCCGATGGGCGGCCTGACGGACCGGCGTACCGGCCGCACCTGGGTGTGGCAGGTCGAGCACAACGGCGGGGGCTGGCGCTGGGAGTGCGGCGAGCAGGACAAGGCAACCTACGCGGCGCTGTTCGGACCCACCGACACCCACCACGGCTGGCGGCACCCCCTCGAGCCCGGCGCCGCCTTCCGCACCGTACCCGCCGCACTGTCCTTCAGCGCGGACGGCGGCCCCGACGCCGCGTTCGCCGCGCTGACCCGCTACCGCCGCGCCCAGCGCCGCCCGCACGCCGACCACCAGCGCCTGCCCGTCATCTTCAACGACTACATGAACTGCCTGATGGGCGACCCCACGACCGAGAAGCTGCTGCCGCACATCGACGCGGCGGCCGACGCGGGCGCGGAGTACTTCGTCATCGACGCCGGCTGGTACGACGGCGACAACGGCGGCTGGTGGACCACCGTCGGCGCCTGGGAACCGGCCGCCTCACGTTTCCCCGGGGAGAAGGGGATCCACGAGGTGCTGGACCGCATCCGGGAGCGCGGCATGGTTCCCGGTCTGTGGCTGGAGCCGGAGGTGATCGGCGTCCGCAGCCCCATGGCCACGTCCCTGCCCGACGAGGCGTTCTTCCGCCGCGACGGCGTCCGCGTCACGGAGACCGGCCGGCACCACCTGGACCTGCGCCACCCGGCCGCCCGTGCCCACCTGGACCAGGTCGTGGACCGCCTGGTCGGCGAGTGGGGCGTCGGCTACCTCAAGCTCGACCACAACATCGACCCCGGCTCCGGCACCAGCGGCCACCCCGGCGAGACCCCGGGCGCCGGTCTGCTCGGCCACAACCGGGCGCACCTCGACTGGCTCGACGGCGTCCTGGACCGCTACCCGCACCTGGTGCTGGAGAACTGCTCCTCCGGCGGCATGCGCTGGGACCACGCCCTGCTGTCCCGGATGCAGCTGCAGTCCACCAGCGACCAGCAGAACCTCCACCTCTACGCGCCCATCGCGGCCTCCGCGCCCACCGCCGTCACCCCCGAACAAGGCGCCGTCTGGGCGTACCCGCAGCCGGAGGACTCCCCGGACGAGGTGGCCTTCACCATGGCGAGCGCGCTCCTCGGGCGGATGCATCTCTCCGGCCGCATTCCCGAACTCGCCCCGGAAGTCCGTGCTTTGGTCCACGAGGCGGTAGCCGCGTACAAGACCATCCGCGCCGACCTGCCGCACGCCGTGCCGTCCTGGCCGCTGGGCCTTCCCGCCTGGGACGACCCGTGGATCGCTCTCGCTCTGCGCACCCCCGCCACCACCTACCTCACCGCATGGCGCCGCCCCGGAACCGACGCCACGGCGACGCTTCGCGTGCCCCATCTGCGGGACACCGCCGCCCGTGTGGACCTGCTCTACCCCTCGGTCAGCCGGGCCGTTTCCGCCTGGATGCCCGGCACGGCCGAGCTGAGCCTGACCCTGCCCACCGCGCCGTCCGCCGTCCTGCTCCGCATCACCCCCTCGGACGCCGGCGCTTCCTGAACCACCCCACGCCCCCCATCACGAATCGACGAGAGGACCTCTCGGGTGCCCCCTGTGAGCCAGCCGGACGGACGCGTCGCCAACCCCACGAACCCCGTGATCCCCGGCTTCCACCCCGACCCCAGCGTCTGCCGTGTCGGCGACGACTACTACCTGGCGTGCTCCAGCTTCGAGTACTTCCCCGGGGTGCCCCTCTTCCACAGCCGTGACCTGGTGCACTGGACGCAGATCGGCAACGTCCTGGACCGGCCGGAGCAGCTGCGGCTGTCGGACGCGTGGTCCTCCGGCGGGATCTACGCCCCCACCCTGCGCCATCACGACGGCCGCTTCTGGCTGATCGTCACCAACTGCACCGAGGGCGGCGGCAACCTGATCGTCACGGCCACCGACCCCGCCGGACCGTGGTCGGACCCCATCTGGGCGCCGGGTGTCCCCGGCATCGATCCCGACCTGGTCTGGGACGAGGACGGCATGTGCTGGTGCACGGTCGCCGGGGTCTCGCAGGTCCGTCTCGACCCGTCCACCGGGCAGACGTACGGGACACCGCACAGGCTCTGGTCCGGCGGTCCCGGCGCCAAGGCCCCGGAGGCGCCGCACCTGTACCGGATCGGCGACTACTGGTACCTGCTCATCGCCGAGGGCGGCACCGAGCGCGGCCACGGTGTCTCGATCGCGCGCAGCCGTACGCCGGGCGGCCCGTTCGAGCCGTGCCCGGCCAACCCGGTCCTCACCCACCGCGGCACCGATCACCCCGTCCAGAACACCGGGCACGCCGACCTCGTCCAGGGCCCCGACGGTTCCTGGTGGATGGTGCTGCTCGGCGTCCGGCCGGGCGGCGGCACGCCGGGCTGGCACGTGCTCGGCCGGGAGACCTTCCTGGCCCCCGTGACCTGGGTGGACGACTGGCCGGTCGTCGGCGAGGTCGCCCTGGACCTGCCCGAGCTCCCGTGGCCGCTATCCCCCGGCCCTGTCGAGGAGCACCGGGACGACTTCGAGCTCGCCGAACTGCGGCCGTACTGGCTCTCCTTGCGGGACCGCCCCGCCGAGCACTGCACCACCAAGGAGCGCCCCGGATGGCTGACGCTTCGCGCGCGGGGCGGCTCGCTGGACGAGCCCGACGTGGTGTTCACCGGCCGGNNGACGCCGCGGAGGGCAGCGGTGGCCTCGCCGTACGGCTCGACGAGCGGCACCACTACGAGATCGAGGTGTCGGGCACGCAGGTCCAAGTGAGCGCGCGCGCCGGCTCGTTGCGCACGGTCGTGGCCGGGAAGTCCGTGCCCGCCGGGCCGGTGGTCCTCGCCGTCACGATCACGGATCCGCCGCCACCGCACGGCCCGTGCACCGGACCCGACGTCGTTTCCCTCGGCATCGAAGAATCCGACGGCACGTTCACCGAACTCGCGACCCTCGACGGCCGCTACCTGTCGACCGAGGTCGCCGGCGGCTTCACCGGCCGGGTCATCGGCATGTACGCCGCGGCAGGCACCGTCCACTTCGACTGGTTCGACTACGAGCCCCTCGACGCCTGAACCAGGCGCCCCTCCCCCTCCC
>NZ_MUKA01000605.1 GCF_002150735.1 Streptomyces africanus
CGCCACCACCGCGAACCCACCGGCCGCCACCAGCGCCCCCGCCCGCACGACGGCCACGGCCCCGAACCGCCGCACCCCGAGATCCCCGATCGCCCGCCCGAGCAGCGTGGTCACCATGTACACGTTGTACGGCACGGTCGCCATCTGCTCGGAGCTCCCCAGCACGTCCTGGAGGTACTTCGCGCTCCAGTTGGAAACCGTGGAGTCCCCGATGTACGCCACGGTCATCACCAGACACAACGGCAGCAGCCACTTGAAGACGACGACCTGCCCCTCGCCCGCCGCCTTGTCCCCTACGGCCGGCGCCGCATCCCCGTCGTCGACGTACCACCGGCTCCCCACCAGCACAGCCGGCAGCAACACCGCCACGACCGGCAGATACGACACCCACAACGCCAGATCCCAGTGCGCCCCCGCCCACGCCAGCGAGGCCCCCACGATCCCGCCCAGGCTGAAGGCCGCGTGGAAACTGAGCATGATGCTGCGCCCGTACGCCCGCTGAAGGCTCACCCCGAGCATGTTCATCGACGCGTCCAGCACCCCGACGGCGAGCCCGAACGCCGCGAGCGCGACACCCAGTTCCACCAATCGCTCCCCGGCTCCGACCCCGAGCAGCGCCAGCAGCACCACGGGCTGGGACCACCGCAGCAGCCGACTCGGCGGCACCCGCTTCACCAGCCGCTCGGTGCTCACGCTCCCGACCCCGGCGAGGATCGGCACAGCGGCCAGGAACGCCGGCAGCAGCGCGTCCGAGACCCCGTACCGGTCCTGGATGGCCGGAATCCGCGTCACGAGCAGAGCGAAGGCGACCCCCTGCACCAAGAAGCCGAACGCCAATGAGGCCCTGCCGCGCCGCAGCACATCAGTCATGGCCGCGAGCGTAGGGCCCAGACTTACTCATGGGTAGATCCAGCCAAAGATGAATTGGGCTCAGCTTCCGCGCTCTCACACGAGCAGCGCCGTCAGCTCCCGCATGTCGGAGAAGAGCCGCCCGGCCCCGGCCAGCCTCTCCGCCGGCGTCATGGCGGTGAACCCGTACACGTCCATTCCGGCCGCGACCGCCGCCCGCACCCCCAGCGGACTGTCCTCGACGACGACACACCGCTCCGGCGCGACGCCCATCCGTTCCGCCGCGTACAGGAACAGATCGGGAGCCGGCTTCCCCCTCCCCACATCCTCGGAGCTGAAGATCCGCCCCTCGTCGAACCACCGGTCGAGCCCGGTCGTCCGGTGCCCCACCCGGATCCGCTCATGACTCCCGGACGACGCCACGCAGTACGGCACGGAGTCGGCGGAAAGCTTCTGCAGGACCTCCTCGACGCCGGCCACCGGCTTCAACTCCCGCTCGAAGGCCGCGAAGACCCGAGCGTGGAAGACATCGTCGAAATCCACGGGCAGCCGCTGCCCGGTCTGCTCCGCCACCAGGTCGTGGACGCGGTGCATGGCGGAGCCCATGTAGTCCCGGATGGAGTCCTCGTACGACGTCGGGTGACCCAGCTCGGTGAGATAAGCGGCCAGAAGCCGGTTGGAGATGGGCTCACTGTCGACGAGGACACCGTCGTTGTCGAAGATCACGAGGTCATAGCGCATGGCTCGACCCTAAACGCAGAAAACCCCCGCA
>NZ_MUKA01000606.1 GCF_002150735.1 Streptomyces africanus
GGCGGCGACTTCTACGACGTCTTCCCCATCCGCGACGGCGCCTACGGCTTCGCCATCGGCGACGTCTGCGGTACGGGCCCGAACGCGGCGGCTGTCACGGGCCTGGCCCGCCACGCCCTGCGCCTCCTGGCCCGCGAGGGCCTCAGCGGCCCGGCGGTCCTGGAACGCCTGAACTCCGCCATCCTCGACGAAGGCGCCCGCAGCCGCTTCCTCACCCTCCTCTACGGCGAGATGCGCCCCCAGGAGGACGGCAGCGCCGAACTGAAGGTCGTCTGCGCCGGCCACCCGCTCCCGCTGCGCCTGCGCCAGGACGGCTCGGTGGAACCGGCGGCCGAACCCCAGCCGCTCCTCGGTGTCATCGACGACCTGGAACTCTACGAGCAGACGGTCACCCTGGACCCGGGCGACGTCCTCCTGTGCGTCACGGACGGCGTCACCGAACGCCGCGAAGGCGCCCGCATGCTGGGCGACGACGGCCTCGCCGACGTCCTGACGACCTGCACGGGCCTTACCGCCGGCGCGGTCGCGGCCCGCATCATGCGCGCGGTGGAACGCTTCGCGTCGGACGCCCCGTCCGACGACATGGCGATCCTGGCGATGCGCGTCCCGGGCCTCCACAAGGACTAGGACACGGAAAAGGCCCCACCCGTGAGGGTGGGGCCTTTTCCGCTGGAGCCCCCAAACGGAATCGAACCGTTGACCTTCTCCTTACCATGGAGACGCTCTACCGACTGAGCTATAGGGGCCTGTCGCTTTGCGGGGTTTCCCGCGCGGCAACGGAATAGATCATACCCCGAACAGACCCGTGCTCCCAACCACGTCAGAAAGCGGGCTGGAGAAGCCCTCCAAGGGCATTACAGGCGGACACGATCCGCTGCATGTCCCGCTTGGTCAGGGTGGCGTCCACCGGCAGTGCGAGCGTCTCGTCGGAAGCGCGCTCCGTCTCCGGGAGAGAAACACACCGCCGGAATTCAGGCAGTCGATGCACCGGAGTCTTCACCGGCACCCGGCACTCGACTCCCCGGCCCCGCACAGCCCGTGCGAAAGCGTCCCGATCCGGGCGTCCATTGCCCGGAACGCGCACGACGTACTGCTGATAGGTGTGTCCGTCACCGTCGTCCGGCGTCCGCACACCCCTCAACTTCGCATGGAGATAAGCCGCCCGCTCCCTGCGCTGGGCTATCTCGTCGTACGGCGCCTCGGACTCGCCCTGCTCCAGCACGAGCAGCCCGTGCCGTGCTCCCAGCTCGTGCAGCCGCGCGATGTCGGCGAGCCGGCCGAAGCGGTGTACGACCACCACGGCCGCGGTGCGCGGGGTCACCGCCTCTTCCACAGCAGAGGCATCGAGGCAGTAGGTGAAGGGATCTATGTCAGCGAACACGGGCAGCGCCCCGGCCTTGGCCACAGCCTCGGCGACCTCGACGTTCCCGAAGGCCGGCACGACGACTTCGTCACCGAGTCCGACACCGGCGGCCCTGAGCATTGCAGCAGTACCCATGCTCTGGATGCTGATCGCGCAACGTGAACTTCAAGTGACGGAGAACAAAAAAGGGCTGGACCCGTAACCGAAGTTACGGGTCCAGCCCTGTCAATAATTGTTCGGCGGCGTCCTACTCTCCCACAGGGTCCCCCCTGCAGTACCATCGGCGCTGTAAGGCTTAGCTTCCGGGTTCGGAATGTAACCGGGCGTTTCCCCTACGCTATAACCACCGAAACACTATGAAACTGTCAGCCGCACCACGCTGTGGCAACGTGGGACTGTTCGTGGTTTCAGAACCA
>NZ_MUKA01000607.1 GCF_002150735.1 Streptomyces africanus
GATGTCGTGCATCTCGCGGGCGATGCGGGCGCGTTCGGCGGCGGTGGCGAGTCGGGCCTGCTGGTCGCGTTCGGTCTCCAGGCGGCGGGCGCGGTCCTCCAGGGCCTCCGTGTAGTTGCGGCGCGTGCGGACCGTGATGCCGATGAGAGCGGCGACGGTGACGGACATCAGCTGGGAGCCGACCTGCTGGTCCCAGGTGCCCTCCCCGTGACGGGCGACCGACACCAGGACTGGGGCCATCACCAGGACCGTCACCCACCACAGGTTGCGCAGGGCCCGGCGCAGGGCGACGTGGTAGACGACGGCGAGCTGGAGCAGGGCTGCCTGGAGGGCTGCGCCGGTCCACGCGTTGACGAGGGCGAAGGCGGCCATGGCGACGAGGACGGCCCTGGGGTGGGTGCGTCGCCAGAGCAGGGGGATCGCGAGGGCGAGGCTCAGGGTGAGGAGCAGCCAGCCGGGGACGTCGAGGTTGTGGGCGTTGTGGCGCCAGCCGCCGCCGACATAGTCGATCAGGGCCGCTGTCATCCAGAAACCGGTGATGTGGAGGTCCCACAGCAGCGGGTGGCGTCGGTCGAAGGCGCGCACCCGGCGGGTGAGGCGGTGGGCGTACTCGGTGAGGGGCTCCGGCGCCCGGTCTTCCGTCACGGGGTCCATCGTGAGGGTTTCCGGCACCGCGTGTCAGACGTCTCGGCGTCGTACGACGGCTGCGGCCATCGTGAGGGTCGCCGCCGTCCAGAGGACCATGGCGAGGAGAGCGGCGCCCGGGGAGGCCGTGCCGGGCAGGGGCTGGGCGGTGGTGAGGGTTTCCAGGGCCTTGCCGGGGAAGTAGCGGACGGCGTCGTCGGCGATGTCGTACGGGAGCATGGCCAGGACCTCCGGGACGATCATGATCAGGCCGGTGAAGGCGCCGATGGCCATCGGGACCGAGCGGAGCAGGGCGCCGATGGCGAGGGCGAGGGCGGCGAGGAGGGTGAGGCCGGCCGCGTTGCCGGCGAGGGCGCGCAGGACGCCCGGGTCGCCGAGGGAGGCAGCCTGGTCGGTGCCGGTGAGGAAGGACTGGGCGAGGGGGAAGGTGATCAGGTTCGTCAGCAGGGTGAGGGGGAAGGCGATCGCGGCCAGGACGGCTGCCTTGGACCAGAGGACGGGCAGGCGGCGGGGGACGGCGGTCATCGTGGCGCGGATCTGGCCCGTGGAGTACTCGCCGGCCGTGGCGAGGATGCCCAGCACGCCGAGGTTGATCGTGGCGAACTGGGTGCCGAGGAGGATGAAGAGGACCGTGTCCATTCCGCCCTCGCCGGTGCCGTCGTAGGCGGCGGCCAGGCCCGCGCCCATGGCGACGGTCAGCAGGCTGGTGGCGATGAGGGTGATCCAGGTGGAGCGCAGGGTCCAGAGCTTGTGCCACTCGGAGCGCAGGACGCGGGCCGGGGTCACGCGGTAGGGGAGGGTCGCCGTGGTCATGCTGCCGCTCCTTCGAGGGTCGCCGTGTACTCCACGGCGTCGCGGGTGAGGTCCATGAAGGCCTCTTCCAGGGAGGCGGCGTTGGGGGTCAGTTCGTAGAGGGGAATGCCGTGGGCGGCCGCGGTGCGGCCGATGTGTTCGGCATCCGTGCCGCGGACCTGGAGGGTGCCGGGGGTGTCGGTGGTGATGTCGACGCCGGGGGCGGTGAGGAGGCGTACGAGGTCGGAGGACTGCGGGCTGACGACCTTGACGGTGCCCGCGCCGGAGTCGCGTACGAAGGCGGCGACCGTGGTGTCGGCGAGGAGACGGCCGCGGCCGATGATGACGAGGTGCTCGGCGGTGAGGGCCATCTCGCTCATCAGGTGGGAGGAGACGAGGACCGTGCGGCCTTCCGCGGCGAGGGACTTCAGCAGATTGCGGATCCACAGCACGCCCTCCGGGTCGAGGCCGTTGACCGGCTCGTCGAGGATGAGCGTGGCCGGGTCGCCGAGCAGGGCGGCGGCGATGCCGAGGCGTTGGCCCATGCCGAGGGAGAAGCCCTTGACGCGGCGGTGGGCCACGTCGGTCAGTCCGGTGAGGGCGAGAACCTGTTCGACCCGTGCGCGGGGGATGCCGTGGGTGTGGGCGAGGGCGCGCAGGTGGTGGTAGGCCGTGCGGCCGGGGTGGACCGAGCGGGCCTCCAGCAGGGCGCCGACCTCGGTGAGGGGCGCGGGGTGGCCGGCGTAGGAGCGTCCGCCCACGGTGGCGTGTCCGCGGGTGGGGGCGTCGAGGCCGAGGATCATGCGCATGGTCGTGGACTTGCCGGCGCCGTTCGGGCCGAGGAAGCCGGTGACCGTTCCGGGGCGGACCGTGAAGGAGAGGTCCGTGACGACCGTCCGGTCGCCGTAGCGTTTGGTCAGTTCGTTTGCCGTCAGCATGCTTCGATGCTCGTGCGTGCGGGGGCGGCGGGCGTCGGACCGGCGGGGTAATCGGGGTGAGGGGTGTCGTACCCGGGTACTACCGTTGCCGGCATGAGCTATGTGATCCGGTCCGTCCGTGCTGATGAGTGGCCTGCGGCGAAGGAGCTGCGGCTCGCGGCGCTGCGGGATCCGGTGGCGCACCTGGCCTTCCTGGAGACGTACGAGGAGGCCGAGGCCCGGCCGGACTCCTTCTGGCAGGAGCGGACGGCTGGGGGCGCCGAGGAGGCCGACAAGGCTCAGCAGATCATCGCGGAGGGGCCCGACGGGCGGTGGGTGGGCACGCTGACCGTGCTGGTGGAGGAGCCCGGGACGACGGACTGGGCCGGGTTTCCGGTGGAGCGGAAGCAGGGGCACGTCGTCGGCGTGTTCGTGCGGCCCGAGGAGCGCGGGAGCGGGCTGACCGAGGTGCTGTTCGACGCGGCCCTGGAGTGGGCGTGGGGGCGGGGTCTTGAGCGGGTGCGGCTCATCGTCCATGAGGAGAACGGGCGGGCGCAGCGGTTCTACCGGCGGGTGGGGTTCGAGCCGAGCGGGCTGGTCGTGCCG
>NZ_MUKA01000094.1:0-30679 GCF_002150735.1 Streptomyces africanus
GGGTGCGGCGCCGCTGCCCCCGCCGCCGCACCCCGAGCAGCCCCCGGCCTACCCGGCGGCCCCCGGCGGCCCGGACCCGTTCGCGCTGGACCAACTGGCCACGGACGCCGCCGCGCGGGCCCACGCGCTGCTCACGACGGGCCGTGACCCGGTCGGACAGCTGACGCTCTGGCAGGACGCGGTCCGCCTGGCCGCGGCCCGCCCCGGCTCGGGGCTCACCGCGGGCACCCGGGCGCTCTACTCCTCCCTCGCCTCAGCGGCGGGCCGTACCCCGTCCGAGCTGGCCCGCGCGGTCGCCGCCTGGCGCCAGGGCGGACCGGAGGGCCTCGCCGTACTGGAGGAGCCGTGGGATCCGCCGGCCGGCCGGTTCGACCGGGCCCGTCCGCTGCTCCTCGCCGCCGACCTGCCCGCCTTCCGCCCCTGGCGCAACCACCTCACCCACCCCCAGGGCCATGTCCAGCTCCGCCTGGGCCGCGACGGCCTGTGGTACGCCTACGAGTCCGAGCCGGGCCACGAGGACTGGTGGCCCCGAGGCACCCCCGACCTGGACCCGGTCGGCGCCCTGACGGGCCTGGGCATACCGAGCGACCTCTGACGGGCCCGAGCCGCAGAGTGCCGGCGTGCCGGCGAACGCCCGCGAATGCCGCGTGCATGGGGGCGCACCCGCGGGCCGTCGCCTCGTCGGCCCGGACACTGACCGGACTCGACCACCGTGCACCCGGCGCGGTCAGGCGCGTCGCCGGGCCCACATTGGGGTGACGAATGCGATGAGGACGGCGGCGATGCCGATCTGGAAGACGTGGCGGATCCAGTCGATACCGCCGGTGTCGCGCACACCGAACGCGGTGGCGAGAGCGTTGCCGGCGACGGCGCCGACGATGCCCATGAGGACCGTCAGCCACAGGGGGATGGGCTGACGTCCGGGTACAACGAGCTTGGCCAGCAGGCCGATGATGAGCCCAGCGATGATCGCCCACAGGAACGACACGACAACTCCTTCCATTCGTTGCCCTTTTCGGGCATGACTCCGTGTTCCCGCCGAAGGCCGCCATAAGCGTGTCGCCCTGGGCTGAACGGCGCTGCGCTGAACTCCATCGGCTCCGGCCCGGTTGCGGTCGCCGGCGAGCCCCTGTCTCATGAGCGAGCGGCCACCCCACCTGACGGAGCGGGCGGCCCGACTCCGCCCGGGGCCGCACGGGAGGCGGGATGTCAGGACGGTGGTACGGCCCCGGCGTGGTGGCGGTGGTGGTCCTCGCCACGGTCGGCGCCTGTGGAACGCCATCGGAGCGGCGCGACGGCGTCACCGCGCAACTGACGCGCTTCGAGCGGGCGCTGGACGCCGGACAGCGGCAACGACTGTGCGCCGCCCTCGCACCGTCCACCCGGGAGGAACTCGAGCAGTCGACCAAGCGCCGCTGCGCCCAGGCGATCGGCGAGCAGAACCTTCCGGCGGCGGGCGCCGTACGCCGCGTCGATGTCTACGGCGAACAGGCCCGGGCGGTGCTGGATCACGACACCGTCTTCCTGGCGCACTTTCCCACGGGGTGGAAGGTCACGGCGGCCGGGTGCCGGCCCCGGCCGCAGCGTCCGTACCAGTGCGAGATCAAGGCCGGGTGAGAAGACCGTGAGGACGCTGTTCACCGGAACACTGCTGGTGATCGTGGTCGGCCTGGCGTACTTCATGACGCTGGGACTGATGCACCGATGACCCCTCCACCGGAGCACGGCGGGGACACCGCACCGCCCCGGCGCCGGGCGCGGCGCTTTCTCCGCCACAACGGTCTCGGTCTCTTCTTCCTGACCACGTTCCTGCTCGCCCTCGCCGGACAGGCCGTGGCCGGACACGCGGAGTTCAACAACCAGCTCGTCTCGGACGGCATGGCGCCCCTCGACTTCGGGGCCTACCTGGCCTCGTCGGATTTCGCCGTCGACGTCACGGAGAACTGGCAGTCGGAATACCTGCAGTTCTTCCTCTACATCTTCGCCACCGTCTGGCTGCTGCAACGCGGCTCACCGGAGTCCAAGGAACTGGACAGGGCCGGTACCGAGTCCGACCAGGACCAGCTGACGGGGCGTCACGCCAAGGAGGATTCTCCGCGCTGGGCCGCGGCAGGGGACTGGCGGGGCCTGGTGTACTCCCGCTCCCTGGGGCTGGTGATGGGCTCCATCTTCCTGCTGTCCTGGCTGACCCAGTCCGTCGCCGGTGTCGCCGCCTACAACGAGCAGCAGCTGCGCCGGCTGCAAGCCCCCGTCAGCTGGGCGGAGTACCTGTCGGCCGCGGATTTCTGGAGCCGAAGCCTGCAGAACTGGCAGTCCGAACTGCTGGCCGTCGCCTCCATGGCCGTCCTCTCCATCTATCTGAGGCAGCGCGGATCGCCGGAGTCGAAGCCCGTGGGCGCGTCCGACTCCGCCACCGGCACCGAGGGCTGAGCACGCGGGGCGGAGGCGACGAGCCCCGTTGTGGTGGGGATGTGGGCGGGTACCGACACGACACAGCTTGTGTGGTTGCAGCTGGCTCGGATCCGGGCACTGGTCATACCGCCGGCCTGGCGGGACGTGTGGATCTGTACAAGGGCCAACGGGCATCTGCAGGCCGTCGGCACGATGCGCCGGACGCCGCCAGTACCTGTACCACCCGCAGTTCCGTGCCGAACAGGAGCAGGCCAAGCACGAGCACGTGCTCGATGTCGCCGATGCCCTGCCCGCGGTGCGTGAGGCCGTCGAGGGGCATCTGAGCGATCTTGGACTGACCCGGCAGCGGATCCTGGCAACGGCCGTGCGCCTGCTCGACCTCGGCTTCTTCCGTATCGGCAGCGACCGCTACACCGAACAGAACAGCAGCTACGGTCTCACCACGCTGCTGCGCGAGCACTCCCGCTGCCACGCCGGTGCGGTCCTGTTCACCTACACCGGCAAGCACGGCAAGGAGATCATCGAGACCATCGCGCGCCCGGCCGCCTGTCGCAGCCTCACCGCGTTGCTGCGGCGCCGGGGCGGCGGTGACCGGCTCCTGGCCTACTGGGAGGGACACGCCTGGCACGACCACGACCTGAGCAGCGATGACGTCAAGTCGAACGGGCGGTGCTGCGCATGCTCCGGAACGGAGACCCGTCCCAGGGGTGAGAAGGAGGCGGCGCACCCGCGTCTCACTGAATGCGCAGGGCAGCGAGACGGGGCCGTCGGCCTGGCCGTAGGAGAGGAATACGCGGCCGCCGGCCACCGGCTTCAGCGCGTGCAGCAGTTGCGGGCCCAGCAGGGCCCAGCCCGCGGCGATCAGCGCCAGCGGCCTGGCGCCCAGCCGGTGCAGCGGCAGTACGAGCAGGAAGAACAGCCCGTAGAAGGCGAGGATCGGCACGACCGGGGTGCCGGTCATCGTCAGGGCGGTGCCCAGGGCCAGGAGGATCACGGCCCGGATGCCGACCTCGGCGACGGCCCGCGCCCGGTGATGAGGGCGACCGCGAAGCCGGCCAGGACGGCGAACAGGGCGGGGGAGCGGGCTTGCGCCGGCTCCATCAGGAAGCCGATGACCCCGCCCTGGCCCGGGGCGGGGCCCACATGGACCGCGTACATGCCGAAGACGGCCAGTCCCCGGGCCAGGTCCAGCCCGACCAGCCGGCCCGTGCCGGGCGCGCCGGTCGAGGGCTCACCGCGCTAGCGAGGAATCAAGCGGCACTCAGGCGCAGCTGACGGGTGAGCTTCCGTCCGCCGTGGGCACACCCGCACAACGCGCCCTCTACCGCACGGTGCAGGAGGCGCTGACCAACGTCCGCAACCACGCCCCGTCGGAGTGACCGTCACCAACACCCCGCCGCCGACTGAGGCGACCGCGATCCGCTGGAGTACCTGCTCCACACCGCCACCACGGGGCTGTGACTCAGGCGTCGATGATGACGGGGATGATCAGGGGCTTGCGGCGGTGGGTGCGGAACGCCCAGTTCGCCACGGCGCGGGCGATGAGTTGTTCGAGTTGGCGTGCGTCCCCGACGCCTTCCTCGGCCGCGGTGGCCAGGGTCTTCTCGATGACGGGGATGACCGGCTCGAAGGTGGCGTCGTCATGGACGAAGCCCCGGGCCAGGAAGTCGGGGGCCTCGGCGAGGGCACCGGTGTCCGCGTCGACGATCGCCACCACCGTGACCACGCCTTCGGCGGCCAGGGTGAGGCGGTCCTTGAGGGACGCCTCGGTGGCGCCGCCGACTTCCATGCCGTCCACGTAGACGTTGCCGGCGGGGACCTTGCCGGTGATGGACGCGCGCCCGTCGACGAGGTCGACGACCACGCCGTCCTCGGCGATGACGACCCGGTCGGGGTCGACGCCGGTGCGGATGGCGAGGTCGCCGTTGGCCCGCAGGTGGCGCCATTCGCCGTGGACGGGCATGACGTTGCGGGGTTTGACGATGTTGTAGCAGTAGACGAGTTCGCCGGCGCTGGCGTGCCCGGAGACGTGCACCTTGGCGTTGCCCTTGTGGACCACGTGGGCGCCCCACCGGGTGAGCCCGTTGATCACCCGGTAGATGGCGTTCTCGTTGCCGGGGATGAGTGAGCTGGCGAGCAGGACGGTGTCGCCCTTGCCGATGCGGATCATGTGGTCGCGGTTGGCCATCCGCGACAGCGCGGCCATCGGTTCGCCCTGGGATCCGGTGCACACCAGAGTGACCTTGTGGTCCGGGAGCTTCTCCAGCTCCTTCGTGCTCACGACCAGACCGGAGGGGACCTTCAGGTAGCCCAGGTCGCGGGCGATGCCCATGTTGCGGACCATCGACCGGCCGACGAAGGCGACCTTGCGGCCGTGCTGGTGGGCGGCGTCCAGGACCTGCTGGATGCGGTGCACATGGCTGGCGAAGCTGGAGACGATGACCCGGCGCGGCGCGGTGCGCATCACCTGTTCGATCGCCGGGTTCAGCTCACGCTCGGACGTGGTGAAGCCGGGGACCTCGGCGTTGGTGGAGTCGGTGAGGAACAGGTCCACGCCCTCCTCGCCGAGGCGGGCGAAGGCGCGCAGGTCGGTGATGCGGTCGTCGAGAGGGAACTGGTCCATCTTGAAGTCGCCGGTGTGCAGCACCATCCCGGCGCTGGTGCGGATCGCGACGGCGAGGCTGTCCGGGATGGAGTGGTTGACCGCCACGAACTCGCAGTCGAACGGCCCGAAGCCGCGCCGGTCGCCCTCCCGTACCCGCACCGTGCGCGGCCGGATGCCGTGTTCCTTGAGCTTGGCCTCCAGGAACGCCAGCGTCAGCTTGGAGCCGACGACGGGAATGTCGGACCGCTCGCGCAGCAGGTACGGCACGCCGCCGATGTGGTCCTCGTGGCCGTGGGTGAGCACCACCGCCACGATGTCGTCCAGCCGGTCCCGGATCGAGGTGAAGTCCGGCAGGATGACGTCCACGCCGGGCTGGGTCTCCTCGGGGAACAGCACGCCGCAGTCGACGATGAGCAGCTTGCCTGAGTGCTCGAAGACGGTCATGTTGCGGCCGATCTCACCCAGGCCGCCCAGGGCGACGACCCGCAACCCTCCTGCGGGAAGGGGCGGGGCGGCTTTGAGTTCGGGGTGTGGATGGCTCATACCTCGACGTTACCCGGAGAGCGGGACGGGATGATCGGGGGTGTCCGCCTAGCACGTCGGCCCACCGTCACCGGCTGCCCGTCCGACCGCCGTCACAGGCTGCTCCGGTGACGGCCCGCGCGGCGGTGCAGGCCCGTCCTTGAGGACGTCTCCGGCCAGCAGCACACGGAGGCGGCCGCATGCGCAGCGCTGGTAGCGCACCCAGCCCAGGGAGGTCGAGTGCTTCGACAAGGTGAGGAAGAGGCACGGAGTCATGCCGTGAGCGTGATGCAATGACTCAATGCATTTCAACGCTTACGGCGGCAACGCGGCCCTGCTGGCGGCGGCCCTGGCCAACCTCGACGACGGGTGCGATGCCCGTACGGCCGAGACGCTGCTGGCCGAGCACCGGGTGGCGCGCCCCGATCTGACCGACCAGCAACTGAAGCTGCTGCTGGCCTGGCGCCTGCGCCTGTGGGAGGCCTTCGCGGCCCCCACCACGCCGGAACAGGTCGGTGCCGTCAACCGGCTGCTGACCGACGCGGCGGCCCGCCCGTACGTGTCCACACACGACGGCCAGTCGCCGCACCTGCACTACGCCGACGAGAACGCCGACGTCGTCACGCGCGTGCGGGCCGCCACCGCGGCCGGACTCGCCCTGGTCCTCACCGAGACGGATCCTTGCCGACTCGGGCGGTGTTCTGCGCCAGGCTGCCGCGCCGTCTTCGTCGACACCTCCCGCAATGGCCGCCGCGCATACTGCTCACGCCTGTGCGCCACACGGGTCCATGTGTCCGCACACCGCGACCGCAAGCGGCGGCGGTAGGGCCGCCCGCCATCGAGCTCGCGCCCGCGGAGTGCCGCCGTCGTCTGCTACTTGTCGACCAGCGACATGTGGTGCTCGTTGTAGCGGTCTCCCTGAACCCCGATCCGGCCGGCGAGTTCGTTGAGGTCCGCCAGTTCGTCGGCGGACAACGGCAGCTGGGTGGCGCCGGTGTTCTCCTCGATTCGCGCGATGCGTCGTGTGCCCGGAATAGGAACGATCCACGGATGCTGCGCGAGCAGCCAGGCGAGTGCGACCTGCCCGGGTGTGGCGCTCTTGGCCGCCGCGAGGGTGGTGATGTGCTCGACGAGGACCTGGTTCGCCGCCCGGTTCTCGGCCGTGAATCGTGGAATGGTCGTACGGACGTCACCGGCCACGAACGAGGTCGACGCGTCCACCGTGCCGGTCAGAAATCCCTTGCCGAGCGGGCTGAAGGGCACGAATCCGATCCCGAGCGCCGCGCACGTCGGCAGGACCTCAGGCTCGGGATCCCGCGTCCACAGCGAGTACTCGCTCTGTACCGCCGTCACGGGGTGGACCGAGTGGGCACGGCGGATGGTCTCCGCACTGGCCTCCGAGAGCCCGAAGCAGCGGACCTTGCCCTCCTGCACGAGTTCGCCCACCGTGCCGGCGACGTCCTCGATGGGCACCTCCGGATCGACGCGATGCTGGTAGAACAAGTCGAGCCTGTCGACGCCGAGCCGTTTCAGGGAGGCCGCAGCGACGGCCCGGATCTGCTCGGGCCGGCTGTTGAGTCCGGCGGGGGCGCCGTTCTCGATGCGGAATCCGAACTTGGTGGCGATCACGACCTGGTCACGCACCGGAGCGAGGGCCTCGCCGACAAGCTCCTCGTTGACGTACGGGCCGTACACCTCCGCGGTGTCGAAAAAAGTGATCCCGCGGTCGACGGCGCCACGGAGTACGGCGATCATGTCGCTCCGGTCACCGGGGTTCGGGCCGTAGCTCTGGGACATGCCCATGGCGCCGAGGCCGATGGCGGAGACGCGCAGGTCACGCCCGAGGGTTCGTGTGTGCATTGTTTCTCCTTGTCGAGGCGGGCACCGGCCGGCCGATGTCCGACCGCGGGGCGAGGCACAGCCGGTGTTCAGGGCTTCCAGGTGAGCGAAGTGGTGGCTGATGAGCCCGGTTGCCACACTTCGTCGTCGAATGCGAGGACGATCCGTTCGCGCAGGCCGCCCTGCTCGAGCCGGGTATGGGCGGCGACCGCGTCATCCGCAGGGAAGGACAAGGCGGCGCGCAGCGTGAGGGTGCCGTCTTCGACCTGGTCGCGCAGACGTACGATCGCGTTCCGGTCCGTCCGCCGCTCGCGCACGTTGACGTGTTTGACCTTGATTCCGCGCCCTGGATCGCCGTCCCAGAAGCGCAGGATGCCGATCTGGCCGCCGTCACGTACGGCGGGAGAGATCTGCTCGTGCAGCAAGGCGGCATCAGCCACCGCGTCCACCGGAGTACCGAGCTCTTCGAGGACCCGGTGGGCGACGTCGGGGCCGCGCGGTATGAGCACGCGCGCGCCCAGTGAGCGCAGGAGGCCGGCGTCGTTCTCCGCCGCGACGGCCACGACGTGAAGGCCCGCCGCGGCGCCGAGTTCCACGAGGTATCCGCCGACCGATCCCGCAGCGCCTGTCACCAACAGTGTGGCGCCTTCTGGCAGCCGGAATTCATCGAGCACGTTCTGAGCGGTGAGCGCATTGTTGAGAAAACCGGCCGCCTCGGCAGCCGAGGTACCCGAGGGAGCGATGGCCACGGAACGCGCGGGAAGGGTCAGATATTCGCTGTAGCCGCCGTGCCTCCCAGCATTGTCGACGAATCCCACGACGCGTGCACCCGGCACCAGGCCCCAGCGGGGGTCGACATCGCCGCCCACCTCTTCGACGGTTCCGGCGACCTCCATCCCCGGGACGAAGGGCGGAGTGAGGCCCTGGTACATCTGCTCCAGCTGCCCGGACCTGACCATTGCGTCCACGGGATTCACTCCGGCGGCGTGAACACGGAGCAGCACCTCCTCGGCTCCAGGGCGCGGGCCGGGGACTTCGAAAGACTGCAGCACTTCCGGTCCGCCGAACTCGCTCAGTCCAATGACTTTCATTCGGTCATTTCCTCACTTCTCGCGGTGTGACATGGCGAGGCTTGATGAATTTCTCGCGCAGAGCCATCGGTCACCGTACCCAGGCGCTCGAGCCTGAAGGGGGGAAGGATTTTTCCCAGGATGATTTCTTCATGAGGACGGGGTTGGTGGTGGTACGAGCGTTTGGTGTGCGGGATCGTGGCAAGGTGCGAAGCTGTGGGTGTGCGACGCGATCCGAGCCTGGATGAACTGGGGGCCTTCCTCAAGGCGCGCCGTGCCCAGCTGAGTCCCGGCAAGGCCGGGCTGCCCGACCACGGTGAGCCCCGGCGTGTTCCCGGCCTGCGCCGTGAGGAAGTCGCTCGGATGGCCGCGATCAGTACCGACTACTACACCCGGCTCGAGCAGGGACGTGTCCAGGCGTCGGCGGCCGTCCTCGACGTGCTCGCGCAGGTGCTCCGCCTCGACGGCGATCAGCACGAGTACCTCCTGACCCTCGCAGGAAAGACGGCCGTGCCCACCGTCGGCCGGAGCGTTCGCCAGCAAGTCCAGGCGCAGATGCAGCACCTGCTCGATGACCTCTCCCTGACCGCAGGCTTCGTCATCGGGTGCAACACGGACCTGCTGGCGTGGAACGCCATGGCCGCCGCCCTGGTGATGGACTTCGGACGTGTCCCGGAGGAACAGCGGAACTACGTGCGCCTGGTGTTCACCGAGCCCGCCATCCGCGTGCTGTACCGGGACTGGGAGGACATGGCTCGCCTGGCCGTGTCCCACCTGCGCATGGACAGCAGGCGGAACCCCGACGACCCTCGACTGGCAGCCCTCGTCGAAGAGCTTTCCGCGCTGGATGCGGATTTCCGCCTGTGGTGGACCTCGCACGATGTCGCCGTGCGGGCCGGCGGTACGAGGCTGCTCCGGCATCCCGTGGTCGGCGACCTGGCCCTTGAGCGGTCCACCTTCATGTGCGCCGAGGATCCCGAGCAGCAGCTCGTCGTGTGGACCGCGGAGCCCGGAAGCCCGACGCACGAGGCTTTGCGCTTTCTGGCGTCCACGATCGAGAGGGAGCCGGAGGGAGCGGAAGGTGCCGCGTGACGCGTGCGCCGAGCGGGCAGAGCGGATCTGGGCTTCGCAGATGTGGTGCGCAGTCGGACCGGCGACGACGGCATCGTGATCGCGTCGGCACACGGCTTGCTGTGGTCATGAAGGAGTGCTCTGGAGCAGACGCTTGGCGTTCGCCGTCGTGAGCGAGCGCCACGTGGCGCCTTCCGCCGGTGGCTCGGCGGCGTCGATCGCCGCGATGTGCGCGTCGGCCAGCGGGGACGGCGTCCAGCAGTAGTCGCTGCCGAAGAGCACGCGGTCCGGGTCGACGAGCTTCAACAGCGCCGGCACGTGGCGTGGGAAAGCGGTGCCCGCCATGTCGTAGTAGAGGCCGCGCAGTTGTTGCACCGCGTCCGGGGTGCGTGGCTGAGGCGACGGCAGGAACAGGCTCATGAACTCGTTGATGCGATCAGCGAGGACGGGCACCGCGCCGCCGCAGTGCGGGACGATCACCTTGAGGTTCGGATGACGGGTCAGGACGCCCGCCATCACCATGTCGGTGACGGTACGGGCCGTGTCGAAGATGAACTCGACCATCGGCCGCGGTCTGCCGAGTGCGGACTGTTCCCAGCACACCGGCGAGGTGGGGTGCAGGAAGACCACGGCCCGGCGGCGGTCGAGTTCGGCGAAGACCGGCTCCAGGCGCTGGTCGCCCAGATACACCCCGTGCGTGTGGGTCAGCAGTGTCACGCCATCGGCGCCGAGTGCGTCGAAGGCGAAGGCGATCTCCTCCAGGGATCCTTCCACGTCGGGAAGGGGCAGCGAGGCGAAAGCGCCGAAGCGGCCCGGGTGACCCCGGGTCAGTTCGGCGGTGTACTCGTTGACGCGGCGGGCGAGGAGCCGGGCCGCCTTGTCGTCGCCGAAGTGCACGCCGGGCGAGGACATGGACAGCATCGCGGTCTCGATGCCGTTGCGGTCCATCAGGTCCAGGTGGGCTTGCACGGACCATGACGGCCAGCCGCCCATGCCATCGGGGTGGCCGTGGCCGGCCGCCGTCGCCTGCTGGACGTAGAAGTCGGGGAGGAGATGGGCGTGGACGTCGATGAGGCCGCTGGGCATGTCGGGAAATCCCTTCCGGTGTGTGGTGTCGTCGGGGCCGGCTCGGCTCCCTCCACCTGCTCGCCTCCGGCCGGCCGCACCTCTTCATCGTCCAGGGCGGTCTGGAGGCGGCGCAGCGGGATCGTCCATCTCATCGGGGGATCAGCCGCAGCGTCGTCGAGCGTGCGGCGACCATGGGGTCGACGTAGGCGGCGCCGTAGCGGCCGTACTTGGCGCGGTACGCCGTGTCGATGCGATCGTTGATCTCCTCGTCCCGCACTTCGGCGAAGGTGACGTCCTTGTCGACTCCGCCGGAGCGGATGTGCCCCTCGTGGCTCGCGCGCGCCGTACGCCACCAGCCGCCGTCCGGGCCTCGGAACGAGCGGACGAAAAGGTCGTCACCGTCGCGGACGACCCAGATCGGCACCGGCCTCCGCACGGTGCCGTCGCGCCTGAGCGGTGCCATCTGCAACTCGTCAGCGGCGGCGATACGGTCGAGGTCGTCGCTCGTCCATGCCGTCATGGGTATGTCTCCGATCTCCTTGATCCGGTGAGTACGCGAGGAGGCTCGTCAGAGTCGTCGGTGGCGATCGCCTCGCTGGTCATGGCAGTCGGTCCGTTTCTTGCCTCAGGTCACGGACGCAGCAGCGCCTTGATGGCACGGCGCTCGTCCATGGCCTTGTAGCCTTCGGCGACCTTGTCCAGGGGCAGGGTGAGGTCGAAGACCTTGCCCGGGTTGATACGGCCGCTGGCGACACGGTCGATCAGGTCGGGCAGGTAGGCGCGCACGGGCGCAGGGCCGCCGCGCAGACCGACGTGGGAGAAGAAGAGTTCCTGGCCGTCGATCTGCACGCCGTGCGGCATGCCGACGAAGCCGACGTTGCCACCCGGGCGCGTGGACTGCAGGGCCTGGTGCATCGACTCCTGGGTGCCGACGCACTCCAGGACCGAGTCGGCGCCGACGCCGTTCGTCAGCTCCTTGACGCGGGCGACGCCCTCCCCGCCGCGCTCGCTGACGATGTCGGTGGCGCCGAACTCCAGGGCGAGATTCTGCCGGGACTCGTGGCGGCTCATGGCGATGACGCGTTCGGCGCCCAGTTCCTTCGCGGCGATGACACCGCACAGGCCCACCGCACCGTCACCCACGACCACGGCCGTCGAACCCGGCCCGACCTCGGCCGCCTTGGCGGCGTACCAACCGGTGCCCATGACGTCGGAGAGGGTCAGCAGATCCGGGACCAGCTCCGAGGCCGGCTGCTCCGGGGTGGCGACCAGGGTGCCGTCGGCGAGGGGGATGCGGACGTACTCGGCCTGGCAGCCGTTGGGAAAGTCACGGTGCAGGCAGGAGGTGTGGTAGCCGGCCCGGCAGACCGGGCAGGTGTTGTCGGAGGCGATGAAGGAGCCGATGACGAACTGGCCGGGCGTGACGCTGGATACGTCGCTGCCGACCTCCTCGACGATGCCGACGTACTCGTGGCCGATCGGCTGCGGCTCGGTGACCGGGCTGATGCCCCGGTAGCTCCACAGGTCGGAGCCGCACACGCAGGTGGCGACGGTACGGATGACGGCGTCCGTCGGTGCGACGATCTTCGGTTCGGGGACGTTCTCCACCCGGATGTCACCAGGCGCGTGGATGATGGTGGCTCGCATGATGCTCTCTCAGGGTCGCGTCGGAGTCGGCGTGGTGTCAGGGGCGGGTCGGGGGCGCTGGGGCGCAGGGACCCGGCGGCGTGGATGACGTCTCCGGGGTGGGCCTTGGCCATCTCGGGAAGGGCTCACCCGACGGAGCTGGACGCCGTCTGCTTCTGGTCCGCGGCCCAGGACGCCAGCAGACGAAGTCCGTCGTACGAAGGGGAACCGGGTGCTGCGGTCCACACGATGATGTGCTGCTCGGGATCCGTGGCACAGGTGAGCGTGTCCCAGTCGAGCGTCAGCTCCCCGACCGCCGGGTGACGAAGCTTCTTGGTGCCCTTGCCCCGTGCGGCGACGTCGTGCTCGGTCCACCACTGCCGGAACTGCGCGTCGCGGGCGGAGAGCTCCTCGACCAGATCGGTGAGGCGCTGGTCGCCGGGGTAGCGCGCGCTCTCCATGCGCAGCTGCGCGATGGCCAGGCGGGTGACCTCTTCCCAGTCCGCGTACAGCTCGCGCATCCAGGGTTCGGCGACCAGCAGCCGGACGAACACGCGCTCCTGCTCCGGGTAGCGCCCGAAATCGGTCCACAGGGCGGCGGCGAGCTGGTTCCAGGCCAGGATGTCGGTCCGCCGGCCGATCACGAACGCCGGAGTGGCGGTGAGATCGTCCAGCATGCGCCGCAGCTGCGCGTCCACCTGCTGGCGCTCGCCCGCCCTGGGCGTGCGCACCGTCTCCTTCGCCGCGAGCTCGAACAGGTAGGTGCGCTGGTCCTCGTTGAGGCGGAGCGCCTGGGCGATCTCGTTCAGCAGGGGACCCGACGCCTGGAGACGGCCCTGCTCGATCCGCGCGTAGTACTCGGTACTGATCGCCGCCAGAAGGGCCACTTCCTCGCGGCGCAGACCCCGCACACGCCGCCGCTGGCCGCCGCGCAGTCCGACCTCCTCGGGGCTGAGCTCGGCACGGCGGGCCTTGAGGAACGCACCCAGCTCGTTCAGGTGCGGGTTGCGGTTCATGATCTCCAGCGTCGCACAGAGGCCAGGCGTTGTGAGGGGGAAGAATTCTTCCTACGTTGCGTTCCACCCGTCCATCCGTATGCGACGGGACTCGGCGGCCCGCTGCCGCGTCAGCTCAGTGCCTTGAGCAGCTCCTGGGCCAGCGCAACCGCCGAGCCCGGGTTCTGGCCGGTGAACAGGGTTCGGTCGACCTCGATGTGCGGGGTGAACGGCTCGGCCTCGCGGTAGTCCGCCTTGAGCTCGTCGACGAGGCGGTCCTGCAGCAGCCACTTCGCGCGGTCCGCGAGACCGTTCTGCTTCTCCTCGGCGTTGGACAGGCCGGTCAGGCGGTAGCCGGCGAACGGGGACGTCCCGTCCGGACCGATGGTGGCCAGCAGCGCCGCGGGGCCGTGGCACACCAGGGACACCGGCTTGCCCGAGGCGAGCCACTCGGTGAGCAGCTTTCCGGAGGCGGTGTTGTCGGGCAGGTCCTCCATCGGGCCCCAGCCACCCGGGTAGAAGACGGCCGCGTAGTCGTCGATGTCCACGTCCTCGATGCGCAGCGGCTGGGCCAGCTCGGTCGCCTCGCGCAGTGCGGTCCGCATGCGCTGCGCGCCTTCCTCGCCGCCGTTGAACTCCGGACTGAGGCTGAGCGCGTCCGCCGTGGGCGGCACACCTGCGGGTGTGGCGGCGGCGATCTCGTACCCGGCCTCCTTGAAGACCGCGTAGGGGCCGAGCGCTTCTTCGGCCCAGAAGCCGGCGGGCTGCCGGGTTCCGTCGGCCAGCGTCCAGTGGTCGGACGCCGTGATCACGAAGAGGATCTTCGCCATGGGGGTCTCCCGGTGATGGAGTCAGCCCTTGAGGGCTTCCTGAAGGATGTGGCTGTCGGCGGCCTGCTGCATCCGTACGGCCTTGCCGTCGCGGATGGTCCACAAGTGGATGAACCGGACGTCGGCCTTGTTCCCGGTCTTCGTCTCGGCGTGGTAATGCCCGTACACGAAGACGTGCCCTTGGTCGTCCCCGTAGAACTCCTCGGGCACCGCGCCGAAGGAGTCGTAGTCCGGCATCATCTCGCCGAAGAAGTCCTTCGCGGCGCTGTCCCAGCCGTGGTACACGCCGCTCTTCGGGAAGCCCGGGGTGATGTCCCAGACGAGGTCCGGCGCCATGACCTCGGCGGTTACTTCGGGGGCCATTCCGGATTCATAGAGCCGACGGATGAGGGCAATGTTCGGGGAATCGGACATGGTTCTCTCCTTGCGGAGGCGCATCAGATGGAGGCCTGAAACGGCACTTGGTCGCGCGGCTTCTCGAAGTCATGCTCGCCGCGTGATCGAGCATTGCACCGGAAGGGCGCGTTGTGAGGGGGAAGAATTCTTCCCCGGCATGCCATTTACCGGGGATCCGGTTGATCCCGCAGCAAGAAAGAAAAGGCGCAGGGCTCAGCCCTCGGAGGCGTTCCAGAGTTCGCTGAGTTCCGCCCAGTCCGGAGCCGGGCTCTGCAACGCGGCGGGCTCGCCGGTGGTCGACGTGCGCAGCCCGGCGAGGATCAGGTCCAGGTACCGCAAGTGGAGCGTGGTGGCGCGTTCGTCGGTGACGGGGATCCGCGCGGTGAGGTGTTCGAGCAGCAAGGGGACGTCGGCGGAGGTGAAGTCGGCGCGAAGCACGCCTGCGCGGTGGGCGCCGTCCACCAGGTCGTCGAGGGCGGCCCGGAGCCGGCCGGAGGCGGCAACGATCTCGTCGGTCGCGGGCAGCCGGCCGCCCACCAGCGGGAGCAGCGGACCGCCCGCACCCTGGGCCGAGAGCGCGTCGCGCAGGAAGCGGGCGAAGGCCGTCCAAGGGTCGGGCTCCTCGGCGAGAGCCGTGCGGGCCTGGGCGACGAGCTGTTCCATCCCCACGATGCGCATCCGCTGAGCCAGCAGTTCCTTGCTGGGGTAACGGCGGTAGAGGCTGCCCATGCCGATGCCGGCCCGGCGGGCGATCTCCGAGACGGGTGCATCCCAGCCCAGCTCGGCGAAGACCTCGCGCGCGGCCCGCAGGAGGCGGGCGTCGTTGAGGTCCGCCTCCCGCCGGCGGCCGCGCGGTCTGCTGGTCTGCGTGTCACCCATGGGCAGGCATTCTCCCCTACCGCCGTGCCACGCCGTGCCCGCCATCGACGGTGAGCACCCCGCCGGTGACGAAGCCGGCCTCCTCGCCGACGAGCATCGCGATCACCCGGGCCACGTCCTCCGGTTCGGCGACCCGCCCCAGGGGCGTGCTCTCCGCCAGCCGCCGTTGGAACTCCTGCGGCATGTTCGCGCTGCTCTCGGTGCGGACGTATCCGGGTGCCACGACGTTGACGGTGATGCCGAGCGGGCCGGCCTCGTAGGCGACGAAGCGGGCGAGGGTGTTCAGGGCAGCCTTGGCGGTGCCGTGGGCGGCCATGCCCGGGGCGGGCGGACCGTCGGCCACGGCGCTGGAGACGTACACGATCCGGCCCTGTCCCTGGGCGCCCATCACCCCCAGTGCCTGTTGAGTGAGCGTGTAGACGGATGCCAGTTCGTCCGTCACCTTCGTCCTGAAGTCGTCCCAGGCGAGGGCTTGAACAGGGGTGGGGACGAAGCGGGCGCCGGCGTTGCAGACAAGGACGTCCAGACGCCCGTCGGTCGCGGAGCGCTCCAGCAGTCCGGCCGCCTGGGCGGGGTCGTGCACGTCGGCCTGCACGGCGAAGGCTTCGCCGCCGTCGGCCTCGATGAGCTTGACCACCTGGTCGGCCGCCTCGCGGTTGGAGAAGTAGTTGACGGCCACGCGGTAGCCGCGAGCCGCCAGTTCCCGCGACGTGGCAGCGCCGATTCCCCGGCTGCCGCCGGTCACCAGGGCCGTGGGCATGGTCGTGGAGTTCATCTGTCCCCCGCGTCGAGTGATCATTTTCGGGCAGGCTATCGGAGCGGAGCGCTCCGATCAAAAAATTACCCGCGAGGGGGAATCGGCCCTTCCGGCACCGTGTTGTCCTTCGACATGAGCGAAGCAGTAGTAGCGCGTGCCTACGGTGGTCCCGAGATGCTGTCGGTGGTCGATGTCGCCGTAGCGGAGCCCGGACCGGGACAGGTGCGCATCGAGGTCCGCGCCGCCGGCGTCAACCCCTTCGACCACAAGGTGTACAGCGGTGCCTTCGGAACCGATCCGGCGAACCTGCCGATGCGGCTCGGCGCCGAAGCGGCCGGTGTGGTGACCGCGGTCGGCTCCGACGCGACCGGCCCCGCCGGCCCGATCCGGATCGGCGACGAGGTGATCGCGTACCGAGCGCCCGGCGCGTACGCCGCCGAACTCGTCGTCCCGGCGTCCTCAGTGGTGCCCAAGCCCGCCGCTCTCTCCTGGGAGCAGGCCGGCGGGCTGATGGTCACCGGCGTCACGGCGGTGCACGTCCTCGAAGCGATCGGCCTGCGCGAGAACGACTCGGTGCTGATCCACGGTGCCGCGGGCGGCGTCGGTCTGATGGCCGTGCAACTGGCCGTCGAGCGCGGCGCCACGGTGCTGGGAACGGCGAGCCCGGCCAAGCACGACGTACTGCGCGAGCTGGGCGCGACTCCGATCGCGTACGGGCCGGGTCTGGCCGAGCGGGTGCGGGCGGCGGCGCCTGAGGGCGTCGACGCGGCTGCCGACCTGGTGGGCACCGACGAGGCGGTGGACGTCTCGGTGGAGTTGGTGGCGGACCGGTCCCGCATCGCGACCGTCGCGGCGTTCGAACGCGGGGCGCGCGCCGGCATCAAGCTGCTGGGCGGCGGACCCGGCGCGGACCCTGGCACGGACATCCGCGCCGCCGCGCGCCTGCGGCTCACCGAAGCCGCGGGGGCGGGGCGGCTGCGCGTCCTGATCGCCGGCAGCCACCCGCTCGGCGAAGCCGCCGCCGCCCATCGGCAGATCATGACCGGGCACACGACGGGGAAGATCGTCCTCGTCCCGTGACCTGGCCGGAGACGAGGGCGTGCCCTGCCGATGTCCACGCACAAACGTGGCCGCCCGGCGAGCTCAGGCGTCGCGCACCGTCTTGCCCACACGGTTGAGCAGCGTCCGCAGCTGCGCGCTCTCTTCCGGTCCCAGGTCCTCCGTGATGCGGCGCTCGATGTCGGCGATCACCTGGTCGGCCGCGCGCAGCGCCTCCCGTCCGGCGTCGGTGAGGTGCAGTTCCTGCACGTGCCGGTGCCGAGGGTGTGCGCGCCTCTCCAGCTGCCCGCGGCCCTCCAGGCGTGCCACCAGCGAGGCGACGGCCTGGGGGGTCACGTCGAGGCGGCGGGCCAGCTCGGCGCCGGCCAGTCCCGGCTCGCTGTGCACCGACATCAGCAGGGTGTAGTGCGCGGCGGCCATGCCCAGCGGGCGCAGCCGCTGTTCCTTGAGTGTCTGCACTGCCAGTTCCGCGCGGCGCAAGGCCCAGGTCACCCGGTCAAGCGCGTCGAGCCCGACGGGCTCCTCGTCATCGCGTGTCACCCGCCAAGAGTACGACACTTCATCAGTATCAAACGTTTGACAGCAAGCTAACGCTTGAGGCATGCTCGAGGCATGACTCGTACCATCGCTCTCATCACCGGCGCTTCCTCCGGAATCGGCGCCGAATACGCTCGTCTCCTGGCGGACGACCACGACCTCGTCCTGGTGGCGAGGCGGGCGGACCGGCTTGGCGACTTCGCCGCGGAGCTTCGCGCCAGGGGTGCAGCCGTGGAGGTGCTGCCCGCCGACCTCGGCACCCGCGACGGCGTCGCCGCTGTCGCCGGTCGCCTGGCGGCCGGGGACGTGCGCCTGCTGGTCAGCAACGCCGGTGCCGGCGGCTACGCCCCGCTCGTCGAGGTCGACCCCGCCGACATCGACCGCCTGCTCACCCTCAACGCCGTGGCCCCCGTCCAGCTGGCCCGCGCCGCGCTTCCCGGAATGCTCGCCGCCGGAGAGGGCGCGATCATCACGGTGGCCTCGCTGCTGGCCTTCAGTGGGGGCCTCGAGGATCCCCGCGCACCGCGACGCACTCTCTACGCGGCGGCGAAGGCCGCCACCGTCGCCTTCACCCGGACCCTCACCGGTGAGCTCGCCGACACGCCCATCCGTACGCAACTGCTGCTGCCCGGCGTCGTGGCCACGGAGTGGAACAAGGGCGTCGGCCGCGACATCCCCTGGGCGATGACACCGCAGGACGTCGCCTCGGCCAGTCTTGCCGGCCTGCGTCTGGGGGAGACCGTCTGCATCCCCGGCCTGGAGGACCAGACCGCGGCCCTCGACGCCCTGCTGGCCGCGGAGTCCGCACTGGTCACCGGCGGCAACCAGCCCACCCCCGCGGCTCGCTACCGCGACCTGCTCGCGTAAGGCGGCACCGCTGCCCCCCTCCTGCAACGCGCCGCCCAAGAGATCTTGAACCTGGTCAGGACGGTATCCATCGACCCCCCATCACAGGGGCGTCCGTGATACGTGAGAGGCTCTGGGGCGTGAGTGAGACACCGTCGAACACCCTGCAATACCGCTTTGACGGGCCGGAAGAGGCTCCCGTCCTGATCCTCGGTCCCTCACTGGGTACCACATGGCACATGTGGGACCGCCAGATCCCCGAGCTGATCAAGCAGTGGCGCGTCTTCCGGTTCGACCTGCCGGGGCACGGCGGCGCGCCCGCGTATCCGGCGGGCTCGGTCTCCGACCTCACCACCCGGCTGCTGGCCACCCTCGAAGGGCTCGGCGTGCAGCGCTTCGGCTACGCCGGCTGCGCGCTCGGCGGCGCGGTCGGCATCGAGCTGGCCCTGCGCCACCCCGAGCGGCTCGCCTCCCTCGCGCTGATCGCCGCCTCGCCGCGCTTCGGCACGCCCGACGAGTTCCGGCAGAGAGGCGTGATCGTCCGCACGAACGGCCTGGACCCCATCGCCCGTACCGCGCCCGAGCGCTGGTTCACCGGCGGGTTCGCCGCCGCGCAGCCCGCGATCACCGAGTGGGCCGTGCAGATGGTGCGCACCACCGACCCCGGCTGCTACATCGCCGCCTGTGAGGCGCTCGCCTCGTTCGACGTCCGGCCGGAGCTCGGGCGGGTCGGCGTGCCGACGCTGGTCCTCGTCGGATCGGACGACCAGGTCACCGGCCCCGCCGAGGCCCGCACCCTGGTCGCCGGCATCCCCGACGCCCGCCTCGCCGTCGTCCCCGGCGCCTCCCACCTGGTGCCGGTGGAGCAGCCCGCGGCCGTCACCGACCTGCTGGTGCGGCACTTCTCCACCGCCTGGCAGCCCGCCTTCGAGACCTCCACCGGCCAGACCGCCCTGCCCGCGGCCGCCGTCAAGCCGGTCCTGTCCGCCGCCCCCGCGCAGCCCCTCCAGACCGGGCCCGTCGCGGAGATCGCCGCGGTCGTGCCGCCGCAGCCCCAGGGGCGGCCCGACCCCTACGACGCCGGGCTCAAGGTCCGCCGCGAGGTGCTGGGCGACGCGCACGTCGACCGGGCGCTGGCACAGGCCGACGAGTTCTCCGGCGACTTCCAGGAGTTCATCACCCGCTACGCCTGGGGCGAGATCTGGGACCGCCCCGGCCTCGACCGGCGCACCCGCAGCTGCGTCACCCTCACCGCCCTGGTCGCCGGCGGGCACCTGGACGAGCTGGCCTTCCACACCCGCGCCGCCCTGCGTAACGGCCTCACCCCGGCCGAGATCAAGGAGGTCCTGCTCCAGGCGGCCGTCTACTGCGGCGTACCGGCGGCGAACAGCGCCTTCAAGGTCGCCCAGCAGGTCATCCGCGAGGAGACCACGCCCCAGGAGTGAGCCCGCGGGGCAGTGCGGAGGCAGGATGGAATCATGAAGCTCACGAAGAAGTCGCACTCCTGCGTCCGCCTCGAAAAGGACGGTCAGACCCTCGTTCTCGACCCCGGCGGGTTCAGCGAGGAGGACGCCGCGCTCGGCGCGGACGCGATCCTCGTCACCCACGAGCACCCCGACCACTTCGACGAGTCGCGGCTGCGCGCCGCGATGGAGGACAACCCGGCCGCGCGGATCTGGACCCTGAAGTCCGTCGCCGAGCAGATCTCCTCGGCGTTCCCCGGCCGCGTGCACACCGTCGGCCACGGCGACACCTTCACCGCCGCCGGCTTCGACATCCAGGTCCACGGCGAGCTCCACGCGGTGATCCACCCGGACATCCCGCGGATCACCAACGTCGGCTTCCTCGTCGACGGCGGCAAGCTCTTCCACCCCGGCGACGCCCTCACCGTCCCCGGCCACCGGGTCGAGACGCTGATGCTCCCGGTGATGGCCCCCTGGAACAAGATCTCGGAGGTCATCGACTACGTCCGCGAGGTCAGGCCGCAGCGCGCCTACGACATCCACGACGCCCTGCTCACCGACCTGGCCCGGCCGATCTACGACCGCCAGATCGGGCAGCTCGGCGGCTCGGAGCACCTGCGGCTGACACCGGGGGACTCCGCCGAGGTCTGAGGCCCGAGGTCTGGGGCTGAAGGGGGCCGGGCCGCGTTGTCAGACCCGCCGGGTAGGTTGTGGGACATGCGCATCGCGACCTGGAACGTGAACTCGATCACCGCCCGCCTGCCGAGGCTCCTGGCCTGGCTGGAGAGCAGCGGCACGGACGTGCTGTGCCTCCAGGAGGCCAAGGTCGCCGAGGACCAGTTCCCGGCGGAGCAGCTGCGCGAGCTGGGCTACGAGTCGGCGGTCCACGCGACCGGCCGGTGGAACGGCGTGGCGGTGCTCTCCCGCGTCGGCATCGAGGACGTCGTCAAGGGCCTGCCCGGCGACCCCGGGTTCGACGGCTCGGTGGAGCCCCGCGCCATCTCGGCGACGTGCGGCCCGCTCCGCGTCTGGTCGGTCTACGTGCCGAACGGCCGTGAGGTGGACCACCCGCACTACGCCTACAAGCTCCAGTGGATCGAGGCCCTCAAGGCCGCCGTCGCCGGTGACGCGTCCGGCAGCCGCCCGTTCGCCGTGATGGGCGACTACAACGTGGCGCCGACGGACGACGACGTCTACGACCGCGCGGCCTTCGAGGGCTCCACCCACGTCACCCCGGCCGAGCGCGCCGCCCTCGCCTCCCTGCGCGAGGAGGGCCTGTCCGACGTGGTCCCGCGGCCCCTCAAGTACGAGCACCCGTTCACGTACTGGGACTACCGCCAGCTCTGCTTCCCGAAGAACCGCGGCATGCGCATCGACCTGGTGTACGCCAACCAGCCGTTCACGAAGGCGGTCAAGGACGCGTACGTGGACCGCGAGGAGCGCAAGGGCAAGGGCGCGTCCGACCATGCGCCGGTCGTGGTGGACCTCGACGTCTGAGGACTTCGCCCGCTGCCCGCCGCCCTGGGGCGATGTCCTAGAGCAGCCGCAGGTCGACCGAGTCCGCCAGGGCCGCCAGCCCCGTGTCGCCCGGGTGCAGATGGTCCCCGCTGTCGTACACGGGCAGGATCCGGGACGGCCGCACCGGGTCCCGGACCACCGCGTCGAAGTCGAGCACGCCGTCGAAGACCCCGCCGTCCCGGATCCACGCGTTCACCGCGACCCGCTCGGCGTCGACGGCGGCCGTGCAGCGCGCCTCGCCCTCGCACGGCAGGATCGTCGCCGCGAGCATCCTGACGCCCCGGGCGTGCCCGCGTGCCGCCAGTTCCCGCAGGCCCGCGATCACCTGCTCCGCCGAGGTGTCCCACCGCAGGTCGTTGACGCCCTCGAAGACGACCGCCGTCCGCACGGACGGCTGGGCGAGGACATCCCGGTCGAACCGGTGCAGGGCGCTCACCCCGGCCGCGTCCGTGGACACCCCGTCGCCGGGATACCGGTCGCCGGCCACACGGTTGCCCGAGATGCCCTGGTTCAGCACTCCGTAGCGCGGCAGCGTGCTCTGCGTCAGCAGCCGGCCGGCCAGCACGTCGGGCCACCGCCGGTTCGCGTCCACCGTGGACCTGTCACCGTCGGTGATCGAGTCCCCGAGCAGCACCACGGACCCGGGCCCGCCGCTCACGTCGATCCCGGCGAGCAGCGGCCAGCCGGTGATGACCGAGGTGTACGCCTCGGCCGAGCCGTCCCCCGCGTGATCGCCCGGCCCGCTGACGTAGGACCGCTGCTGCGCGAGCCGGTGCACGGGCGCCGCCGTCACCGTGCCGGGCAGATGGAAGCTCACCAGCAGGTCGGCGTCCGCCGGGACGGCGAAGCCCAGGGGATCGCTGTACGCCTGGGCCCCGGCCGGGATCTCCACGCTTGCCGCACCGCCGAAGGACAGCGGCACAGGCGTCCCGCGTGCCGCCGCGCCCGACGCCCGCACGGCGACCGTCGCGCTGCCGATCCGTACCGGCGCCGCCGCGAAGGTGTTGTCGAACCGCACCCGCACCCGGGGCCCGCCCGCCGACGTGTGCACGACCAGCCGCAGCGTCCGGTCCGTCCAGGGCCCCACGGCGGTGTAACCGCCGGTGGACGTCGTCCAACTGCCCGTCCAGCCCCGCGTCGCGGTCCGTACCGACACCGCGAAGACATGCAGCCCGGCCGCGTGGGGCAGCCGGACCGAGGCGACCGGGCGCCCCGGGACCAGCGGCACCGTCACGACGTACAGGCGGGCCGGCTCGGCGAGTTGCCCGCCGGGCGTGTTGATGTGCGGCAGGGCCACCGCCTTCGTGGCGAGCGGCCCGGTGCGCCAGTCGGGAGCGGTCAGCCGGTATCCGGAGCGGGTGCCGTTCGCGTACGTGATCACGCCCGGGCCGCCCGCCTCGGTGCCGGCGGTGCCCGCCACCAGGAAGGCGAGGGCGTCCCCGCGCCCCGTGACCCGTACGTCCTGGCCGGCGGCGCGGACGTTGTCCGGCTCGCCGGGCTGCCGCCGCGGCCAGGTCAGCCGGGCCCCCTGGACGGTGAGGCCGCGGCCGGGCGTCCAGCCCGCGGCCGCGAGGTCCCGTGCCGACAGGGACGAACCGGCGCCGTCGAAGTCGGCCCGCGCGGGCCGGTCGTCGTCGCTGACGGCGATGTTGTCGAACAGCCGCTCAAGCGGCACCGGCGCGGCCCGCCGCTCCTCGACGGCCCGCGCCGAGACCGCCGGCATCAGGGACACGCACAGGGACAGGACGACCAGGATCCCCCGGACACATCGGCGCACGGCCGACACCTCCCGCTCATCGACACACGAACGCACCCACACGAAACGCAGGGACGGAACAGAAGACACGACGAAAGCCGAGACGCACGACGCCTGGTGAAACTAGGGAGACTCCAGGGACCCGTCAACGAGCCGTGCGCGAACTCGGCGTGAACTCGTCAGGAATGGCGGGCCCGCGCGCCTGTGGTGCGTACGGCGGTACGAATGACACGCTGGGCTTATGAACATCCCTTTCCTGGGCAACCGGCGCCGGAAGCTCGGGCTTCCCGATCCGGCGGGCATCGCGGAACTCCTCGCCGAGTGTGAACTGCTCCGCTCCCAGGCGTCCCGGGCGGGTGTCCGGCTGGACGACTCGGCGGCCTCGCTGGAGGCGCTGGACCAGCTCGTGCCGCGCTGGAGGGACGACGAGGAGACCCTGACCTGGCTCGGCAACGACGCCGGGCTCTACCTGGGCACCGTGATCGTGCGCACCGTGGCGGGAGCCGCCTGGGAGATCCGGCCCGACGGGCAGCCCGTCGTGCGGCTCGCCTCCGGCCGGGAGTTCGACGTCGTGGACTCCGGTCACGAGTGGGCCGCGAACGGGGTGCCCGAGCTGTCCCAGTTGTACGCGGAAGTCGCGGAGTCGTGAGCCCCATGGCCGCAACCTTTGGCCCAAAGTTCGCCGTAAATACGGCTAATGATCGAAAAGTGCGTGTCGCCCGACAAGTCCGATCTTGCCTGGATACGTTGCGGCAACCACCACACAGCTGAGAGTGAGTAGGGCTGAGCATGGCCGTCGATCCGCTGATCGAGCTGCGTGACGTCAACAAGCACTTCGGGGAGCTGCATGTCCTGCAGGACATCAACCTCACCGTCGGCCGGGGGGAGGTGGTCGTGGTCATCGGCCCCTCGGGGTCGGGGAAGTCCACCCTGTGCCGGGCGATCAACCGTCTGGAGACCATCGAGTCCGGAGAGATCGTCCTCGACGGGCAGCCGCTGCCGGACGAGGGCAAGCCCCTGGCGCGGCTGCGCGCCGACGTCGGCATGGTCTTCCAGTCGTTCAACCTCTTCGCCCACAAGACCGTCCTCCAGAACGTCTCGCTGGGGCAGGTCAAGGTCCGCGGGCGCCGGAAGGAGGACGCCGACAAGCGCTCCCGTGAACTGCTCGACCGGGTCGGCGTCGCCGACCAGGCGGACAAGTACCCGGCGCAGCTCTCCGGCGGCCAGCAGCAGCGCGTGGCCATCGCCCGCGCCCTGGCCATGGAGCCCAAGGCGATGCTCTTCGACGAGCCGACCTCGGCCCTCGACCCGGAGATGATCAACGAGGTGCTGGAGGTCATGAAGCAACTGGCCCGCGAAGGCATGACCATGATCGTCGTCACGCACGAGATGGGCTTCGCCCGCTCGGCCGCCAACCGCGTCGTCTTCATGGCCGACGGCCGGATCGTCGAGGACCGCATCCCCGACGAGTTCTTCACCAACCCCACCAGCGACCGCGCCAAGGACTTCCTCTCCAAGATCCTCAAGCACTGAACGGGCAGGCACCGGACGGCTCATCGCATCGGACCTCGACTACGATGTGCCCTTCATCCCTGTCGGAGAGGGGGGACTTCGCCGAATTCCGCCGATCCCGCCCGGGATGAGCAGACCGCCCGCCCGGCCTGCGGGCCATTCCCACCGGGTGCGGCCCCCACGGCCCAGTCGGGCCACGGGGGCGGCGGTTCACATCGGCCAGGCCCGTCCGGCGGCAGCCGGAGATCACTGCTCGCGCAGCGGAACCGACACGTACGACGGGTCGTTCGCCGGCGAGGAGAAGGTCAGCTGCGCGCCGGACGGGTTGTGCTCGATGTAGAGCGGGTCGACCGTGTCGACGACCAGGGCGAGGCGATGCCCGGCCGGGACGTCGTAGGCCGTGGAGTACAGCTCCAGGTCGACGCCGAACGGCTTTCCCGGGGTGCGCCCGTGGAAGGTGTACGGCGCGTTGGTGACCAGCTTGCCGAGGCCGAGCGGCCCCACGTCGTACAGGTACGCGACGAGGGTGCCGCTCTCCTTGGTCGGAGTGACGGTCGTGTGCAATGTCGCCGTTCCGCGCACCTGTTGGGCCGCGGCGTACTTCTCCGACTGCCACACGGCGGCCCAGCGGCGGGGGAGCAGGGGGATCGAGGCCATCGGGGGCAGCTGGGCCACCTGGTCGAGGATGCTGGACAGGAAGACGACTCCGCCGTCGGCGCCCGAGTTCACGTTCGTGCGGATCGTGGTCGTGCCGGCGAGGGCGAGCTTCCGGTGCGTCGCGCCGGCCGACTTCCAGTCCGGGTAGCCCTCGTAGCCGCCCGAGGAGCGGGACTTGAGCTGGACGGGCTGCTCCCGGTCGATGCCGTTGTCCTCGCCGCGCAGGTAGTGGTCGAACCACCGCTCGGTGTCCTTCCACACGTCGTTGGGCAGCCCGAACAGGCCGGTCAGCTCGGCGGTGGCGTGGTCTCCGGGTCGCATCTCCAGCCGCTTGGGGCCGGTCAGCTTCTCGTAGAAGCCGGCGTACTGGTTGGGCGGGAAGACCGTGTCGCCCCAGGCGTTGGCGAGCATGATCGCCGCGCCGTTCTTGTTGATCTGGTCGACGTAGGTCGCAGCGGAACGTTTCTTCCCCCAGGCGACGAGCTCCGGCTCCTTGGCCAGGTTGGAGGCGTAGAAGTCGTCGAAGGTCTGCCGGAGTTCGGCGCTCTGCCGGCCTGTCACCACGCTCGCGCCGTCCAGCAGGGCGGCCGCCTGGACGTGCTGGGTGCGCCCGGAGTAGATGGAGTCGATCAGGTCGGCCCAGCCGCTCAGCGAGGCGACCGCCTTGACGCGCTTGTCGTGCGCGGCGGTGAGCAGGCTGATGCCGGCGCCGTAGGAGACGCCCGCCATGCCGATGTGCCCGGCGTCCGAAGGGGTGTGGGCGAGCGCCCAGTCGATGACCTTCGAGGCATCGGCCACGTCGGGCGGGCCCGCGACTTCTATCTCGCCGCCCGACTGCCAGAAGCCGCGCACGTTGTAGGTGACGACGACGTACCCCGAGTCGGCGAGCTTCTGGGCCTGGGCCAGGTATTCGACCTGGGGCAGACCCCAGCTCGTGGGCATGACGAGCAGTGGGTAGCGGCGCGTGCCGTCGGCGCCGGCCGGGGTGACGACGTTGGCCTTGAGGACGGTGCCGCCGTCGCCCGCGATGTCGACGAACCGGACCGGGTTCGGCGCCGCCTGTGCGGTGGGGGCGAGTCCGAGGGCTGTGCCGGCGACCAGGGTCGCCGAGACGGCGCCTACGGCGGTGGTGCGCAGGGCCTTGCGGGGGTTTCCCACGGGTCACTCCTCACTCGTGTCAGTGCAAAGTGACCAGACGGTAACCTTGGCCCTTTACCAGTGGTAACCCGTCGGTAAGTTACGTGCCAGTAACGATTGTTGAGAAGTGGAGGACTTCAGGAGGCCCGGTGGCTGTTGCGTGGAGCCGCCGTCGCCGCGGCGGGCAGCGGGGTCTGGGCCGCGCGCGTCACGTCCGCCACCATTTCGACCACGTCCGGCCCGTACGCCTGCGAGTTGATCACCTTCAGCAGCAGTACGAACGAGTTGTTGCCGTACTTGCGGGTCAGGCGCTCGTGGTGGCGGGCGAGATAGCGGGTGGTGGCCTGGTTGGTGATCGACGTCTGGCCGCAGAACAGGAAGACCGGACGGGTGTGCTGGCTCCGCTCCGCCGTGAGCCGGGCGAGCAACGCGTACTCCTCCTTGCCGGCCTCCACGCGGTAGCGCTCGGAGCCGACCAGGAACGAGCCCCGGTCCGGGCTCGGTTCGGCGTCGACGTTCACCCGCACACCGGGCAGCAGCGAGGACAGGTGCGCCGCCATACGGCGATTGGACGCCGGACCGCCCACACAGAACTCGGTGCGCTCACCGAACCCCTGACGTGCCGTGTCGTGCGGAAGGATCTGGGCGTGGGCGTTGCAGTCCTTGATCAGCGCGGCGAGTTCGAGCAGCGCGAACACGTCGAAGCGCATCACGGCGAACTCGGGCCCCGCGGCACCCCGGTTCACCACCAGCAGCGATTCCGAGTTGTCGGGCAGTCCGAAGAAGGCCTGCTTACGGCGGAGCTTGCGCCTCCACAGGTAGGTGCGGGCGATCCAGCCCAGCGCGGCGCTGATGCCCGCCGCGACCACCCCCAGGACGATGTTGCGCACGTCGTCATTCATGGGCGCGCATGGTAGCGGCCCGACGCACCGGTGTTCGACGCCTCCCTGACGCGGCCATGGCGATGAATTAAGCTGCGCGGACGGCCTTTGACTGGAGGTGCGGATGCGTCGCCCTGTCGCACGGAATCTGACGGTCCTGGCGGTCTCGGCCGCCGTGGTGGTGTCGGCGGGAGCGGCGGCGCCGCCCACCGCGCAGCGCACGGGCGGTGAGAAAACGCCCCTGGCCGTCGGCTACGGCGGAGCCGTCTCCAGCGTCGACCGGGACGCCTCCGCGGCCGGGCTCGAGGTGCTGCGCCAGGGCGGCAACGCCGTCGACGCGGCCGTCGCCACGGCCGCCGCGCTCGGCGTCACCGAGCCCTACTCGGCCGGTGTCGGCGGAGGCGGCTACTTCGTCTACTACGACGCCAAGTCCAGCACCGTCCGCACCATCGACGGCCGGGAGACCGCCCCGCTGACCGCGGACAAGAACCTCTTCGTCGAGAACGGCAAGCCCGTCCCCTTCGCCGACGCCGTCAGCAGCGGCCTGAGCGTCGGCACCCCGGGCACGCCCGCCACCTGGCAGACGGCGCTCGACCAGTGGGGCAGCAAGCGGCTCGCGAGCGTCCTGAAGCCGGCCGAGCGGCTCGCCCGTGACGGCTTCACCGTCGACGAGACCTTCCGCTCGCAGACGGCGTCCAACGAGACCCGCTTCCGCTACTTCCCGGACACCGCCGAGCTGTTCCTGCCCGGCGGACGGCTCCCCGTCGTCGGCTCCACCTTCAAGAATCCCGACCTCGCCCGCACCTACGCGGAGCTGGCCCGCAAGGGCGTCGGCGCGCTCTACCGCGGTGACATCGGCCGGGACGTCGTCGACACGGTCAACAAGCCGCCCGTGGACCCCGCCTCGGGCTGGAACGCCCGCCCCGGCGACCTCTCCGAGCGGGACCTGACCGCCTACCGCGCCAAGCTCCAGGCACCCACCAAGTCCTCGTATCGCGGACTCGGCGTCTACTCCATGGCGCCGTCATCCTCCGGCGGCACGACGGTCGGCGAGGCGCTCAACATCCTGGAGCGGACCGACCTGTCGAAGGCGAGCCAGGCCGAGTACCTGCACCGCTACATCGAGGCCAGCCGAATCGCTTTCGCGGACCGGGGCCGCTGGGTGGGCGACCCGGCCTTCGAGGACGTACCGACGAAGGAACTGCTGTCGCAGCGGTTCGCCGACTCGCGCGAGTGCCTGATCAAGGACGACGCGGTGCTCAAGAGTCCTGTGGCGCCGGGTGATCCGCGCGATCCCGAACAGTGCGGCTCCGGGGGTACGGCCGCTCCGACGACGTACGAGGGCGACAGCACCACGCATCTGACGGTGGCCGACAAGTGGGGGAACGTCGTCGCCTACACGCTCACCATCGAGCAGACGGGCGGCAGCGGGATCACCGTGCCGGGGCGGGGGTTCCTGCTCAACAACGAGCTGACGGACTTCTCCTTCACCCCGGCGAACCCCGCCGTGCACGACCCGAACCTGCCGGGGCCGGGGAAGCGGCCGCGGTCGTCGATGTCGCCGACGATCGTGCTCGACCGGCATGACAGGCCCGTGGTGGCGCTGGGGTCGCCGGGTGGGGCGACCATCATCACGACCGTCCTGCAGACGCTGGTCGGGTTCCTCGACCGGGGGTTGCCGCTGGTCGACGCGATCGCGGCGCCCCGGGCCAGTCAGCGGAACGCTGCGCAGACCGAGCTGGAGCCGGGGCTCGACAGTGGTGTGAGGAAGCAGCTCGAAGCGATCGGGCACTCCTTCAAGGCCAACCCGGAGATCGGGGCGGCCACCGGGGTTCAGCGGTTGCCCGGTGGGAAGTGGCTGGCAGCCGCTGAGACCGTGCGGCGTGGTGGGGGATCGGCGATGGTGGTGCGGCCTGTGGGTTGAGTGCCGTCTGACGGCGCGTGGGGGGCTGGTCGCGCAGTTCCCCGCGCCCCTTAGGGCGTTGCCGTCTCCTGCGTTTGAAACTTCAGGCGGCCGTCCTCCACGTCCACCGTCACCTGGCCGCCCTCCGTCACCCTGCCGTCCAGCAGCAGTCGTGACAGTTCGTTGTCCACCTCGCGTTGGATCGTGCGGCGCAGCGGGCGGGCGCCGTACTCCGGCTGGTAGCCGTGCTCGGCCAGCCATTCCACCGCTCGGTCGGTGAAGGCCACCGAGATGCCCTTGCTCTGCACGAGGGACCTGGTGCGGTCCAGCAGGAGGTTGGTGATGCGGCGGAGCTGTTCCGTGCTGAGCTGGCGGAAGACGACGATCTCGTCGATGCGGTTGAGGAACTCGGGGCGGAAGTGCTCGCGCAGGGGGCGCAGGATCTGCTCGCGCCGGGCCTCCTCGTCCGCGTCCGCGCCGCCCGACGCGAAGCCCACGGAGGCGCCGCGGCGGGTGATCACCTCGGAGCCGAGGTTGCTGGTCATCACGATGACGGTGTTGGTGAAGTCGACCGTGCGGCCCTGGGAGTCGGTGAGGCGTCCGTCGTCGAGGACCTGGAGCAGGATGTTGAAGACGTCCGGGTGGGCCTTCTCCACCTCGTCCAGCAGGAGCAGCGAGTACGGGTGGCGGCGCACGACCTCGGTGAGCTGGCCGGCCTCCTCGTGGCCGACGTAGCCGGGCGGGGCGCCGACCAGGCGGCTGACGGTGTGCCGCTCCTGGTACTCGCTCATGTCGAGGCGGACCATGCGGTCCTCGCTGCCGAACAGGGCCTCGGCGAGCGCCCGGGCCAACTCGGTCTTGCCGACGCCGGTCGGGCCCAGGAACAGGAAGCTGCCGATCGGCCGGTCGGGGCTGGCCAGCCCGGCGCGGGAGCGCAGCACCGCGTCCGAGACGACCCGCACGGCCTCGTCCTGGCCGACCACCCGCTCGTGCAGGTGCTCCTCCAGGTGCAGCAGACGGTCCTTCTCCTCCTGGGTGAGGCTGCTGACCGGGATGCCGGTCTGCCGGGACACCACCTCGGCGATCGCCTCGGCGCCGACGACCAGATCCTGGCCCTCGTCGATCTCGCCGTCGCCGCCCGCCTGGGTGATCCGCAGCTTCAGGTCCATGATCCGGTCGCGCAGCTGGGTGGCCTGTTCGTAACTCTCGTCCGCGACCGCCTGGTCCTTGTCCCGGGTCAGCTGCTCCAGCTCCCGCTCCATGGCCCGTACGTCGGTGCCCTTGGTGCGGGCGCGCAGCCGGACCCGGGCACCGGCCTGGTCGATCAGGTCGATCGCCTT
>NZ_MUKA01000094.1:30733-30965 GCF_002150735.1 Streptomyces africanus
TCGTCGATGAAGATGATCAACTGTTCGGAGTGGGCGCGGATCTCGCCGACGATGTTGTTCATCCGCTCCTCGAAGTCACCCCGGTAGCGGGTGCCCGCGACCACGCCCGTCAGGTCCAGGGCGACCACGCGGCGCCCGGTCAGCACGTCGGGCACGTCCCCCTCGGAGATGCGCTGCGCCAGCCCCTCCACGATGGCGGTCTTGCCGACGCCCGCGTCACCGATCAGCACCG
>NZ_MUKA01000608.1 GCF_002150735.1 Streptomyces africanus
CGGGTGGAGCAGGCGCTGTACGCGTCGAAGATCGTGTCGTACACGCAGGGCTTCCACGAGATCGACGCGGCGCGCGACGAGTACGGCTGGGACATCGACCTCGGTGCGGTGTCCGCGCTGTGGCGGGGCGGCTGCATCATCCGCGCGGCCTTCCTGGACCGGATCCGCTCCGCCTACGACACCCGGCCGGATCTGCCGAGCCTGCTGTCGGACGCGACGTTCGCGCAGGAGATCGCGGACGCCCAGGACGACTGGCGCGAGGTGCTGGTCGCGGCCACCCGCCAGGGCGTGCCGACGCCCGGTTTCGCCGCGGCGCTCGCCTACTACGACGCCCTGCGCGCGGAGCGGCTGCCGGCGGCGCTGACGCAGGGGCAGCGGGACTACTTCGGTGCGCACACCTACCGGAGGGTGGACCGGGACGGGTCGTTCCACACGCTGTGGGGTGGGGACCGGTCGGAGGTCTCCGCGTAGGCGCTGCGCGCTGACGGTGACGATGCGGGGCCGGTGGAC
>NZ_MUKA01000095.1 GCF_002150735.1 Streptomyces africanus
GAACCTGATGATCACCCGGTCCAGCCGGGTGACCGGCTTGCGCCCCTCGGCGATGTCGCCGGGGTCCATGGCTACAACTGTCATGTCGGTAGTGACTCCAGAGTCGTCCTGACCACGAGCACCCGCCAGGCATCGCTGAGCTGGGAGGAGGTTCTGACCCCCGGCAACTGCCTGACAACGGCACGAGTGGAACCCGGCCCGCGGCCGGCGGGCAAGGCGGTCCCCAGGGCTTCGTCAAGTGTCCGCTCAGGCAGGGCGCGCCCGGGTGGGCGGGCAAGCTGACATAGTGCGGGCGAGGGCCGGGTACGGTTCCGCGTCCGTCGCTACGCTGCAACGGCCATCGCCGTGCGATCAGGCATCCGGACCGGTCCGGTGGCCCGTGCCCGGGGATGGCGCTCCCCATTCGTCGTGCGACACGGAGGACGTCTTGCCAGCGATGAAAGTCGGCATTTCCCTGCCCACCATGGCCGACCTGGCGCCGAAGGGCTTCCCAGGCATAGCGGCCGGCGCCCGCCACGTCGAACAGGCCGGTCTGGACTCCGTGTCCGTGTCCGACTTCATCATGGGCAACGGCACGCCGGCCCTGGAGGCCACCGTCGCCCTCTCGGCCGCCGCCGCCGTGACCACTCGGGTGGAGCTGCGGTTCGGCGTCCTGGTGCTGCCGTTGCGGAACATCGCCTGGACCGCCGCCCAGATCGGTACGTTGCAGCACCTGTCCGGCAACCGCGTCGTCCTCGGGGTCGGGTCGGGCGGAGCGCCCGGGACGCCGTTCTGGCAGGCCGTCGGCGCTGCTCCGGAGGGCCGCAACGCCCGGTTGGTGCGCGCCCTGGAGCTGCTGCCGGGCCTGCTGACCGGCGAGGAGACGACACTGCCGGACGGCCCCGCTGTGACGCTGGCGCCGGCCGTACCGGCACCCCCGGTGCTGATCGGCGGCAACTCCGACGGCGCGATCCGGCGTGCCGCGCTGCACGCGGACGGCTGGCTGCCGTCCATGGTGCCCCCGGCGACGGTGGCCCGCGGCGTCGCGAGGCTGCGGGAGATCGCCGAGGAGGCGGGGCGGCCCGCGCCGCGCACCACGGTGTGGCTCCACGCCGGACTGGGCGACGACGAGTCCGTGCGCTCGGCGCGTGTGGCGTTCGAGAAGAGTCTGGTGGACATGTACGGGCTGTCTCCCGAGGAGGCGCCGCTGGTGCCGATCGGCGGCAGCCCGAAGGAGGCCGCCGAGCGGTTCGCCGCCTACGCGGAGGCCGGCGCCGATCACCTCGACCTCGTGGTCGACGGCGGCGACTGGCAGCAGCAGGTGGAGCTGATCGCAGAGGCGCGCGCCCTGCTGTGACGTGCGGACCGCCCCGGCCGAGTCCTGGCGCCCGGCGGGGGCGGTCGCGATGACGAACGAAGCGGGCTGTGCGACCCGGTGGGTCGCACAGCCCGCTTCGTGGGTGGTGTGGGTGTCACCTGCCCGGCAGCTCGATGGACTGCCGGTGGTGGAAGACGTTGCGCGGGTCCCAGGCCGCCTTGACCTTCTGCAGCCGCGCGTAGTTGCCCTTGTAGTACAGCTGATGCCAGGGGATGCCGGACTTGTTGAACCCCGGGTCGCTCAGATCGCTGTCCGGATAGTTGATGTAGCAGCCGTCCGTGACGTCGTTGGGCACGGGCACGCCGCCGGTGTCGGCGTACACGTCGCGGTAGATGTCGCGCAGCCATGCGATGTTGGCCTCGTCCTTGTCGGCGTGGTGCCAGTAGGACTCGTAGAACATCACCAGGTGCGAGTCGCGGTGCGGCGCCGGGGTCTCGGTCGGGCCCAGTGCGTTGATGCGCCCGCCCGCGGAGGCCAGCACGATGTAGCTGTAGGCGTTGTCGTAGTCCTTGCGCGTCAGGTGCTTGTAGAGCGCGTCGATCTGGCGCTGGGGGAAGACGTCCTTGACGAACGCGGACTTGTGGAAGGTGCGCAGGTTCGGGTTGTTGAGGGTCTCACCGCCGGTGGTGCTGTAGGTGGTGGCCTTCATGAACGGCAGGTTCTGCGAGTCGCGCCAGTTCGGCTCGGCGCCCATGGCCTCGCTGAGGAAGTCGACGAAGGCGTCCATCCGCTGCTGGGCGCCGGGCTTGTCGGCGTCGATCTGCGCCACCAGGAAGAGGGTGCCCGCGGACACGTGGTTGAGGAACAGCCAGTGCCCGAGGTCCAGGTAGTCGGAGTCGAGGGAGGCGTTGTCCTTGGACCAACGGCTGTACTTGCGCAGCAGGTTGGTGAAGCCGGCCTCGGTGATCTGCTCCCAGGGCCAGGTGACCTGCGTGTAGACGACCCTGGAGGGCGGCCGGGGCAGCAGCCGGCTCGGGTCGTTGCCCTTGGCTCCGCGGCTGCGCAGCCAGTACTTGGTGACGATGCCGAAGTTGCCGCCGCCACCGCCGGCCAGCGCCCACAGCAGGTCACGGTTGGGGTCGTTCGGCTCCCTGGTGGCCACGACGGCCCGCACCCGGCCCTTGCGGTCGACCGTGACGACCTCGGCGGCGTACACGTGATCGATGACGATGCCGTGCGCCCGGGACAGGACGCCGTAGCCGCCGCCCGCGAAGTGACCGCCCGCGCCGACGCTGTGGCAGCCACCGCCGGGAATCGTCACGCCCCACCCGTTGTGCAGCGTCTCGTAGATGTCCAGGAGGGTGGCGCCCGGCTCGACGAAGAAGGCGCGCCGCCGCTCGTCGTAGCCGACCCGGTTCATCAGCCGCAGGTCGGCGATGATCTGAGCTTCCTTGTTGAAGACGAAGTCCTCGAAGCAGTGACCGCCACTGCGCACCACGATCCGTTTGCCGGCCTGGACGGCCTCGCGCACCACCTGGACCACCTGCTGTGTGGTGGCCGGCAGGCGGACGGCCTCGGGGGTGCCGACAAGGCGGGCGTTCATGCCGGACACCATGTCGGCGTAGCGGGCGTCACCGGGCCTGACCGTGGGGATCGCGCCGGTGGCGGCCTCGGGGGCGGCGTGCGCGGCGGGTGAGAAGGTTCCGAGTGTGGTGACGGTCCCGGAGGTGGCCACGGCGGCGCCCGCTCCGGCCATGAACCGTCGTCTGTTCAACATAGTCACATGCAGCTCCATTCGGCGAGCGCATCCGGTCTGGGTTGCCAAGCGGCCCCAGCGTGCCCACGGCCCGGCAGCGCTGACACGGAAGCCGCACGTTTATGTCAAGTAGCGCCTGTAGCCGTTACGTTGAGGTGAAGCCGGGCGGGGCCAGGTGACACACTGTGGGCGCGTCCACCGGCCCGCGGATCGTGGCGCGGCAGGATCGGACCCATGATTGCCGCCTACATAGAACAGTTCGGGCCGCCGGACGTGATCCGGTACGGCGAGCTGCCCACGCCCCGGCCGGGATCGACGGACGTCCTCGTCGACGTCGAGGTCAGCGCGGTCAACCACGTCGACACCTTCGTGCGTTCGGGTGCCTGGCGCACCGATGTGCCGCTGCCGTTCGTGGTCGGGCGGGACCTCGTGGGCACCGTGGCCGCGACCGGTCCGGCCGTGACCGGTTTCACCCTCGGGGACCGGGTGTGGTGCAACAGCCTGGGCTACGCCGGCCGGCAGGGCGCCGCGGCCGAGCGGGCGCTGGTCACCGCCGACCGGTTGTACCGGTTGCCCGCCGGGGTGCCGGCGGCCGAGGCCGTGGCCGTGGCGCATCCGGCGGCGACGGCGTATCTGGCGCTGTTCACGCACGGCCGGCTGCGGGTGGGCGAGACGGTGGTCGTCGTGGGAGCGGGCGGAAACGTGGGCAGCGCCCTGGTGCTCATGGCGTCGCGGGCCGGCGCCCGGGTCGTCGCGGTGGCGGGCGCGGACAGCGCGAAGCGGGTGCGGGCGCTGGGCGCCGAGGTCTTCGTCGACTACCGGGACGCCCGGCCGGCCGACCGGATCCGCGAGGCGGCGCCCTCGGGTGTCGACATGTACGTGGACACCTCCGCGCGCAACGATCTGACGACCGCGGTCGATCTGCTGGCCAGGCGGGGCAGGATCGTGCTGCTCTCGGGGCTGACGGCGGCTCCCACGCTGCCCGTGGGCCGGCTGTATGTGAAGGACTGCTCGATCGTCGGCTTCGCCATCTCGCAGGCGTCCGTGGGTGAACTCGCCGAGGCGGCCGGGTTCATCTCCCGCCTCCTCGCGGACGGTTCGCTGCGGCCGCCCGCCGTGCACGCGTTGCCGCTGAGCGCGGCCGCGGAGGCCCACCGCCTCGTCGAGGAGGGCAAGGCCCAGGGCAAGATCGTCCTGCACCACGACGGGTAGGGCGTCGGCGAGGGGCGTTTCGCTGGGCGGGGCCGCGTCGGCCGGACGACCAGGCCGCCCGGGGGTACGGCGGCCGGACCACCACGCCGCCCCGGGGCCGGGCGGCCGAACTCGGAGCCGGGTCGGCCGAGCCGTGAACCTGACCAATCCTGGGTCCGGTATCTGACGCCCGGTGCGGGCTGCTGCGACGCTTTCGGCATGGCTTCCATCATCGAAAAGAGCCCCCTCTTCGAAGTTCACGGATGCCCGCGTGGTCACCGCTGAACCGGGTTGTGCCTTCCGCTGGATGATGCTGTCCCACGCGGGCGCCGATCAGGAGAGCCTCTGGGGTTTCGGCATCGAGCCGGCCGGCGGCGGGACCGTGCTGACCCATCACTTCGTCGCGTCCTGATCGCTCTTTTCCTTCGACCCAGAGGATCCGCATGTTTCTCCAGCGCATCGCGAACAAAGGAATACGCCTGGGCACATTGTTCGACCGGGCGGCCGAGAAGCACCCGGCGAGCCCGCTGATTCTCGACCACGCACTGGACATCGCGCCGGAGCGTGGCACGCGGCTGACGCTCACCGAGGTGGCCGCGCTCGTCGACGACTTCGCGTCCCGGCTGTGGGCCGCGGGTGTGCGCACCGGTGACCGCGTGGTCGTCCACAAGACCAACGGCTTCGACATCACCCTGCTCGCCTGCTCGACGGCCCGTATCGGCGCGCTGCCGGTGCTGCTGTCCCCGAAGCTCGACGGGGCGACGGTGGCCGAGCTGCTGCGCCGGATCGACATGCCCTTCCTGGTGACCGATCAGACCAAGCTCGACAACGACCTGCCCCCGGAGGTCTCCGGCCTGGCCCGTGAGCTGCTGCTGGCCTCCGGCGAGCACGAGGGCGCGGTCGAGTTGGCGTCGCTCGCCGGCAGCCCGCGCATCCAGCCGGCGGTGATGTCGCCGGACCACCCCACGCTGATCACCCACACCTCCGGCACCACCGGCGTGCCGAAGCTGGCCGTGCACACCGGCCGCACCTTTGAGGCCCGGTACCGCCCGCAGGGCACGGTCGCCAAGCTGGTCGCGTCCAGTGAACCCGTGGCGATCCACGTGTCGTTCGTGCACTCGCGCATGTTCACGGCACTGCCCATCTCCATCCTCCAGGGCCACCCGGTCATCATCCTGCGCGAGGACGATCCGCAGATGGTGGGCGACCTGTTCGGCCAGGTCCCGCCCGGGCTGATCGAGGCGCACCCCAACACCTTCATGCGGTGGGAGGAACTGGCCGACGATCCACGGGCCCCGCTGGCGAAGGTCAAGTACTTCAGTTCGACCTTCGACGCCATTCACCCGCGCACGGTGCACCGGCTGCTGAGCGCCTCCCGCCGGAGCGGCGCCACGTTCATCCAGATGTACGGGCAGAGCGAGGTGGGTCCCATCGCCGGCCGCACCTACAGCCCCAAGAGGGGCGCGGAGGCGGAGGGCCGCTGTGTGGGCCGGCCGTTCCCCGGGATGACCGCGGTGCGCGTGGTCAGCCGCGACGGCAAGCCGCCCACCAAGTCCTCCCCCGGCTTCATCGAGGTCAGGAGCAACGGACGGATCGTCACCTACCTCGGGGAGCACGGGCGCTGGGAGAAGCAGGCCGACGGCGACTGGTGGCGCATGGGCGATGTCGGTTACCGCACCAAGTGGGGCTGCCTGCACCTGCTGGACCGGGAGGTGGACGAGATCCCGGGCATCGACAGCACGCTGGAGATCGAGGACAAGCTGTTCGCCAGGCTGCCCGAGCTGACCGAGGCGGTCATCGTGCCCGGGCCGGACGGAAGGCCGGTGCCGGTGGTGTCGACGCGGGGCGACCGTCCGCTCGATCCGGTGGCGTGGAAGACCGCGGTGGTCGACCTGCCGCCGATGGCCGAGCCGGTGCAGTGGCGCCTGGAGGACCTGCCGCAGACGGCCACCACCAAGATCAAGCGTCTGGAGCTGCTGAAGCAGTTGCAGGACCAGGGCTGACCGGCCCGGCGGCCCGGGGCGCGCGGCACCCGGGGTGAGCGGACGTCCCTACAGGCGTCTGCCCCCCTTCTTCGGGCTCCGGTGCCGGGGGGGACGCGGCGCAGCGGCCTTTCGTGCCGCTCGCTGAGGAGCGGACTTGACGCAGTCGCCGACGCCGCGGGGCGCACGGCGCCCTGCATGGGGCATGGTCGTCGCTCCGGAGCCGTCGACCCGCTGCTCCCCCGCCACCGGCACGGGCGCAACGGCCGCACGGCCCGACGTCAGCCGACCCGCTTTTTTCCGAGGTGACCGGCGAGAGGAGAGGCCACGGCATGGCCATGGACAGGAACGCACGTTATGCCCGGCTCCGTGAGATCCAGGGCATGGACGTCAAGGAGGAGTACAGCCGCATCTGGTGGCTCGACATGGGCTACGAGTTCCCGTGGGACTTCAGCGTCGCGGGCGCGCTGGCGTTCTGCAACAGCGTCGCGCCGCCGCAGATGGCGGCGCTCCTGGTGCGGACCGGGGAGCTGACCCAGAACACGCAGCGGCGCATGGAGCACTTCGCCCTGATCAGCCTGGAGATGGTGCGGCGGGGGTTCAAGGACGAGCGCGGCCGGGCGGCGGCGCGGCAGATGAACCGCATCCACAAGAACGCGGTCCGGCACATCAGCGACGACAAGAAGAAGTGGAGCATCAGCAACGAGGAGTACCTGTTCGTCCTCGCCACCAGCATGCTGATACAGATCCGCTGGGTGGACCGGTACGGCTGGCGGCCGCTGAGCGACCAGGAGCGGACCGCGGCCTATCTGCACATGCGCGAACAGGGCGAGCTGATGGGCCTGAAGGACATCCCGGGCTCGTTCGAGGAGTTCGCCCGGTTCCACGACGACTACGTCGAGCGGACTTTCGCGTACTCGCCGGAGGCCGTGACGCTGTGGCAGGTACTGCGGAACACCGTCATCGAACCGATGGCCGGATGGCTCCCGAAACGGCTCCAGCCACTGGGCCGCAAGGCGGCGGCCGCGGCTCTTCCGGCGCTCCTGACACCGCACATGCGCAAGGCGTTCGGCGTGCCGGAGCCGTCCCGGCCGCTGCGGCTCGCGGTGGACACCGCGCTGAGGCTGCGGGCCGCGTACGTGCGCCGGCAGCCGCCGCGTGTGGAGGCCGCCTACCCCGATCCACTGCCCACCCCGAGCTTCCCCACGGGTGAGTTCAAGATCGAGGAGCTGGGCCCCGAGCACACGGTCGGGCGCACCGCCCGCTGAGTGCCCGGCGGCACGGCAGCCCCATGACTGAGCGGCACACGGTCGGACCGTGTGCCGCTCAGTCGTGCGCCGCCCGGCGTCGTTCTCAGTCGATCGGTGCCGGGGTCGGGACGGCCGTGCCGAGGATGTCGCGCAGCAGCCGGGCCTGCTCCAGCGTGGCCTTCTCGTCCTCGGCGCGGACAGCGCCGCGGCGCACCGCCTCGGCGAACGCCGCGACGGTGCCGGCCACCTGGTCCTCGGGGTCGAGGCGCAGTTCCCGGCTACCGGAGCGGTCGTGGAGCCGGATCACCGGGACGTGGTCGGCGGGCGGCGTGAACGCCATGTCGAGGGTCAGCCGGCCGGTGCTGCCGCACACCTCGTAGGTGCTGCGGTAGGCGTGGTCGAGACCGTAGGTCAGGTGGACGCCGACGCCGTCGCCGTCGCGGCGCAGCAGGGCGGCCCCGGCGGTGTCGACGTCGACGCCGGCGGCGGCCGTGGCGACGGCGCCCACGACGGTCAGTTCGGCGCCGAGGAGGTGCTGCGCGGCGCGCACCGGGTAGACGCCGGTGTCCCACAGGGCGCCGCCGCCCAGCTCGGGGCGGTAGCGGATGTCCCCGGCGGGGCGGCGGGGCACGGTGAACGCCGCGTGGAAGGAGCGCGGTTCGCCGATGACCCCGTCCTCGATGAGCCGGCGGACCCGGGCGTGCTGGCCGTGGTGGATGAACATGACGTTCTCCATCAGGGCCAGGCGGCGGCGGCGCGCCAGGGCGAACAGGTGCGCGCTCACCTCCATGGAGGTGCTCAGCGGCTTCTCGGCCAGCACGTGCTTGCCCGCGCGCAGTGCCGCCTCGACCCACTCGGCGTGCAGGGCGAGCGGCAGCGGGATGTAGACCGCGTCCACGTCCCCGTCCTCGATCAGCCGGGCGTAGCCGTGCAGCACGCGCGCCCGGTAGGGAGCGGCGGCCGCCGCGCCGCGGCCCGGGTCCCGCGAGGCGATCGCGGTGATCTCGAAGGCCGCGGAGCGGGCGAAGGCCGGAAGCATCCGGCGGCGGGCGATCTCCGCACTGCCGAGAACTCCGACGCGAATGGCGTCTGTCATGGTTCCTCCCCGTTCCAGCGTGGCAGCACCCCGGCAGCCAGGGTCTGCGCGAGGCCGGCCGCGGCCTTGTCCTTCGGTGACATCAGGGGTTCCTCGGTGATGTCCCAGGGCAGGTGCAGTTCGGGGTCGAAGGGGTTGATGTCGATCTGGGTGCCCGGCGCGTAGACCGTCGACATCACGTAGCAGATGCAGGTGTCGTCGTCGAGGGTCAGGAAGCCGTGGCCGACGCCCTCCGGGATGTAGAGGGAGCGGCCCGAGGAGGCGTCCAGGGTGCACACGTGGTGCCGGCCGAAGGTGGGTGAGCCGACGCGCAGGTCGACGATGATGTCGCGCAGCGCGCCGCGTACGCAGCTGACGTACTTGGCCTGCCCGGGCGGGACGGCCACCGTGTGGATGCCGCGCAGGGTGTTGCGGCGGGACACGGAGTAGCTGATCTGCCGGGGCACGAACGGCTCACCCAGCACCTCCTCCAGTTTGTCGGCGCGCATCCCCTCCCAGAAGGCGCCGCGCTCGTCCGGCAGTTGTTCGGGGGTCACCAGGTACGCCCCCGGGATCGCCGTCGGGGCGATACGCACCGCGTTCTCCTTTCGTGTCGCCGGGCCGGGCCCGGCGCGGCCGGCTCAGGCCCGTTCGGCCACCAGGCGTTCCAGGTCGCCGACGATCTCGTGGGCCGGCGGCAGCTGCGCCATCTCCCGGGAGATCGCCTGCGCCCGCTCGCGGTACGAGGGGTCCTTGAGCAGCAGCTCGCACGCGGCGTTGATCTCCTCGTAGCCACCGGAGTCGACCAGGGCGGCGGCCCCGTACTCGACGATCCGCCGGGTGGCGCTGGTGGGGTATTCGGGGTGGGCGATCAGCTGTGGCACGCCGGCGTTCAGGGCGGTCATGTCGGTGCCGCCGCCCCCGTGGTGGATGATGACGTCACAGGTGGGTGCGAGGACGTCCAGCGGCACCCAGCCGACGCGCACCTCGGGCACCTCCTCGCGCAGTTCGGCGGCGACGGCCTCGGGGGCGCCGACGACTACCTCGGCGCCGAGCTTGCCGACGCTGCGCGCCATGTCGCGCAGTCCCTCGCCGCTGAACAGCCGGGTGCCCGCGGTGATGTAGACGCGGGGACGGTCGCCCTTGGTGTACATCCACGGCTCCAGGGGCTTTTGCGGGTTGCCCGGCACCCAGCGCATGAGCTTGGCGGGGACCGCGTTCTCGGGCCGCAGGCTGGGCGGGCACACGTCGAGCCAGAGGTCCGGGGCGGGCACCTTGTCCAGGCCCAGTTCGGCGAGGACCGGGGCGAGCACGGGCTCGGCTCCCGGGTCGTAGGCGCGGGAGTCGATGCGGTCCCATTCCAGGCGCACGCTGGGGATGCCCAGGTGGTCGGCGAGCAGCGGGGCCGTGTAGAACATGCCACCGCCGACGACGAGGTCGGGCCGCCAGTGGTCGGCCAGGTCCAGCAGGCGGTCCAGGCTGTCCACGGCGATCTCGGCGTAGACCCGGCCGACCGCCTTGAGCTGCTCGGCCGGATCGTCGGGCATGGCGCCCATGAAGGCGCTGACCTCCTCCATCGACACCGGGGAGATCTTCACGGCGGGCAGGCCGACGCTGGCGATGTTGGGCAGCACCCAGTCGATGCCGCCCATGAACACCTGGTGCCCGGCATTGCGCACGGCGGTGGCGAGGGGGGTGTGGGAGAAGATCGGGTAGGGGCTGTTTCCGGGGATGAACAGGACCTTCATGGGGGTCTCAACCTGCCTTCGTGAGCACCGCGGCGGCCCGGACTCCCGAGAGCATCGCGGCTTCCGTGGTGGGGGAGTTGAAGTAGTCGCCTGCGAAGACGACCGGGGGCCGCTGCTCCTTCAGGACGCGCACGGAGCGGCGGTAGCGGCCGGGGGCGGGGATGGGGAACCCGTAGGGTCGCTCCGCGATCTGGAACGGCTCGGCGCTCGCGACCGGGAAGTCCCGCCACAGCGACGGCAGCAACTTCGTCACCTCGGCGAACTGCTCCTCGGTGGGGCGGCCCAGCAGGCGGCGGGTGTGGGCACGGCCGGGGTAGGCGAACACCAGGAGTTTCTCGACGGGCCGGCCGTGGTCGTCCCGCACCGTGCGGGGATAGGTGATCATGTTGCGCAGGGGCGGGTCCTCGGGGCCGCCGGCCACGATGTGCGCCTCGGCGGGCAGTGTGCCCTTGTCGACGAGGTAGGACACCGACAGGGCCGGCTCGTACCGCTGCGATTCCAGGAACCGGCGGGTCTCCTCGCCCACGGTGGGGGCGGGCAGCGCGGCGACGAGTTTGGCGGCGATCGGCGCGGGCGTGGCGACGACCACTTCGTCGAAGCTCTCGGTGACCGGGGTGCCGTCCGGTCCCACGGCGGTGACCACGATGCCCGTGCCGTCCGGCTGGACGGCGGTGACCTCGTGCGACAGCCGCAGGTCGGCGCCCTCGGCGTTCTTCTCGGCGAGGATCTCCATGCCGCCGCGCAGCACGTAGAAGCCGGAGCCGCCCATCCAGGCGAGCAGGGCACGGGCGTGGACGGCGGAGATCTCCTCGCAGGCGAAGTTCCAGAAGCCCTCGATCTGGGGGCGCAGCAGGAAGTCGAAGCCGCGCTCGGACACCTGCCGGCAGCCCCAGTCGGCGGCGGTCGTCCCGTCGTCGAACGGGGCCGACTTCACCGGGTCGAACAGGTCGAGCTGCTTCTTGCGGGCCACCTGCTTGAGGGTGCTCAGCAGGAAGGCGACCCTGTCGCGCAGGCCGACGTGCTTGTAGGTGAGCAGGCTGAGCGGCGAGTCGGAGGAGAGCGGCACGGTCTTGCCGTGGTCGGAGATCCAGACGTTGCTGGAGATCCGGACGAGCTCGTCCTCGAGCCCGTACTCCTTGATCAGCTGGGTCATCAGCTTGTAGAAGCTGACGTACATCAGGTTGATGCCGACGTCGGGCTCGATCTCCGGGCGGTGCCAGGAGCGGGCCCGGCCGCCGAGCCCGTCCGCCGTCTCGAAGACGACCACCTCACGGCCGCTGCGCAGCAGTTGACGGGTGGCGGCACAGCCGGCCATGCCGCCGCCGATCACCGCGACCTTGGTGCGTTGTGTGCGACTGGTCATCGCTCCACCTCTGTCTGCTGGTTGGGGCGGGTCAGTGTTCGACGATCTCGTCGTGCGGCCACTCCAGCCCCTGGCCGAGGCCGCCGTCGACGGGCAGGTCGACGCCGGTGGTGAAGGTGGCGTCGAAGGCGAGGAAGAGCACCGCTGTGGCGGCCTCGTCGGCGGTGCCGAAGCGGCGCATGGGCGTCAGCTCGATGCCCTCCTTGATGTTGGCGGCACGCAGTTCGTCGGAGATCTCGGCGATGCCCATCGTGGGGGTGTCGGTGAAGCCGGGGCTGATGGTGTTGACGCGGATGCCGCGGGGCAGCAGCTCGGAGGCGAAGACCTTGGAGAAGGCCCGGATCGCCGACTTCATGCCGGTGCCGACGCTGGTGGCGACGAAGCCCATACCGACGGCGACAGCGGTGGTGAAGACGAACGAACCGCCCTCCTTGACCAGGGGCGCGAGCCGCTGCGCGGTGAAGAAGGCCCCCTTGGTGTTGGTGTCGAACATCCGGTCGTAGGTTTCCTCGGTGACCTGGCTGAGGGAACCGAACTTCAGGTAGCCGACGTTGACGAAGACGAAGTCCACCTGGCCCAGCGTTTCCTCGACCGCCTTGCCCAGCGCGTCGATGTCGGACATGCTCGCCGCGTCGGAGCGCAGCACGTGGGCGCGCGGGCCGAGTTCGGCTCGGGCGGCCTCGATGTTCTTCTCGTTGAGACCGGTGAGCAGCACCTCCGCTCCGCCTTCCAGGAGCTTTTTGACCACGGCCATGCCGATGCCGTGCGTGCCACCGGTGACCACGGCCTTCTTGCCGGCGTACTTCTTCATGACACCTTCCGGTTGGAATCGGGGGGGGTGGGGCTCGGTGCCCCGTGTCGCGGTCCCTGGCGGTCGTTCAGACGATGTGGACGTCGGGCACGTAGAGGATCCATTTGCCGCCCGCCGCCCGGAACTCCCTTTCCTTCGCCATGATTTCCTCGGCGTGGTTCCAGGCGAAGAGAAGGGCATAGTCGGGGTACGGCCGGGAGAATTCCTCGGACGGGCGGACGGGAATGTGGGCGCCCGGGGCGAGCCGGCCCTGCTTGGCCGGCGTGTTGTCGCAGATGAACGGAACGAGGTCGGGGCCGATCCCGCAGTGGTTGAGGACGGTGGCGCTCTTGGCGGTGGCGCCGTAGCCGACCACCGAGCGGCCCTGCTCGCGCAGTTCCGTGAGCAGCCGCACGAGGTCCCGGCAGCTGTTGCGCGCGTGCTCCGCGAAGCGGTGGTAGGTCTCCGGCCGGGCCAGGCCCGCCTCGCGTTCGCGCTCGACGTGCTCGGTCACGGCTGCGGAGACGGTCCGCCGCCCGGGGCGGGCGATGGTGTACCGCATCGATCCGCCGTGCACGGACAGCGGCTGGACGTCCGCCAGTTCGAGGCCGTAGCGCCGGGCCATGGCCTGCACGGAGGTGACCGAGAAGAGGTAGAAGTGCTCGTCGTAGATCTGGTCGAACGCGTTCTGGGCGATGATCGAGCCGAGGTAGCGGTCCTCGATCACGAAGATGCCGTCGGGGCCGAGGAGCGCGTCCACGCCCCGGAACACCGAGTCGATGTAGGCGATGTGGCTGACGGTGTTGGCGGAGAAGATCACGTCGGCTGGACCGTCGGCTTCGGCGATCTCCAGCGCGCTGGCCTCCTGGAAGAAGTCCGTGCGCACTCGCACGCCCTGCGCCTTGGCGAACTCGGCGACCTGCGCCGAGGGGTCGACGCCGAGGTGGCGCACGCCGGCCCGGCCGATGGTCTTGAGCATCGTTCCGTCGTTGGAGCCGATCTCCACCACGAAGGGAGCGTCGCCGGTGAGTTCGCTGCCCAGCAGCTGGTTCGCGTACTTCTCGAAGTGCTCGCGCATGACCACCGAACCGGCGGAACGGTAGGGGTAGTCCTCGTGGAACATCTTCTCGCGGGGCACCTCTTCGATGAGCTGCACCATGGTGCATTCGGTGCAGACGCCCGCGGCCAGCCGGAAATAGAACTCGCTGCCCGCCGTCTCGGGTGTCACGAAGGAATCGGATACCGGTTGCCGGCCGAAGTCGATGAACTCGTCGACCGGGCCACCGCAGATGCGACATTGGACCATGAACGGACCCCTTTGCATTTCGTGGGCGGGCGGCTCGGCGCGCCGGCCCGTGCGAACGCACATGACCATGCTGTCCACGGCCGTGGAGGGGGTCCATGAAGGGGCCGCTTCATGTGTCAGGTCCGCCGGTGGCGCCGGAAGGGGAAAAGCGCGGTCCCTTCGCCGGCGTGGCGAAAGGGACCGCGCTGTGGGGCGTGCCGGTCAGGAACGTGCCGGGACCGACTCCTCGTGCGAGGCGGCCGGATCGTCCTGCGCGGGCGGGGTGCCGCCCACCTTGCGCAGCAGGGTCACGGCGAGCACCGCCGTGACGGCGATGAGCGTGGCGCAGACGACGCCGACGACGTTGAGCCCGGCGGTGTACGCCTCGCGCGCCGCGGCCAGCACCTGGTCGCGCAGGTCCGCGGGAAGCTCCTGGGCGGCGACGATCGCGCCCTCCATGCCGCCGCGCACCGTCTCGGCGTGCTCGGCGGGCACTCCCTGCGGGACGGTGATGTCACCGCGGTAGAGCGCGGTGCCCAGGCTGCCGAACGCCGCCACGCCGAGCGACACTCCGAACTCGCCGCTCGTCTCGGACAGGGAGGCCGCGGATCCGCCCTTCTCCGGGGGTGCGGAGCTGACCACGAGGTTGGTGCCCAGGGCGCCGATCGGTCCGGTGCCGAAGAAAGCGATCACGAAGCCGGTGATCAGCAGCGGGAGTCCGCCCACCGGGTCGACGAAGGCGACCAGGAGGTAGCCGACGGTCGTCAGGGCGAGACCGCTGCCGATCACCACTCCCATGGGCAGCCGCTTGGTCAGGCCGGGAGCGATCAGCGCCGCCACGATCGAGGCGAGCGCCGAGGGCACCATCCACAGGCCGGCGGCGGTGGGCGACAGTCCCTCGACCATCTGCAGGAAGCCGGTGATGAACAGGTAGCTGCCGCCCATGGTGGCCATCGCCAGCATCAGCACGAGCAGCGACGAGGTGAAGGCGCCGGAGCGGAACAGGCGCAGGTCGAGCAGCGGGTGCGCCAGCCGGGTCTGGCGGCGGACGAACACCGCGCCGACGGCCACGCCGGCCGCGATCACCAGCAGGGGCAGCGGCTGCCAGCCGTAGCGGGCGATCTCCTTGAGGCCGAAGATGACCGGCAGGATGGTGGCCAGGGACAGCGCGACGCTGAACAGGTCCAGCCTGCCGGCGTCGGGGTCACGGTACTCGGGCAGCAGGACGGGACCGGCGACCAGCAGGGTGATCATGACGGGCACGCCGAGCAGGAAGACCGAGCCCCACCAGAACTGGTCCAGCATCACGCCGCCGATCATGGGGCCGAGCGCGGTGCCGCCCATGAAGCAGCTGGCCCACACCGCGATGGCCCGGCCGCGCTGGCCCGGGTCCTGGAACATGTTGCTGATCAGGGCGAGCGTGGAGGGCATCAGCGTGGCCGCGGCGACACCGAGCAGCGCCCGGCTGGCGATCAGCATCTCCGCGCTGGTGGAGTAGGCCGCGAGCAGCGAGCTGGCACCGACGAACGCGGCTCCGATCAGCAGCAGCTTGCGCCGGCCGATGCGGTCGCCGAGCGTTCCCATGGTGACCAGGAAACCGGCGATCATGAAGCCGTAGATGTCCATGATCCACAGCGTCTGCGTGCCGGTGGGGTGCAGGGACTCCGCCAGGTGCGGCAGTGCGAGGAACAGCACGCTCTGGTCGAGCGCCAGCAGCAGCGTGGGCAGGGCGAGCACGGCCAGACCCAGCCACTCGCGGGTCCCTGCCTTCGCCGGCGCCGCCGGGGAGACTTGAGATGACATGGGTGTCCTTCCAGGGGTAGGGACGATGTGGTGCGGACCACGGGGACGGTGGTGGGAGTTTCAGCCGGGATAGGGCCGCACGGCCCGCGCGTCGCGCAGTGTGCGTCCCCACCACGTCAGCTGGTCGAGCATCGTCTTGGCGGCGGTCTCGCACTCCGTCGGGTTCACCGGCCGGCCCTCGTCGTCGAAGCGCGTCCAGTACTCGGGGAAGGCGACGGAGTCCCGGACCGTCACCGAGTGCAGCCCGGGGAACACCTCCCGCAGGTGGGCGACAGCGCGCAGACCGCCGGCGATGCCTCCGTAGGAGACGAACGCGACCGGCTTGGCCTTCCACTCGTCGACGTACCAGTCGATGGCGTTCTTCAGCGAGGCGGGGAAGCTGTGGTTGTACTCCGGCGTCACGATGATGAACGCGTCGGCGCGCGACAGCCACGGCGCCAGGTCCTGGACGGCGGCGGGCCGCTCCGCGTGCTCGTCCGCCGGCAGCACCTCGGGCAGCCACACTTTCGCCAGGTCGATCACGTCGACGGCGAGGTCATCGCGCTTGGCGGCCTCGTCGGCTATCCAACGAGCCGCCGTGGGTCCGAATCGGCCGTTTCGGACGCTGCCGATGATGACGGACACCCGCAGCTTGGGCTCAGGCATGGTTCCCTCCGTGTGCTCGGCTCCTCGGCTGTCACCGTGCCCGACACCGCCCCCGGTCCGATCCCGGTCCGCTCTCGGTCGCTCTCGGTCGCTCTCGGCCGCTCTTCACACGGGATCGTCCTGTCGCGGACCGCCCCCTTCGGCTAGCGTGATCACATGCGTTTCGGGGTGCTCGGCCCGCTTGCGGTGTGGACGGCTCAGGGCCGGCCGGTGCGGGTGCCGGAGTTGAAGGTTCGTGCTCTGCTCACCGCTTTGCTGGTCCACCGCGGCCGGCCCGTGTCCGTGGACCGGCTGATCGACGACCTGTGGGGCGAGCACCTGCCGAACAACCCCGTGGGTGTGCTGCAGAACAAGGTGTGGCAGTTACGCCGGGCCCTGGAGGACGCCGCGCCCGGCGGCCGGGACCTGGTGGTCTCCCGCGCTCCCGGATACGAGCTTCAGGTTCCGTCCGGTGCCGTCGACGCCGACCGCTTCACCGACCTGACGGCCCGCGCCCGCCGGAGCGCCGACCCCCGCACCCGGACGAAGCTGCTGACCGAGGCGCTGGCCCTGTGGCGGGGTGCGGCGTTCGCCGACTTCGTCGACGAGGAGTTCGCCCGGACCGCGGCCGACCGGCTCGAGGAACAGCGTCTGACGGCGCTGGAGGAGCAGGCCGAGGCCAGGCTGGAGCTCGGCGAACACGCCCTGGTCGCCGACGAGCTGGCGGACCTGGTGGCCCTGCATCCGCTGCGCGAACGGCTGCGTACGGCCCACATCCGGGCTCTGTATCTCGCGGGCCGGCAGAGCGCCGCCCTCACCAGCTACGCCGAACTGCGCGAACGGCTCGCCGAGGAGCTGGGGGTCGACCCGTCGCCCGAGCTGGCCTCGCTGCACCGGGCCATCCTCACGCAGAGCCCCGAGCTGGCGGCCGTGCCGTCGCCGAGCACCACCGCGGCCCGGCCGCCGACGAACCTGCCCGCCCCGCCCGTCGACCTCATCGGCCGGGACGCGCTCGTCGAGCGGCTGCGCGAACTCGTCGACCGGCACCGGCTGGTGACCCTGACCGGCTCCGGCGGCGTGGGCAAGACCCGGCTCGCCCTGGGGACCGCGGCCGAGCTCGGCCCTGTCTTCCCCGGCGGCGTCCGGCTGGCGGAGTTCGCCTCCCTCGACCGCTCCCCCACATCGGCCACCGAGGTGCACCAGGTGGTCGAGGCAGTGCTCGGCGTGCGCGACGACATCACCTCCCACCCCGCCCCGGACGGCGACCCGCTGTCCTCCACGGCGCGGGTGGTGCGCGCCCTGGGCGACGAGCGGACCCTGCTGGTCCTCGACAACTGCGAGCATGTCGTCGAGCCCGTCGCCGAGTTGGCGGCACGCCTGCTGAAGGCGGCGCCCCGGCTGCACCTCATGACGACCAGTCAGACTCCGCTGAGCGTCAGCGGGGAGCAGCTCGTGGAGGTGCCTCCGCTGTCCCTGCCGCAGTCCGCCGCGGGTCTGACCACAGAAGACGTGCTGCGGTTCAGCGCCGTGGAACTGTTCGCGGCGCGGGCGGGCGCCACGGCTCCCCGTTTCCGGCTGAGCGAGGAGACCATCGGCCCCGTGGTCTCCATCTGCCGGCGTCTCGACGGCATTCCCCTCGCCCTGGAGATGGCGGCGACCCGGGTCCGTGCGCTGGGCGTGCAGGAGCTGGCCGCCCGCCTCGACGACCGGTTCACGCTCCTGGCCACCGGGACCCGGGACGCCCCCGCGCGGCAGCGCACGCTGCGCGCGGTCATCGACTGGAGCTGCGGCCTGCTCGGCACGCAGGAGCGCGCCGTCCTGCATCGCCTGGCCGTGCACGCCGACGGCTGTTCCCTCGCGGCGGCGGAGGAGCTGTGCGCGGGTCCCGGCGTGGACCGCGCGGAGGTCCTCGACCTGCTGGCCCGTCTGGTGGACTGCTCCCTGGTGGTCATGACCGACGGGGTCGACGGGCCGCGTTACCGGCTGCTGGAGTCGGTCACGGCGTACTGCCTGGAGCAGTTGCGCGAGTCCGGTGAGCTCGAGGCCCTCCAGGTGCGCCACCGCGCCTACTACACCGCCTTCGCCGAGCGCGCCAGGCCGCATCTGCGCGGTCACGGGCAGCGGGAGTGGCTGCGCCGCCTCGACGCCGAGACGGCGAACCTGCGCACGGCGCTGGAGAGCGCCGTGCGCAGCGAGGACGGCGAGGGGGCCTTGCGGCTGGTCAACGCCCTGGCGTGGTACTGGCACCTGCGGGGCCGCAACCGCGAGGCGGAACGCTACCTGGCCACGGCCCTGTCCCTCGTTCCGCGGGCCCCGGCCACCCCGGCGGTCGCCGAGGCGACCGCCTGGCTGGGCGGAACCAGGCTGCTCCTGGGCGGCAGCAAGGACCCGCTGGCCGAGTACCGTGCCGCGCTGCGCCCCTACGAGGAGCTGGACGAGCCGGCCGGCGAGGCGCACGCCCAGTGGTTCCTGGGGTCCAACCTGTACGGCGTCGGAGACCTGACACCCAGTGAGGACCTGATCGAGCAGGCGTTGATGACCTTCCGTTCACTGGAGGACCGCTGGGGCACGGCGGCGGCGCTGAGCAGCCAGGCCTTCATCGCCAAGCTGCGCGGCGACTTCGGCGCCCTGCGCAGGTACGGCGAGCAGAGCCTGGAGATCTTCCGCGAACTGGGCGATCAGTGGGGGCAGTTGCGTGCCATGGTGCCGCTGCAGACCCTGGCGGAGGTGGTCGGCGACTACCGGCAGGCCGGGCGGCTCCTGCGCGACGGGCTGCGCATGGCCGAGGATCTCGGGCTGTGGCCCGAGGTGTCGTTCCACCTCTCGGGTCTCGGCCGGATCTCCCTGCTGACCCGTGACTACGCGATGGCCGGGGAGTACCACGAGCGGGCCAGGCGGCTCGCCGTGGAGCAGTCGGACGACTTCGGCGAGCAGTTCGCCGAGATCGGGCTCGGGATGGGGGCCCGTCGGCAGGGCGATCTGGACACCGCCGAGCATCACATGCGCAACGTGCTCGACGTGCACCGGCGCATGGGCTACCAGCCCGGCGTGCCGTCGCTGATCCTCGCCGAGCTGGGGTTCATCGCGGAGCTGCGCGGTGATGTTCGCACCGCCCAGGCGTTGCAACGGGACGGCCTCGCGGCAGCGCGGGAATCGGGTGATCCGCGCGCTGTCGCCCTGGGCCTCGAGGGCCTGGCCGGCGCGGAACTCCTGGCGGGCGGCGCCGAGCGGGCGGCGTGCCTCCTCGGCGCGGCCGCCGCGGCCCGGGCCCGGGTGGGCACTCCCCTGCCCGAGGGCGAGCGCGACGACGTGGACCGGATCGCCGCGGGCGCCCGTGCGCGGCTGGGCGAGGACGGCTTCACGGCCGCTTTCGAGCGGGGCGGGTCGCTGAGTCCCGAGGAAGCCGCACAGCGGTCCCCGGCCGGCTAGCGGGCGTAACCCCGCATTGCACCCCCGCCGAGGGCGGGTATTGAAGACTCTGTCACGTCAAGCAGGACATGACAGAGTCCAAGAACATATCGACGAGCGCACGCAGTGGCGCCGTTAGCCTCACTTACGCACTCCCGGAAAACCCAACGGACATCACCCATTGGCCGAAGAATCAATCCGGAAGGACAAAGTGAAGGCTCTAGTACTGTCCGGCGGGATGGGAACCCGGCTTCGGCCCTTCACCTATTCCACGCCGAAACAGCTGATTCCGGTCGCCGGCAAGGCGGTCCTGGAACATGTCATCGACAATATCCTGGCGGCGGGCATCACCGATATAGGCGTGGTCGTCGGCCCCCGGGCGGACCAGATCCGCGAAGTGATCGGCGACGGCTCCCGGTTCGGAGCCCGGATCACCTACATTCCGCAGGCCCAGCCGCTCGGGCTGGCCCACTGCGTGCTGATCGCCCGGGAATTCCTGGGCGACGACGATTTCCTGATGTACCTCGGCGACAATGTGCTGCCGGAAGGAATCACGGAGATCGCCCGCGCGTTCGCCGCGCAACGGCCCGACGCCCAGATCGTCGTCCAGAAAGTCGCCGACCCGCGGGCTTTCGGGGTCGCCGAGGTCGACGCGTCGGCCACGGTGACCGGGCTGGCCGAGAAGCCTGCCGTACCGCGCAGTGATCTCGCCCTGATCGGCGTCTATTTCTTCACGCCCGCCATTCACCGGGCGGTCGGCCGGATCCGGCCGAGCGCCCGGGGGGAGCTGGAGATCACCGACGCCATCCAGTGGCTGGTGAAGAACGGGGGCTGTGTGAAGGCCAGCGAATACCTCGGTTTCTGGGCCGACACCGGGAACGTCGACGCCGTCCTCGAATGCAATCGCAGGCTGCTCGACGAACTGAGCCCGCAGCGGCTCGGCGAGGTGGACGACGCCAGCGACCTGTGCGGTCCGGTGGTGCTGGCGCCGGGCGCGCGGGTGGTGCGCTCCCGCATCGAGGGGCCGGCCTTCATCGGTCCCGGGAGCGTCGTGGAGGACAGCCACATCGGGCGGTACACCGCGATCGGCGGCGACTGCACGGTGCGGCACACGCTCATGGAGGACTCCATCGTGCAGGACGGGTCCTCCCTGTCGGACCTGCGCGGACTGAGCGGCTCGCTCATCGGCAGGACCGCCTCGGTGACGGCCACCCGCCGCCACCGGCTGATCGTCGGAGACCACTCCCGGGTGGAGGTCGCGTCATGAGAATCCTGGTGACAGGAGGCGCCGGTTTCATCGGCTCGCACTACGTGCGCGCCCTGCTCGAGGACCGCTGTCCGCAGGCCGTCGGCGCCCGGGTGACCGTCGTCGACAAACTGACCTACAGCGGCAACCGGGCCAACCTGCCGATCGGCGCGGAGCGTCTGGAGTTCGTCCACGGCGACATCTGCGACGCCGGGCTGCTGCGCGAACTGCTGCCCGGACACGACTCGATCGTGCACTTCGCGGCCGAGTCGCACGTCGACCGCTCCCTGACGGCGGCGGCCGACTTCATCCGCACCAACGTGCTGGGCACCCAGGTGCTGCTCGACTCCGCGCGGGAGTGCGGAGTGGAGCGGATCGTGCACGTCTCCACCGACGAGGTCTACGGGTCGATCGCGTCGGGCTCGTGGACCGAGACCTCGACGCTCGCGCCGAACTCGCCGTACGCGGCGTCCAAGGCCGCCTCCGACCTCGTGGTCCGCTCGTACTGGCGCACCTACGGCATGGATGTGTCGATCACGCGCTGCTGCAACAACTACGGCCCGTACCAGCACCCCGAGAAGCTCATCCCGCTGTTCGTCACGAACCTCCTGGAGGGCAAGCCCGTGCCGCTGTACGGGGACGGCCACAACGTCCGCGAGTGGCTGCACGTCGACGACCACTGCCGTGCCGTGGAGATGGTGCGCACCGGGGGCCGGGCCGGGGAGATCTACCACGTGGGGGGAGGCGTCGAGCGGACCAACCTGGCACTCACCCACCGGCTGCTGGATCTGTGCGGCGCCGATGCCTCCGCGATCCGCCGGGTGGTCGACCGGCTCGGGCACGACGACCGCTATTCCCTCGACGGCACCAAGATCCGCGAGGAGCTGGGCTTCGAGCCGCGGGTGCCGTTCGAGCAGGGACTGCGCGAGACCGTCGACTGGTACCGGGACCATCCCGGCTGGTGGAAGGACATCAAGCGCGCCACCGCAACGGAGGTGAACCGATGAGCACGCTGACGACGACGGCCCCGCGGCACAGCGACGGCCGAACGGCCGACACGGGCCGCCTGGTCCGCTCGGCCCTCGCCCCGCACGGCCGCGGCCCGCGCACCGAGCAGGTCGGACCGTGGCTGGACGAGCACGCCCGGACCCACAGGTTCCGGGTGGAGCGCATCCCGTTCGCCGGCCTCGACGGCTGGTCCTTCGCGCCGGGTACGGGCAACCTCGTGCACCGCAGCGGCCGGTTCTTCTCGATCGAGGGCATCCACGTCACCCACCCCGAGAACCCGGTCCCCGAGTGGCGCCAGCCGATCATCAACCAGCCGGAGGTCGGCATCCTCGGCATCCTGGCCAAGGAGTTCGACGGTGTCCTGCACTTCCTGATGCAGGCCAAGATGGAGCCGGGCAACCCCAACCTGCTCCAGTTGTCGCCGACCGTACAGGCGACCCGCAGCAACTACACCAAGGTGCACCGGGGCGCGGACGTGAAGTACCTCGAGTACTTCGTGAACGTGCCGCCGGAGCGGGTGATCTCCGATGTGCTGCAGTCGGAGCACGGCTCGTGGTTCCTGCGGAAGGCCAACCGCAACATGGTGGTGGAGGCCGAGGGCGACGTTCCGCTGGAGGAGGGATTCTGCTGGCTCACCCTCGGGCAGATCGGCGCGCTGCTCCGTCTGGACAACGTGGTGAACATGGACGCGCGTACCGTCCTGGCCTGCGCGCCCGCGCAGCCGGCCGAGCCCAGGGCCCTGCATTCGGACTTGGGACTGCTCTCCTGGATCACCGCCGAACGCTCCCGCCATGACCGCCGGGTGCGGTCGGTTCCGCTCGCCGAGGTGACGGACTGGGTGCGCGGCGATTGGTCCATCGACCATGTGCCGGAACGCTACTTCCGAGTGATGGCGGTCGCCGTGGAGGCCGCCAACCGGGAGGTGGCACAGTGGACCCAGCCGTTGATCGAGCCGCTCGGACTCGGGGTCACCGCGTTCGTGACCCGTCGTTTCGGCGGCGTACCGCACCTGCTCGCGCAGGCCCTCCCCGAGGGTGGGCTGCTGGACACGCTGGAGCTGGCTCCGACGGTGCAGTGCACACCGGAGAACCACCTCCATCTCGACCCCGCACAGCGCCCGCCGTTCCTGGACCTGGTGCTCGGCGCCGACGAGAAGCAGATCCGCTACGAGGCCGTGCACTCCGAGGAGGGCGGCCGTTTCCACCACGCGCAGAGCCGTTACCTGATCGTCGAGGCGGACGAGTCGCAGGCACCGACGCAACCGCCTCCGGGGTACTGCTGGGTCACGCCCGGGCAGCTCAACTCCCTCGTGCGGCACAGCCGTTACGTCAACGTGCAGGCGCGTTCACTGCTCGCCTGCCTCAACACCGCCGCGGTGACGCTCTGAGGGGCGTCCCCGGCCCGACAGTAAGGACTCACTTCATGGCGGCTGCGGGTACGCAAGTGGCCACCGGAACGGGCGTTTCGCAGCGACTGGGGCGGTACGCCAGACTGGTCAAGTTCCAGTTCGTCCTCGACTTCTTCCTCGCCCTGCTCATCGTGTGGACGGCGATGGAGCCGGGCACCCGCTTCGACGGGCCCGTGCTCCTGACGCTGCTGGTGTTCGCGCTGGGGAAGGTGGGCGTGCTGTCCGCGGTGATGACGCTGGACGACGTGACCGGCGTCAAGGACGGCAGCGACACGGCGAACTACCTCTCCGACGGCAACACCGAACTGCGTCCGCTCAAGCGCAAGCCGCTGCTCACCGGCGAGCTCACCGTGCACCAGGCGCAGCGGTTCGGGTACGTCGCCCTGGGCTGGGGTGCCCTGTGGTGGCTGGTGGCCGTGGTCGTCGCACCCCACGTCCCGGTGTGGGGCGCCGTGGTCACCACGCTGCTCCTCGTCTTCAGCGTGCAGTACTCCTGGGGGCTGAAGCTGAGCTACGTCGGGCTGGGAGAGGTGCTGCTGCTCTTCTCGGCCACGGCGTTCGTGCTGTCCCCCTACTCCCTGACCGTCGGGGAACTGCCCGCCCTGGTCCTGGTGGAGGCCCTGCTGTTCGGATTCGGGCAGCTGCTGATATCGGGTTACTCCAACACCCAGGACATCAGCGGCGACGCGGCGGTCGGCCGGCGCACCGTCGCGGTGATGGCCTCCGAGCGCGGCAACAAGCTGTTCCTGGGGGCGCTGACGGCGCTGAACATCCTGGTGATCCTGGGCCCGTACGCGGCGGGCTGGATACCCGGCTGGTTCGTGCTGGCGACCGTGCCGCTCATGGCGCTGCGGCTGCGCCAGTACGGCTCGTTCCTGCGCGACGGTCACGCGCTGCTGGCGCGCAGCCGCGGCGTGGTGGTCTTCCGGACGACCGTCGCCTGCGTGCTGCTGTTCAACGTGGCACACCACTGGTCCTGAGCGCGCGGGGCCCGGCAGGCTCGGCGGCGGCCTCCGCCGCCGAGCCTGCCGGGCCGCTTCGTGCGCGGACCGCGCGGCCGGCGGCAGCGGCCGGACGGAGACCGGGGCCTGTCGCCGGGAGCACGCCGCAGGCGCGGGATCCGGCAGGCACACTGCCGCGTGGTCGCCGGCCGGCATCGACCGGCACCGTCGGTGTGCCGCGGCCCGGTCCGGACGACAGGCCTCAGGCCCCGAAGGCCCGTGCGTCGGCGGGCCGTGCGGGTGACGGCCGGTCCCGGCGCCCGGAGTTGTGCTGGGACATCCAGCTGGCGACCTGGACGCGCGACGTGCACGCCAGCTTGCGCATGATCTTGCGTACGTGGTTCACGGCGGTCCACTCGGCGATGCCCAGCCGGCGGGCGATCTCCCGGTTGGTGAGGCCGTTCGCCACCAGTTCGGCGACCTCGCGCTCCCGCGGGGTGAGCGGGTTGCCGGCGCCGTCCGGTGCGTCACGGTCCGGCTCGACGCCGTCCGAGGGGGTCAGCACGGCGGCGACGGCGGCGTCCGGGTGCGACTGCCGGCCCACGGCCGCCAGCTCCGCGGCCTCCTCGTCGCCCAGGCGCACCCGGGTGAGGGCGGCGACGGCGTCCACCTCCATGCGCACGGGCACGGGCGCGACGCAGCCGGTGGCGGCCCGGATGCCCGCCGCGGCGCCCAGGGCCCGTGCCGCCCGGCGCCAGGTCTCCATCGACTGGCCGCGGCAGCGGGTGAGCAGGAGCGTGAACTTCTCCAGGCCCAGTGCGCACAGCGCCAGGTGCTTCAACCCGGCGATGTCCTGGAGGGCGGACCGGTACAGGTCGACGGCACGGTCCTGGTCGCCGAGGGCGAAGGCCACGTCGCCCAGGACGAGGCGGGTGAGCGCGATGTTGCGCACGTCCCGCTGCTGCTCGAAGAAGGCCAGCGCGTCCTCGGCGAGCCGGCGGGCGCCGGCGGCGTGGCCCTCGGCACGGCGGACCTCCGCGAGCATGCGCAGCACCTCGGCGTGTTCGGCGCCGTCACCGCCCGCGGCGGCGGCCACACAGTCCTCGAGGCGGCGGTCGGCCTCGGCCAGGTCCCCGCGCTGGAGCGCGACGAGCCCGGCCTCGCGCATGCAGGCGGCCACTGCGGCATGGTCGCCCAGCTCCTCGAACGCGGCCCGGGCCTCGGCAAGGCACTCCTCGGCCGCGGTCGTCTCACAGGCGCTCAGCAGGAGTTCCGCCAGCGACAGACGAGCGGTGGCCTGCTGGCGCAGGGTGAGGCCGTTCCCAGCGTCGAGTCCGGCGCGCAGCCGCGTGATGCCCTCCCTGACCTCCCCGCGGGCCTGCCAGTACTCGTGCAGGCTCGCGGCGATCCTGACCACGCCTGCCGTGTCGCCGGACAGGGCGAGGAAGTCCAGGGCGGCGGTGAGGTCCTGCCGCCAGTAGTCGATCACGAGCAGCCACCGGCTCTGCTCGGGGCCGCGCAGCCCGCTCTCGGCGCTCTCGGCGAGGTCGGCGCAGAACGTGGCGTGGGCCATGGCGAGTTCGTCGCTCTCGCCCAGGGTGTGCGCCTCCTCCAGCAGGAACTGCCGGGTGAGGCCGAGCATCGAGATGATGAGTTCGCCGTCCGCGCACTCCTCGGTGTGCAGCAGGCTCTTGTCGACGAACATCTCCAGCAGCCGCTGGAGTTCGGTGACGTCGCCCGGCCACATGGCCTGGGCGGTGGGCAGGTCGAAGGCCCGGTGGAACACGGCGAGCCGCCTCAGCAGGGCGCGTTCGTGCTTGTCCAGCGCGTCGAGGTGGCGGGCGATGGCCGCGCTCATGGCGCGGTGCCGGGACAAGGTGTCGAACTCGGTCCCGGACAGGGCGTCGAGGCCGGTGTCCAGTTCGTCCAGGAGCCGCTGCGGCGAGAGCATCTTCATGCGGGACGCGGCGAACTCGATCGCCATGGGAAGGCCGTCGGTCCGCCGGCACAGCCGGACGACCGCGTCGCGGTTGTGCTCGGTCAGCGCGAAGTTGGGGCGGCTGACGGCGGTGCGTTCCACGAACAGCTTGACGGAGGGCACCTCCCGCAGCTCCGCCAGGCCGGGTTCCCCGTCGGCCGGGGGCAGCTCCAGCGGGCCGAGGCGCAGCAGCACCTCGCCGTAGACGCCGAGCCGCTCGTTCCCGGTCATCAGGACGGTGAGCCGGGGGCAGTCGTTGACCAGGCGGGTGACGGCCGGTACGAGCGCGGCACGCATGCGGTCGCAGCCGTCCAGGAGGAGCAGGCACCGGCGGGGCTGGAGGTACTCGCGCAGGAGCTGGTGCACGGGTCGGTCCGTGCCGGTGTCCAGGCCGAGGGTCTCGGCGAGCACGGTCTCGGGGTCCTGGCCCGGGCGGACGTCGTTCAGGTCCACGGCCCGTCCGCCGTCCTCGAAGGAGCCGACGACGTCGGCGAAGGCCGCCGCGGCGAGTCTGCTCTTGCCGACACCGGCCGGACCGGTGACGGTGACGACGCGGACGGCCGGCTCGCCGAGGAGTCCCCGCAGTTCGGCCCGCTCCTCCTGCCGGCCCACGAGCCCGTGGCCCGCGACGGTGAGCACTCCCGGCCCGCCGGCGCTGAGCTCGTCACTGATGGTGGTGCTCGAACTGATCGGGTACATAGGCAGCCCCCATGGATCAACGGACACACGTGAAGAATCGATCCCGCTTGCTCGTGGGCGAGCCCGTGCGCAGGACGAGCCGGGGCGTTGCGTGCCGTGCCGTGCACGGTGGGCCGGCGCGGGAGGGCAGCGGGAAGCCGGCCGGGCGTCGGCATCGCGAGGCGGCGGGACGGAACGCGCCACGGCCGAGGAGCCGAAAGGTTCCTCCTCAGCTTGTCGGGCGCGGGAACTCCGGTCCGAGGCCGCGTGGGACTTCCGTCGGCGCCACGTGCAGTCACCCCCGTTTCATCCTGTTCCGGACAATGCCAAGGTAGTTCCATCGATGTTTTGAGCGAATCGATCCGGCCAGAGTGAGGTGCCCACCGCGTGCCTCGCCTGCGACCCGGCGCTTGTCCGGGGGCTCGTAACCACCCTCGGTGTCCTGTTTGTTCGCTTCCGTCGGGCACCCGACTCCTCCGACGGGGCCTCGTCGAGGACCCGAAGCGCACACGGCCGGTTGGCGCAAAACCTCCCAGGGCGGCGGTGGAGAATGTCAACTCCCCGGCGCAGCACGACGACCCGCGGGCAACCCGCGGGCCGTCGTCGGGGCGGAGCAGGGAGAGGATCAGGACGGCGTGACGATCACCGGGCCCGGTCCGTCGGCCGACGTGCCCCGCTCCTCGGCGATCCGTACGGCCTCCTCCACCAGCGTCTCGACGATGAGAGACTCCGGAACGGTCTTGATCACCTCCCCCTTCACGAAGATCTGCCCCTTGCCGTTGCCGGACGCCACACCGAGGTCGGCCTCCCTGGCTTCGCCCGGCCCGTTCACCACACACCCCATGACGGCGACCCGCAGCGCGGCGGGGAACCCCTCCAGCGCGGCGGAGACCTTCTCCGCCAGGGTGTGCACATCCACCTGGGCCCGCCCGCAGGAGGGGCAGGAGACGATGTCCAGCCCGCGCTCGCGCAGGGCCAGTGCCTCCAGGATCTGCGTGCCGACCTTGACCTCCTCCACCGGCGGCGCCGACAGGGAGACCCGGATGGTGTCGCCGATCCCCTCCGACAGCAGCGCCCCGAACGCCGCCGCGGACTTGATCGTGCCCTGGAAGGCCGGGCCGGCCTCCGTCACACCGAGGTGCAGGGGGTAGTCGCAGCGCTGCGCGAGCAGCCGGTAGGCGGCGATCATGACCACGGGGTCGTTGTGCTTCACGGAGATCTTGATGTCGCGGAAGCCGTGCTCCTCGAACAGGGAGCACTCCCACAGCGCCGACTCGACCAGCGCCTCCGGGGTGGCCCTGCCGTACTTCTCGAGCAGCCGGCGGTCCAGCGAACCGGCGTTGACGCCGATCCGGATCGGGATGCCGGCGTTCGCCGCCTCCTTGGCGATCTCCCCCACCCGGTCGTCGAACTTCTTGATGTTCCCCGGGTTGACGCGAACGGCGGCGCACCCGGCGTCGATGGCCGCGAACACGTACTTGGGCTGGAAGTGGATGTCGGCGATCACCGGGATCGGCGACTTCCTGGCGATGGCGGGCAGCGCCTGCACGTCGTCGGCCGAGGGGACGGCGACCCGGACGATCTGGCAGCCGGCCGCGGTCAGTTCGGCGATCTGCTGGAGCGTGGCGTTGACGTCCGCGGTCACGGTCGTCGTCATCGACTGCACCGACACCGGCGCGTCGCCGCCGACCGGTACCGACCCCACCATGATCCGGCGGGACGTGCGCCGCCGGGCCAGCGGCGGCAGATCGGCCCCCGGCCTGACGCCGGGCATTCCGAGACCAACCGTCGTCATCGTGTCTCCCCTCCGCGTTCCCGTTCGATGAGGCGGGCCATCTCCCGCTCGAAGTCGATCACCGGGGCGTCGACCCGGTTCTCCGCCGGTTCACTGATCTCCTCCACCACGGCCCTGGCGATCTCCTGCGCGGTCAGCCCGCAGCCGGAGAGCACCTCGGCGCGGCTGCCGTGCTGGAGGAAGCGCCGGGGAATGCCGAACTCCCGCAGCGGGGTGCGCACCCCTTCGTCGCGCAGGAACTGGGCGATGGTCGAACCCACTCCGCCCATACGGCTGTTGTCCTCGACGGTGATGGCCAGACGGTGCCGGCGCGCCATGTCGGCGAGCGTCGGATTGACCGGCGTCACCCACCGCGGGTCGACCACTGTCGCGCCGATGCCCTGCGCCCACAGCACCTCCGCCACTTGCAGCGCCACCCGGGCCAGCGCGCCCACCGAGACGATCAGCACATCGAGCGGCCCGGCCCGGTGCAGCACGTCGGTGCCGGCGAACGTGATCTTCGCGGGTATGTCGTCACCCGTCGGCCCCTTGGGGAAGCGCACCAGGGTCGGGCCCTCCTCCCACTCGACGGCCTCCCCGAGCAGTTCGGCAAGCCGGGCGCCGTCGCGCGGGGCGGCGATCCGCAGCCCGGGCACCACCTGAAGGACCGACATGTCCCACATGCCGTTGTGGCTCGGGCCGTCGTCGCCGGTGACGCCGGAGCGGTCGAGGACGAACGTCACCGCTCTGCGGTGCAGTGCCACGTCCATCAGCAGCTGGTCGAAGGCACGGTTGACGAAGGTGGAGTAGATGGCGACGACCGGGTGGACGCCGCCCAGGGACATGCCCGCGGCCATGGTGACCGCGTGCTGTTCCGCGATGCCCACGTCGATGACCCGCTTGGGGAACCGCTCCTGCATCGGCAGCAGACCGGTCGGCTCCAGCATGGCCGCCGTGATCGCCACGACGTCCGGACGGCGCTCGGCGATGCGGACGAGTTCGCGTCCGAAGACGGACGTGAACGACGGCCCGGCGGAGCCCTTCAGCGGCCGGCCCGTCTCGGGGTCCATCGGCTTGATGGCGTGACCCCGGTCCAGCTCGTTCTGCTCCGTCACCGCGAACCCGCGGCCCTTCTCGGTCACCACGTGGACGACGACGGGCCTGCGCAGGGCCCGCGCGCGCCGCAGCGCCTCCTCCAGCGCCGTCACGTCGTGCCCGTCGACCGGGCCGAGGTAGGCCAGCCCCAGCTGCTCGAACAGACCGGGCGGCCCGGGCTGCCCGGTGCGCAGCTCCCCCAGGTGGTCGGCGAACCCGCCCCGGGTGAGCGCGTAGGAGCGCTGGTTGTCGTTGAGCACGATGACCAACGGCCGGTCCGGGCCGCCCGCGATGTTGTTCATGGCCTCCCACGCCATGCCGCCGGTCATCGCCCCGTCGCCGATGACGGCGACCACGGCCCGGTCGGTGCGGCCCTGATGGGCGTCGGCGCGCGCCAGGCCGTCGGCGTACGACAGCGCCGTGGAGGCGTGGGAGTTCTCCACCAGGTCGTGCTCGGACTCCGCCGGGTTCGGGTAACCCGACAGACCGCCCTCCTGGCGCAGCCGGTCGAAGCCGGCCGCCCGGCCGGTGACGATCTTGTGCACGTACGACTGGTGCCCCGTGTCCCACAGCAGCCGGTCGCGGGGCGAGTCGAAGACCCGGTGCAGGGCGAGGGTCAGTTCCACCACGCCCAGGTTGGGGCCGAGGTGCCCGCCGGTCACGCAGACCCGGTCGACGAGGAAGGTGCGGATCTCCGCGGCAAGGGCGTCCAGCTCCCGCGTGCTCAGTTCCCGGAGGCGCTCCGGGCCGTGCACGGTCTCCAGCAATGACATGCGATCACCGGTTCCGATAGGCGACTTCGAGGGCCATCTCGCTCAGTTCGTCTCGCCACACCGGTTCGATCGCGGCCTGGTCGAGGGCCACGCCGGCGCGTTCCACGAGCGCGTCGATGCGCTCTTCGATACGGGTCCTGCTCTCGCCGAGGAGGTCCAGCAGCGCGGCGGTGTCCCATTCGGGGCGATTGACCAGGCAGCGCACCTGCTGGTCCCGCTCCGCGGCTTCGGCGAGCAGCAGCGTCATCTTGTGCTGTTCCAGGTCGAGTCCGACCGGCTTGCCGGCGACCGTGCTGTCGCCGAACGTGCCGATGATGTCGTCGCGCAACTGGAAGGCGAGCCCGAGGCACTCGCCGTACTCCTCGAACGCGGTCGTCAGGTCGGGCCGTCCGGCGAGCGCGGCCCCCAGCAGCAACGGGCGCGTGATGCTGTAGCGGCCGGACTTGCAGATCGCGATCCAGCGCGACAGCTCCGGCGCGATCACGCCCTCCGCGGCCACGGCCACGTCCAGATGCTGGCCGATCTGGATCTCGGTGACCATCTCGCCCCACACGTCGCGGGCGGCGGGCGGCAGGTTCCGGGTGAGGCGGTCGGCGTAGAGCATGGCCAGCACCCCGGAGATCAGGGCCACGCCCTCGCCGTAACGGCGCGACTCGCCCCGCCAGCCACGCTCCGCGTGGACCGTGGCGTGCCTGACATGCGCCGCGGGGGCGCCGCGCCGGGTGTCGGAGGCGTCGAGCACGTCGTCGTGGAGCAGCGCACCGGTGTGGATCAGTTCGATGCCGGAGGCGGCGTCCGCCACCATCGGGTCGTCGGGGTCGCCTCCGGCGGCCAGGTATCCGGTCACGCAGAAGGCGGGGCGCAGCCGCTTGCCGCCCGCGTCGACCAGAGAGGTCACCGTGTCCACGGGAACCGCGCCCCGCTCGTCGACACCGCTCCAGCGGGCACGTTCGTCCGCGAGGAGCTCGCCAAGACGTCGCTCGGCCCTGCGCAGCACCTCCGCGCGTGTGCTGCGCACCGAGAGCCGGTCTGTCACCGCGGTCGTCATTTTGGTCCCTCTCCTGTCCGGCCGGTCAGCCGGCCTTGGCCGTGTCGATGAGGTGCGTCGGCGGATGGAAGACCACGTCCTCCTGCGCCACCTGCTCGATCTCGATATCGCGGTAACCGAAGTCCGCGAGCCTTTCCAGAACCTGGTCGACGAGGATCTCCGGGGCGCTCGCGCCCGCGCTCAGGCCCACCACCGACACTCCCTCCAGCCAGCTCTCGTCGAATTCCGTGACATCCGGTACAAGGTGAGCGGGAACACCGAGGCGGCGGGCCACCTCGACCATCCGGAGCGAGTTGCTGGAGTTCCGGGAGCCGACCACGAGCATGAGGTCGGAGCGCGGCACGACCTGCTTGACCGCGTCCTGGCGGTTCTGGCTCGCGAAACAGATGTCGTCGGTGCCCGGGCCCCGCAGATCGGTGAAGCGGCGGCGCAGCACCTCGACGATGTCGCGGGTCTCGTCCACCGACAGCGTCGTCTGGGTGAGGTAGGCCACCGGGGTGTCGGCCGGCAGGTCCAGCCGTTCGGCGTCCTCCACGGTCTCCACGATCAGCGTCCGGTCGGGCGCGTGCCCGAAGGTGCCCTCGACCTCCTCGTGCCCGGCGTGCCCCACCAGCAGCAGCGTGCGCTCCTCCCGGGCGAAGCGTTTGGCCTCCTGGTGCACCTTGGACACCAGCGGGCAGGTCGCGTCGATCACCTCCAGCCGGCGGGCCCGCGCGTTGCTCCGCACCTGGGGGGAGACGCCGTGTGCGGAGAACACGCACACCGCGCCCTCGGGCACGTCCTCCTCGGAATCCACGAACAGCACACCGCGCCGCTCCAGCTGCCGCACCACGTAGTGGTTGTGCACGATTTCCTTGCGCACATAAAGCGGAGCACCATGGCGTTCCAGCGCGAGTTCGATAATTGATATCGCTCGGCGTACACCGGCGCAGAAACTGCGCGGTTCCGCGAGGATGACTTTCTTCTTGCGTCCCATTTTCACCCGTCTCCGCTGCGTGGTTCGACTCCCGTAGCCGACTGTGCTGTTCAGGTGCGTCTCCGGTCAACCGCATCAGTGGGCTCGGGCTCGAAGCAGTCATGTACCGCAGCCACCCCAACCGCTGAACCTTGCCAGGCCCTTGTCATTCATTAGGGCTGCCTCCGATTCCTAATGTGGAGCGGACCGCACGGCGTGAATTCATTCGGCCGCACGGCGGAATTGAGCGGACCGCACGGCGTGAAAGGAAACGACCGAGGAGTCACATGAGTACTGCTCTCATTCGTCCCGAAGCGGTGCTCGGGGATGCGCTCGAGGAGCTGGGCACGGAGCTCTTCGCGACACTGCGCCGCAGCGACCAGCGGCGCCGGGGCATGGAGTACATCCACGGGCTGCTCTCCACCCGCGGCCGGAAGTCCATCCGGAACATGGCAGCGCCGAAGGGCAGCAGCACCGGCCAGAGTCTGCACCACTTCATCTGCAGCTCCACCTGGGACTGGTTCCCGGTGCGCCGCTCTCTGGCCGAGTACCTGACGCGTCTGGAACCGCCGCAGGCCTACGTCGCCCGCCTCATGACGATCCCGAAGGTGGGACGTCACTCGGTCGGGGTCAGCCGCTACTTCTCCGTCGACGAGGGGCAGGCGCTCAACGCCCAGCGCGCCGTCGGTGTCTGGGGCGTCGCCGACACCATGACGGCGCCGTTCAACTGGCGGCTGTACCTGCCGCAGACGTGGATCAAGGACGGGCTGCGCCGCAACCAGGCGTCGATTCCGTGCGAGGTGGGGCCCGAGACCCTCGGGGACTGCGTTCTGACGGCCTGCCGGGAGAGCCTGGCCGCCTGGGAGCTGCCGTCGCAGCCGGTGGTCGTCGACATCGAGGAGGCCGATCCCGTCGCCACGGTCCACGGGCTGCGTGCCATGGGGTTCCCCGCGATGGTCCGGGTGCACGGCGAACTGCCGCTCACGGTGCGGGACCCGGCACTGACCGGGCACGGCTCGCGCCGGCTGACCGCTCCGGAGATCATGCAGGCGGCACGGGCGCTGTTCCGGCCCATGGCCCGCCTGGAGACCGTCTCGCGGTCGCTGCCCGCGGTCCGCAGGACCGCTCTGGTCGCCGCGGTCGGGGTGCGGGTGCCCGGTGCGGGGCCGGGCGGGGCACCGCTGTCGCTGGTCGGGGTCAGCGCTCCGGGCCGGCGCGAGCCGGCCGAGATATGGCTGACCGACCTGCCGCATCCGGCCGCCGCGGTCCTGCGCTTCAGCGACTGTGCCCGGCGCGTCGCCCGGGACTTCGACGAGGTGACCTCCCACGTCGGCATCCGCGACTACGTCGGACGCTCCTACGGCGGCTGGAACCGGCGCGGAGAGCACCGAGACGGCGTGCGCGGCCGACGCCAGGGTCGTGTGCCGGTTCCAGCCGCCGTAGG